>NZ_CP091716.1:3343333-3645166 GCF_022009635.1 Variovorax paradoxus
CTTCACGCCGAGCTGCCGCGCCTTCCTGCAGCAGGACTTCGAGTTTCGGCGCAGCAACGGCGAACTGCGCCAGCGCGTGCGCGGCATCTACGAGATTCCCGGCCGTGGTTACGGCGACGACCCGGCCGCGCGCGTGCAAACCGTGTCGACCAACAACTGGGTCGTCACGCTGGACGTGAGCGCGGACGAGTACCTGGGCGCCGAGCAGGTCAAGCGCGCGCTCGTGCGCTATGCACTCAAGGTCGTGCGCATGGACGTGGACCCCGAGCGCAACCCGTTCGGCCTGGCGCTGGACTGCCATGCGCGCGCGCCGGAACGCATCGAAACCCCGCCGCCCCCGGCACCGCCCGGCAGGGCCGCGAGCGCCGGCTCCAACTTGCAGGGAGACACCCCATGAAGCCCTTCGTGATGCGCCCGTTCGCTGCGGCCCTGGCCGGCCTGCTGCTGTGCCTGGCCCTCGTGCCTGCGGCCCATGCCATCGAAATCCTGCGCTGGGAGCGGCTGCCGCTCGCGGTGCCGCTGGTGGTCGGCCAGGAGCGCGTGGTGTTCATCGAGCGCAACGTCCGCATCGGCGTGCCGGCAGGCGTCGGCGAGCAGTTGCGCGTGCAGAGCGCCGGTGGGGCGATCTACCTGCGCGCCAATGCGCCGATCGCGCCCACGCGACTGCAACTGCAGGACGTGGAGTCGGGCGCGCTGATCCTGCTGGACATCGCGGCCGAGCCGGCGAAGGCGGGCCAGCCTGCGCTCGAACCAGTTCGCATCGTCGAGAGCGATGTACCGACCACCCGCTACGGCGAGCCGGCCAAGCCGGCTGCGACGACGGACGACGATGCGCAGCGCACAGCAGTCACTGCGAAGCGCGCCACGCCGGTGGCCGTCGTGCTCACGCGCTATGCGGCGCAGAACCTCTATGCGCCGCTGCGCACCGTGGAACCTGTCCCCGGCATCGGCCGCGTCAACCTGCGGCGCACTCTGGAGCTTTCGACCTTGCTGCCCACGCTGCCGGTGCGTGCGCAGGCGCTGGCCGCATGGCGGCTCGAAGACCAGTGGGTGACGGCCGTGAAGCTCACCAACACCTCCGGTCGCTGGCTCGACCTGGACCCACGCGCATTGCAGGGCGACTTCCTCGCCGCGACCTTCCAGCACCCGAACCTGGCGCCGGCCGGACGCGCCGCCGACATGACGGTGGTCTACCTCGTTACCCGTGGCCACGGCCTGGCCGAGTCGCTGCTGCCCAAGCTCTCACCGATCGACGCGACGGTGAACCTGCCGCCGGCAGCGGCGGCCGGCCAGGCCGAAGGAGGTGCCCGCCATGAAAAGTAACCCCCTCCTCAAATGGCTGCTGATCCCGATGGCGCTGGTGCTGCTGTTCGTCGGCATCAAGCTGTTCTCCGGTGATCGTGGCGCCAAGCCCGCGCCCGCCAGCGCCGCCAACTCGCTCACGCCCGAGGAGATGAAGGCGCTGGGCATCGAGGGCGACACGCCGCGCGATACCGTCGCGACGCTGGTGGCCCAGGTCAAGCAGTTGCGCAACGAGCTGCAGACGGCGCTCAACGACAACAAGAACCAGAAGACCGAGAACGAGCGCATGCGCGCGCGGGAAAGCGCGATCGACCAACGCATCCAGTCCGCGCTGGACGGCGAGCGTGGCCGCCTACAGCAGGACCGCGAGCAACTCTCCAGCGACCGCCAGCAGACCCAGGGCCTGCTGCAAGACCTGCAGCGGCGCCTGGATGGCCTCTCCGGCAAAGGCGGCCAGGCCGACCTTCCGGTGGGCCTCGGTCTGGAAGAAGGCGACGGCAAGGGCTTCGGCGGCACCCAGGGGGGTGCCGCGCGCAGCGCCAATGGCACGCGCTGGGTGGAGCCCGACGACGCGAAGCCCTCGGCGAAGAACGGCGGCAGCGGTGGCCTGAACTTCCCGACGAGCTTCGGGCCGGCGCAGAAGACGCTCTCCGACACGGCCGACAGCGTGGCAAGCACCGTGGCGGACGCCGGCAGCCGCACCGTGGGCGCGTCGGCCAAGCCGGTCTACACGGTGCCGTCGAACTCGACGCTGATGGGCTCGATCGCGATGACCGCGCTGATCGGCCGCGTGCCGATCGACGGCACGGTCAATGACCCGTATCCGTTCAAGGTGCTGATTGGGCCGGACAACCTGACCGCCAACGGCATCGACATTCCCGACGTGGCCGGTGCGGTGGTCAGCGGCACGGCCTCCGGCGATTGGACGCTTTCCTGCGTGCGCGGCCAGATTCGCTCGGTGACGTTCGTCTTCAACGACGGGACGGTGCGCACCATGCCGGAGGACGGCAACCGGAACCAGAACGGCAGCGGGTCGGGCAGCAGCGCCAACAGCACCACGCACGGCGGCCTGGGCTGGATCAGCGACCCCTACGGCATTCCTTGCGTCAGCGGTGAACGGCGCAGCAACGCGCAGCAGTACCTGGGCTCGCAGGCCCTCATCACGGCGGCTGGGGCCGGCGCGGCGTCACTGATCAAGTCGGACAACGGCAGCGTGGCCGTGGTCGCCAACAACAACGGCTCGCTCGGCACGGTGGGTATCAGCGGCAACGAGGCGATGGGCCGCATCTTGGCCGGTGGCGTGCGCGACATGGCTGATTGGGTCAACAAGCTCTACGGCCAGGCCTTCGCCGCGGTCTACGTGCGCCCCGGCGCCAAGGTCGCCGTGCACCTGGAGCAGCCGCTCAACATCGACTACGACGCTAAGGGGCGTCGGGTCAATCACCGCATCGGAGGCAAGCATGCGTCGGATTTGGATTGAATCGGTCGCGGTCCTGTGCGCGGTCGGAGTGCTGGGCGGCTGCGCCACTAGCAAGGACAAGCTGCTACCGCACGGCGATTACACGATGCTCGATGTGTGGACCCAGGAGACGGGCGGCAGCGCCGGTGGCGGACAAGCTGCCCGGCAACTGCTCGACGCGCGCCAGGACCTGCGCCGGGCGCTGAGCGAGGCCGATACGCAGGCAGCGCCTGCCGCCGCTGCCGCCTACACGCGCACCGCGGCCAACGAGATCTACCGCCAGTTCCACCGACTGCCGAACCCGGACCTGGTGATGTACGTGTTCCCGCACCTGGCCGGCAGCGATCCGGTGCCCGTGCCCGGCTACACCACCGTCTTTCCCTTGTACCAGCGGGTGCAGTACGCCATGCCTGGCGAGCGCCTGGAGGACTACTGATGGCCTGGACCTTGCCCTGGCCGCGCAAGGCCCTCGCATTGGCTGGCTCTGACCCGCAGGGCGAGGATGCCTGGTCGCGGCACGTGACGACGCTCGCAGCGCACGGCATCCCGGAGCCAGGCAAAGCAGCAGCCGACCGGCCGCGTCGTCCGGCCACCGAGGCGGATATGCAGGCCCTCTATGGCGTGTCACCGTCCTTCGCCGATCTGCTCCCGTGGGTGGAGTATCTGCCGGGTTCCAAGAGCATGCTGCTGGAAGACGGCCAGTCGGTCGCGGGCTTCTTCGAGCTGGCGCCGGTGGGCACCGAGGGCCGCGAGATGGCCTGGCTGTGGCAGGCACGCGATGCGTTGGAGAACGCGCTGCAGGACTCTTTCGACGAACTCGACGAGAACCCCTGGGTGGTGCAGCTCTATGCCCAGGACGAATCGACCTGGGACAACTACCTGCGCGGGCTGGCGGACTATGTGAGGCCGCGCGCCCAGGGCAGTGCCTTCACGGACTTCTACCTGCGGTTCTTCGGGCATCACCTGCGCGCCATCTCCAAGCCCGGCGGGCTGTTCGAGGACACGACGGTGACGCGCCTGCCGTGGCGCGGCCAGGTCCGGCGTGTGCGCATGGTGGTCTACCGGCGCGCGAACGCGGCGACCGCATCGCGGCGCGGCCAGTCGCCCGAGCAGGCGCTGACGACGATCTGCGACCGGCTCGCCGGGGGTCTCGCCAATGCGGGCGTGAAGTCCCGCCGCATGGCGGCGGCCGACATCCACGACTGGCTGCTGCGCTGGTTCAACCCACACCCGACGCCGCTCGGCCCCAGCGCCGACGACCGCGAGCGCTTCTATGCGCTCACGCGCTATCCCGAGGAAGCCGAAGACGGCGAAATCGAGCTGGAGATGGAGCTTGCAAGTGGCGACTTCGCGCAGCGCCTGTTCTTCGGCCAGCCGCGCTCGGACGTGGCGAACGGCACCTGGCTCTTCGACGGCATGCCGCACCGGGTCATCGTGATGGACCGGCTGCGCATGCCGCCCGCCACCGGCCATGTCACCGGCGAGACTCGCAAGGGCGGCGATGCGGTCAATGCGCTGTTCGACCAGATGCCCGAGGACACGGTGATGTGCCTGACGGTCGTCGCGACGCCGCAGGACGTGCTCGAAGCGCACCTGAACCACCTGAGCAAGAAGTCGGTCGGCGAGACGCTCGCCTCGGAGCAGACGCGCCGCGACGTGCAAGAAGCGCGTGGTCTGATCGGTAGCGCGCACAAGCTCTACCGCGGTGCGCTGGCCTTCTACCTGCGCGGGCGCGACCTCGCGCAGCTCGACGCCCGCGGCCTGCAACTGGTCAACGTGATGCTCAACGCGGGCCTGCAGCCCGTGCGCGAGGAGGACGAGGTGGCGCCGCTCAACAGCTACCTGCGCTCGCTTCCCTGCGTGTTCGATCCAGCCTCCGACAAGCGCCAGTGGTACACGCAACTGATGTTCGCGCAGCATGCCGCGAACCTCGCGCCGGTGTGGGGCCGTAGCCAGGGCACGGGGCATCCGGGCATCACGTTCTTCAACCGTGGCGGCGGGCCGATCACCTTCGATCCGCTGAACCGACTCGACCGGCAGATGAACGCGCATCTCTTCCTGTTCGGCCCCACCGGCTCGGGCAAGAGCGCGACGCTCAACAACATCCTCAACCAGGTCACGGCGATCTACCGGCCGCGCCTGTTCATCGTGGAGGCCGGCAACAGCTTCGGCTTGTTCGGCGACTTCGCCACGCGGCTGGGCCTCAAGGTGCATCGCGTGAAGCTCGCGCCCGGCGCAGGCGTCAGCCTCGCGCCATTTGCGGATGCGCACCGGCTGGTCGATACGCCGAGCCAGGTGCAGACGCTGGATGCCGATGCGCTGGACGAGGACCAGGAGCCCGCAGCGCAGGCGGCAAGCCGCAGTGAGGAAGTGGACGAGCAGCGCGACGTGCTCGGCGAACTGGAGATCACCGCGCGGCTGATGATCACCGGCGGCGAGGACAAGGAAGAAGCGCGCATGACGCGTGCCGACCGCAGCCTGATCCGCCAGTGCATCCTCGACGCCGCCCAGCGTTGCGT
This sequence comes from Variovorax paradoxus, assembly GCF_022009635.1. NCBI lineage: Bacteria > Pseudomonadati > Pseudomonadota > Betaproteobacteria > Burkholderiales > Comamonadaceae > Variovorax > Variovorax paradoxus. The sequence goes on from NZ_CP091716.1 coordinate 3,348,614, forward strand.
GGCCGAACGGCGCACGGCGCTGACGCGGGACGTGCGCGATGCGCTGCGCGAGCGCGCCCGCGACACGTCGCTGCCCGAGGGGCGACGCGCGCGGCTGCTGGAGATGGCGGACGCGATGGATATGTTCTGCCAGGGCGTGGACGGCGAGATGTTCGACCGGCCCGGCACGCCGTGGCCCGAGGCCGACATCACCATCGTGGACCTCGCCACCTTCGCGCGCGAGGGCTACAACGCGCAGCTTTCCATCGCCTACATCTCGCTGATCAACACGGTCAACAACATCGCCGAGCGCGATCAATTCCTGGGCCGCCCGATCATCAACGTGACGGACGAAGGCCACATCATCACGAAGAATCCGCTGCTCGCGCCCTACGTCGTGAAGATCACGAAGATGTGGCGCAAGCTCGGCGCCTGGTACTGGCTGGCGACGCAGAACATCGACGACCTGCCCAAGGCCGCCGAGCCCATGTTGAACATGATCGAGTGGTGGATCTGCCTGTCGATGCCACCGGACGAGGTGGAGAAGATCGCGCGCTTCCGCGAGCTGAATCCGGCACAGAAGGCGCTGATGCTGTCGGCCCGCAAAGAGGCGGGCAAGTTCACCGAGGGCGTGATCCTCTCCAAGAGCATGGAAGTGCTGTTCCGCGCGGTGCCGCCCAGCCTCTACCTGGCACTGGCTCAGACCGAGCCGGAAGAGAAGGCGGAACGCTTTCAGTTGATGCAGCAGTACGGCATCGGCGAGCTGGATGCCGCTTTCAGGATCGCCGAGAAGATCGATCGCGCCCGCGGCATCGCGTCGCTGGCGCTCGATGCGCTGGCGTGAGGGAGAACACCATGCAGGTCGCTCGCTTCATTCCATCCCGCTCCGTCGCATTGGTCGCTGTGCTGCTCGTCGTCGCGCTGATCGCGGCGGCCTGGCTCGGCACGCAGCCGCAGGCGCCGATCGCCAAAGACGCTTCGACGTCGGCCGAGTTCAACCCGACGCCCACGCCGGCGCCCACATCCACGGCCGGCCCGCCTTGGCGCTATGGCCGCGACGATGCACGCTTTACGGTGGTGGAGTACGCCGACCTCGAATGTCCGTTCTGCCGGGCGTACTTCGCAGTGCTCAAGCAGTGGATCGATGCTCACCCCGAGGTGAACTGGCAGTGGCACCACCTGCCGCTGACGACGCACGAGCCGGCCGCGACTGCCAACGCGCGCCTGGTCGAATGCGTCGGCGAGGCTGGCGGCCGAGCCGCGTTCTGGCAAGCAGTCGAATGGGTCTACGCGCACACGCGCGGCGACGGCCAGGGCCTCCCCGAGGATCTAGGTTATCCCGGCATCACGCAGGCCGCCCAGCAGTGCCTCGACAGCGACCACCCCGACGCGCTGATTCGCGCGCAGTCGGCGAGCGCGGCGCAGGAGGGCATCAAGGTCACGCCCACGCTGCGCCTGCAGGACCGCCAGTCCGGCAAGACGCTGGTGCTGCATGGCCCGGTCGAAGGCGATGCGCTGTTGTCGGCCATCGACCTGCTGGCAGCCGGCGGCACCACCGAGACCGCATCGAAGGAAATGCCTGCCGAGTCTCTCGGCGACATGCCCAGGTAGCCCCCGATCTTCAAGGGCTACGACGCGGCCCTGGCCGCGCTGATCATCCCGTTCGCCTTGCATCCCTCGACGCGAACAGCCGTCGCGCTGCGGTGGTGGATGCCCGTTCTTCCTTCGCTTGTTGTTCATCCCACGCGGGTCGCCCACGCCCGCAGGGGCTGCATGCGCTCCCGCAACTCTTCTTTGGAGACTGCCATGCAACCCAAGACCCATGTTGTCGACGGCGTGACCTTCGTGGCCACGCCTTACCGCGCCGGAACCCTCATCCGCGAGGATGTGTTCTGGCGTCAATTCACGGTCACCTGCCAGGGCTACGTCGGGTATCCCGAAGACGATCCGATCTACGGCACCTACTGGATGCCCTCCGTCCTCGAACTCGGCCAACGCGGCCTGATCGAGGACGCGATGGCGCTGGCCCTTGCCTGCGTGTCCGAAGACGAGTTCGACTTGAACTCGGACACCGACGCCGTGGGCTTCCGGCCGGAACTGATCCTCGTGCGCGATTCCCTAGATCGCCTCGTCCTCACCGGGCAGGTGTGGGGCGCGGGCATCCGCTGGTCCGAACCCATCACGTCGAACGAGGAAGCGGCCGCCGTTGCCAATCAGGTCGATGACCTGAGTGGCGAAGCTTCCTACGAAGCCGGCTGGGACAACTACAGCACGGCCGAAGGCCTGCGCCTGCGTGCCCGCGTACTCGCCGGCCGGCTGGTCGATCCGTTTTGGCAGGCCCATGCCCGCCGAGCCATTCAGGCTGTAGTGGCTGCGGTTGCCTGATCCCCACGGGAGCTTCGGCTCCCGTTCTTCTTCCTTGCACTGGTTGCGAAAGCGGGGGGTACGCGGTGCGCATTCCTTGTCGCAGCGGACATGCCTTCGGCGTTCGACTAGAGGCCTTGCTCTCATCCCCAGGACGCCCGCCATGACGGCTCCCTTGTTCAGTTCCATTCCGCGATTGCGGATCACGCGCATCGCGTGCGCGGGAGGCCTGCTGCTGTGTCTGCTCGGCCAGACCGCATCGGCCGCCGACGTGCTGGTCGTGACCGACAGCCGGCATCCGCTGCAGTCCGCTGGCGGCGCCCGCGTGATCGAGCTGGACCTGCCCGAGCGCATCGAGGCCGAGCTGGCGGCCGGTCTGCCAAACGACCCCAGCCGCGCGGCCGCGCTCGTGCAGCAGCGCCTGCGCGATGGCGGCCAGGCCTTGCAACGACGCATCGGCAGCGCCTACCAGGGTGTCGCCGATGCCTGGGGCCTGGGCATCGTCAAGGTGCCCGCCGTGGTGGCCGATCGCCGCTACGTGGTTTACGGCGACCCCGACGTGACACGCGCCTTGGCTCGCATCGAAGCCCATCGGAGGACGCAGCCATGAATCGTCTGTTGTCGGCGCACTCACGCCGGGCACGCCTCGCCATCGCTTCGGTGTTGTTGAGCGCCGCCGCTTCGAGCTTCGCGCTGAACACGGCGACAATCGTGTCTTCGACTCTATCGCCCGATTGCCTGGAATACCGCGTCGTCGGCATCTGCTACTGGCTGTTCTGCACGTGGACGGGCTGCACCGTGCGCACATCGGTGAAGGTGCGGCATTACGTGCCGGACGCGGTGGTGTCGAGCTATTCGAATACCGGAGAGAACCCGTGGGTCGAAGTGCGTGCGATGAGCACGCCCAACTCCACGGCGCAGGCGGGTGGCGATGGCACAACCAATCACGACAACGAAAACAACCTCGCCAAGTTCAAGAATGCCGATGTGATCGGCCATCCCGGCGGCTCGGTACTCAGCCAGTTCGCGAGCGCCTCCGGCTACGCCTGTCAAGGAGCCGGCACGGCTTTCATGCCGTATCTGCTGAGCACCCTGGACACGCTGGCCTGGCGCTACAACGTGCCGGAGATGGTGTATCCCGAGGCGCTCATCCCCGGCATGCGCGAGATCGGCGGACGCACCACGCTGAACCTGTGGGGGAACGTCTATCCCCGCGGCGGCTTCCTGCATCAGACTGACGACTACAAGAGCGGCGCCATCGTCGCGCAGCGCGCGGGCGACGTCGTGACCCGGCGCATGCAGCCGCACGTCTATCAGCCGTTGCTCGCGAGTTCGAGCGACGGCTACTGGCCGGCCGGCGCGCTGGTGGAAAGCGACGCCTCCACCGGCAAATGGCAGGAGCTGACGCCGACCCTCTCCAATTCCTGCGCGGTCTTCCCGCACTCCAACACGCGCGTGCAAGCCCAACAGGGCGACTACGCCTGGGCGCTGTGGCGGCCCTACGCCTGCTGTGAGCGCCGCGGCCAGGTCTTCCTCGGCAGCGTCGATTTCCTCTGAGGTGTGCCCATGAAAACGTCTCTCTCCCGTCTCGCGCAATGCGCCAAGCTGTACATGCTCAGCATCGCGCTCGCGTGCGCGGTCACGGCCGGCGTCGCCTGGGCGCAGACCCGCATCAACCCCACCGGCGTTGGCGTGAGCGGCAGCGTGATCGGCGATGACGTGCTTTACAGCATCGGTGGCGGCCGCGCCGTGTCCATGGGCGGCGCCGGGAACATGCAGAGCATCGGTGTGGGCATCGGCTGGAACAGCAACCTGATCTGCGGCGACATGAGCATCACGACTACGTTGCAGAACCAGTTGAACGGCATCACCAACGGCTTCCAGCAGATCATGAGCAACGTGATCCAGAGCGCGACCAGCGCCGTCGCCTCGCTGCCGGCGCTGATCATCCAGCGCGCCGATCCGGGCCTTTACAACCTGCTGACCAACGGCGTGCTGCAAGCGCGGCTCGACTTCGACCGCAGCAAGATGACCTGCAAGGCGATGGCCAACCGGATGGCGGACATGGCCGGCGGCCAGGCTGGCTGGGATCAGCTCGCCGAAGGCTTCGCGTTGCGCGATGCGGTGAGCAGCACCGATGCCGTGTCGGCCGTCGAGCAGGCCGAATCCAACAAGGGCAACAACGGCGTGCCCTGGGTCGGGGGCAGCAACGCGGGTGGCTCGGGCCAGGGTTCCATCAAGGTGGTCGGCGACGTGACGCGCGCCGGCTACAACCTGCTCAACAGCCGCGGCGTCACGGACACCTCATCCATCCCGCGCGCATCCTGCGGCAACCGGCTGACCTGCCAAACCTGGTCCTCGCCGCAAGCCGCCGCCGACTTCGCGACCCGCGTGCTCGGCGAGCGCGAGCAGCGCACCTGCGAGACCTGCACGAAGACGCAGACGACGCCCGGCGTCGGCCTGATGCCGGTGATCCAGGAAGAGTACGAGACCAAGCTGCAGGCGCTGCAGGGCCTCGTGACGGGCTCGACGCCGATGACGGTGGCGAACCTCGAAGTCGCCGGCAGCAACTCGCTGCCGATCACGCGCGGCGTGATCGAGGCGCTGCGCGACGAGCCCGATCAAGACTTGCTGGGCAAGCGCCTGGCGTCCGAGGCTGCGCTGTCGAGCGTGCTGGAGAAAGCCCTGCTGTTGCAGCGCACGCTGCTGACCGGCAAGAAGGAGCCGAACGTCGCCGCCAATGAACTGGCCGTGAAGGCGGTCGATCAGGAGAACACGGCGCTGGAGCAAGAGATCAATAACCTCAAGACCGAGCTGGAGCTGCGGCGCACCCTGGCCGGCAATTCGGCGATGGCGATCGTGCAGCGGCACGGCACGCGCGCTGCCGGCTCGCGCGGCATCTTCGAGGGCGACACCACGCGCGACCGGCTCAAGGAAGTGCAGAAGCCGCGGAGCACGCCATGAGTGAGCGTGCCGGATTCTGGCCGGTGCGGCTGTTCAACCGGCGCGTCGCGGCCGGCGCGCTCAAGGCCTTGCTGTGGGTGGGGCTGGTGGCCGGCGTCGCCATCGGCGTGAACGCCGCTGGCATCCACGTCGTTGGCAGCATCGACGGATGGCAGCGCTGGCTCGCAGCGAACCGCGGCTACTTCTTCGCCTGGCGGCTGCTGCTTTATGCCGCGACCGCCTGCGGCTGGTGGTGGATGCGTCGGCGCCTGCGCGATCGCGAGCCTTCGGCCGAAGCGCAGCAACGCCTGCGGCGCGTTGAGGTCGCGGCCGTGCTCACCCTCGTGCTGCTCGAAGGCAGCCAACTGCTGCGCAGCGTCTGAACGACTGAGGCGAGGAGCACGCCATGACCCTCTACACGACCGACTACCTGGAGTATTACCTCACGCTCGTCGGGTGGATCGTCAACAACGGCATCTGGAACATCCTGGTCGCCAGCGGCGTGTTCGCGCTGCCCTTCGTCGCCATCGTGATCCACGAGTGGCTGCGCGCACGGGCCGAGGGCGCGGATGAGGGCAACAAGGGTGTGCTGTCCTCGATGCGCATCGAGAACCGCGTGTGGGTGGCGATCGTGGTCATCCTGTTCGCCGGCATCCCCTTCATTCCGGTCGACCTCGCCACGATCAAGTTCGACACCACGCGCTCCGCGCAGTGCCAGGTCAGCGTTCCGCAGCCGGCCGACACGGGCTGGTCCAACGTCTACACGACGCTCAACAACCAGAGCGCGCTGGTGCCGGTGTGGTGGTTCTTCATGCATTCGATCTCGAAGGCGGTCACGGGCGGTGCGGTGGCGGCCATCCCCTGCGGCACGGACCTGCGGCAGATGCGCATGGACGTGGACGCCACGCGCATCGACGACCCGGTGCTCGCCCAGGAGGTGGGCGACTTCGTGCACGACTGCTACGGCCCCTCGCGGGCCAAGCTGTTCATGGGCCGGCCCACGCTCTCCGATGACCAGATGAATGACGTGACCTGGATCGGGTCGAACTATTTCCTGGACAACGCGGGCTTCTACGACACGTACCACTCCAACACGCCCCGCACGGCCTGGCCCTATGACGCGACGCGCGATGCAGGGCTGGCCCAGGTGGACAGCGGCGGGGGCTATCCCACCTGCCGGCAATGGTGGTCGGACGGCAACAGCGGCCTGCGTGCGCGCCTGCTGGCCCAGGTCGATCCTGACCTGCTGACGCGCATGGGCCGCTGGGCGGGCTTCCTGTCGCAGAACGAGGTGAACGATTCGGTGATCCGCGCCGCGGTCGCGCCGAGGCAGCAGAAGATGAACCAGGGCTCGGTCTACACCGACTACGGCGGGCAAATCGAGAAGACGCTGCCCAACATCGTCACGCGCGGCGCCGGCGACCTGGGCATGACGATGGGGTCGCTCGGCTTCTTCCCGGCGATGGATGTGGTGCGCCAGGCGCTGCCGATGGTGCTGTCCCTGCTCAAGATGGCCCTGGTCATCTGCATCCCGCTGGTGCTGGTATTCGGAACCTACGAGTTGAAGGCCTTGGTCGCAGTGAGCTGCGTGGAGTTCGCGCTGTTCTTCGTGGACTTCTGGTTCCAGCTCGCGCGCTGGCTCGATTCCACCATCCTCGATGCGCTCTACGGCTGGGGGTTCGGCGCGAACCGGCCGCACAGCAACTTCGATCCGCTGATCGGGCTGAACAACGCCTTCGGAGACATGCTGCTGAACTTCGTGATGGCGACGATGTTCCTTATTCTTCCCAGCTTGTGGGTCACCGCACTTGGCTGGGTGGGCGTCCGCGCAGGCGGCGTGCTTCAAGGGTTGGCAAGCGGAACCAGGGAAGCCGGGCAAGCAGGTAGCAGGGGATCAAACATGCTGATCAGTGCCGCCAAGAAGTAGCGCGCGCCGCGACGTGCATCAGTCGTCTTTGAATCGAGGGTCTGGATCGTCGTCGTAAGACGCCGGGTGATAGAACAGGCCCTGACGATGATCGACTTCCTCTGCTTTACGACCGAGAAAGTCAGAATTCTCTTCGTCGTGGTCTTGCTTCGCCATCCACGCCACGACTGCCAGACCAACGATCAGCAGAGCCAACCAGAACGCACTGTAGAGGAGCACGGCCAAGGCCGTGAATTTGATGACCAGCGACACAGCCCGAGCAGCGCCGGGCGTCAGGCCCTGCGCACACAGCCAGCCCTGTGCCCGCCGATCCAGACGCGCACAGCCTCGCCAAGCCCGGCCCAGCGTTCGGCCGAGGCGTTCTGCGAAGGCGGTCTGTGCTTCGGTCTTCATGTTGGCTACCTCATGATCGGGCGTCTCGTCTTGCGTCAACTGTTGCTCATACTTTGCGCTCGTCAGGCGCGACCCGCCTCAAGGATCGCGATGATCTGGCTGGCGGTTAGTTGACGTCCCAGGTCCAGAGTCGCGCGAATCGGCTCGAATGCAGCAACCATGCGACGTTGACGCGCTATCGACAGACTATGCGAGTTGAAGTCACGCCCTTTGAAGCGCGAGAAGCGATTCATTTTCTCGACAAGAAAGTGGGCGATGTTCATCAGCTCCGACTCGTTGTTGCCATCGAAGCCCGCGAATTCCGGCACGTGCCCGTAGTTTGCCGCCTTCACTTTCTCCAGGTCACTAGGTTCGAGCTTTTCGACCCGTTCCTCAATGAAGCTCCACATGTCCAGGACATTGACGACGAGGGACACGTCTGCGGGACGGTCGGCATGGTTGTGAAACAGCCCCTGCATCTCCCAGGCCGGTGCCCAATAGTGACCACCGTAGATGACTTCGGCCATCAGGTCGACATCGGTTTCCGTGGGCACCTTCAGGTGCTTGGCGATGTCGCGCAACAGCATGAAATTCAGCTTGTCGCCAGCGCTCAGGTGGACGGTCCGACCCGTCATGGTTCCTAGCCCGATGTCCACAAGCTGGCGAAGAGCATCCGAGCGCGAACTAGCCCTGCCAGTTTGCTCCATCCAGTCATCGATGCGCTGCAGCAGGTCTTCGTCGACGCGCAACTCTAGTCGTTCAGTGCGTACCATGCAAAACTCCAGTCAGCCGGCACTTTGCCGTATGTACGTACAAATGTACGGCGCACATCGGGACGTGTCAAGAACCGGCCATCGCCTAGCCAACTGCGCAGGGTTTCAGTCTCAGCGCCGGTTTCAGCGGACGCTGAAAGCGACCGCACCAGTGAAATTCCCAGATGGGTTTCAAGAAATGTGGTATTTTCAGCGGATGCTGAAAGAGGCAAATTTTATGAAAGAAGCAGAGACTCGTGCTGGTGAGGCACTACGTGAACTGCTTGAGAAGATTCCAATCCTTCACGTGGAAGGCATCGACGCCGAGGCCGTTTCTGGCGATTGGGAACCGGACCTGATAGCCCGGCTACTCGTGGAGGGGCGGCCGCACCAGCTCATCTGCGAGTTCAAGTCGAACGGACAGCCTAGGTACGCCCGGGCCGCGCTGCTGGAGTTGCGGAACTACGTTGCGCACCGAGCCGTCGGAGCGACGCCCGTTTTCATCGCTCCCTACATCTCTCCAGCGGTGAGGCAGTTGTGCGACGAGAAAGGCGTCGGCTATCTCGACTTGGAGGGAAACGCCCGGATCGCCTTCGGCGGCGTGTTCATCGAGCGCACGGTGGCCGACAAGCCTGTGGCAGAACAACGCGAACTAAAGTCGCTGTTCAGACCGAAGTCTGCACAGGTGCTGCGTGCCATGCTGCGTGACCCTGGCCGTGCATGGCGCGTCACCGAGTTGTCGGAAATTTCCGGGGTCAGCCTGGGGCACGTCAGCAATGTGCGCACCGGCTTGATTGATCGGGAGTGGGCACGCGCGTCGGACGATGGTCTGGTCCTCTCGGAGCCCAATGCCCTGCTAGACGCATGGCGGGACAGCTACACCGCGCCACCAGGTGAGCGGCTGCGCTTCTACACGTCGCTGCATGGGAGCGCACTTGAAGACGCGGCCCGCAGCGCACTGCGTGCGGACAACAGCCCCGGGCGTGCTGCCTTCGCATCGTTTTCGGCGGCACAGTGGCTTTCGCCTTACGCCCGCACCGGCTCGCACTACTTCTTCGCCGACGACCAAGGCCTGCGCAAGCTCCAGGCAGCGCTGAAGCTCACGCCTAGCTCGAAGGGCGAGAACGTGATCGTCACCGTGCCGAAGGACCTGGGACTACTCGACGACACCGTTGAGCCGGCGCCAGGCGCGGTCTGTACGAGCCCGGTTCAAACCTACCTTGATCTCTCCATTGCCGGCGAGCGTGGCGCCGAGGCCGCGGACCACCTGCGACAGGAACGACTCTCATGGCCCAAATGACACCCCCTAAAGAACCGCAGTCGGCCGCCGAGTATGACGACCGCACGACCGCGGCCGTGAAGTCCGTGCTGGTCGAGATCGGCCAGATCCTTGGCAGCTTCAAGGGCAAGTTCGCCATCATCGGCGGCGCGGTTCCCTGGCTGCTGTTGGCCAACGAAGACATGCCTCACGTTGGCACGCTGGACGTGGATGTCGGGCTGGACGCGGAAGCGCTAGGCGACGGCGAGTACGCCACCTTGATCGGCGCGCTTCAAGGCCATGGATATGCCCAGCGCGAGGGGCTTCGGCGCTTCCAACTGGTTCGCCAGGTTCCCGCGCAAGATGGCGGGGAAGCGATCGATGTCGTGGTCGATTTCTTGATGCCGCGCGATGCAGAAATCGTCAAGAACGATCCGCCCTTGATCAGCGACTTCGCGGTGCAACGGGCAGATGGAGCCGACTTGGCGATGAGGTTCTACCAACTCGTTGCTGTGGCCGGGCCAATGCCAGACGGAGGGACGAATCGCGTCGAGATCGCGGTGTGCTCCATCCCCGCTTTGCTGGCGATGAAGGGCCATGCACTGGCAGGCCGCTACAAGCAGAAGGATGCCTACGACATCTACTACTGCGTGCGGAACTACCCTGATGGAATCGAGGCACTGGCACAGGAGTGTCGCCCACTGCTGGGACATGCAAGTGGTGAACGTGGTTTCCGGCACATCGCCGAGAAGTTCGACACCTTCGAGGGACACGGCCCCACATGCGTGCGGCGTTTCGTTGAAGACACACATGCGCTGGGTGACCGCACGCCCGAGCAGTGGCAGCAGGATGCATTCGGGCAGATCGACGCGCTGCTGCGCGCCATGGCGCTGCGGAACTGAGTCGCGCCTGATGGACTACGCGCAACTTCGCTCGCTGCTGGAACCGCTCATCACGGGGCTGAAAGATGCAGGCACGCACACCATGCTGCCGACGCTTTGCGAAGAATTGGGACTACCTGCGCCAACCACCGACGGCTCCAAGCGCGAGCGCATGGCTTCCAGCTTCGAGGCAGTAGGGGACACCGACCTGCCTGCGGTTGCGCGCAAACTGCTGGTGCGCCACCCGCCAAATGCCACCACGCGCAACCAGATCCAGGACATCCTTTGGAGCGACAGTGTGTGCCCGCCGATCCCGAAGCGGTATCGGCGCGAGGTCGCGCGGCGGCTCAATGGCGAAGAGCTGTATGGGGATGCTCGCAGGTTCGACGAGCTGCTAGAGCGGTTGTGGATCTTGGATACCGATGACTGGATGCACCTGCTGGGCGGGAAGCCCACGGGATTGCGTGCTGAAATTCAGCAGCACGTCCATCGCAATCCGGAGGATTGGCCGGCAGAAACGCTGTTTGACCAGTTGGGCGCTTATGACGCTTCTGACCGACGCTTTGCACTGTTTCTGGAGGGGCTGGCTTCCGCCGACGTTCGACCCGACGAGGCAGCGCAACGCCACTTCGTTGGTTGCGTCAACGAGTCGCTGCGCAGTTGCGGCGTCGAACTGCGCGAGACGGGTTCGGAAGGCGGCTACCCGGTCTTCTCTATGGTCTCGTTGCACGCAGCGGCTAAAGGCCGGCCGAAGAATCTCATCTTCGCCTCGCCCGACAAGCCCGATCTGCGTTTCCGCGACGCGCTGGACAACGACGTCGAGATCGTCACTAACGCGGACAAGGTGCTCGTCTATGACCGCCCCATCGCGAACGATGGGCTGCGCTGGAACGACCTGCAGCAGTGGTGGAGCGATACCGAGCAGATCGCTGATGCCACGCGGGCCAAACGTTCGCTGTACACGCGTCTGAAGGCCAGCTTGCCGCGCAATTCCCCGCCGCAGTCCGTGCTGTTCGATGCCTTCTTCGAGGGATTCCGCAGTGCCGTGCCGAACCTGCCAGCGCTGCTGCCAGAAGTATGGCTGCACTGGGACCCGCGCACGGTCAAAGAGCGAGGGCCGGACGCGCTTCTGCGCTTTCGCATGGACTTCCTGCTACTGCTTCCGCAGGGCGTGCGGGTCGTCATCGAAGTTGATGGCAAACACCACTACGCAGACTCCGCAGGCACTGCCGACGTGCAGCGCTACGCGCAGATGGTCCGGGCCGACCGCGAACTCAAGCTCGCCGGCTATGAAGTCTTTCGCTTTGGGGCAGCAGAGCTGCAGGCACCCACAGCCAAGGCGGATGTGAAGGTCTTCTTCGAGGCTCTATTCAAACGATACGGCGTTTCGACGCACTGAGAGGCCGGGCCCGCGTTGGCCGCCACCAAATTCCTTGGAGAGCATTGTGCAGAACGACCAAGACGATGCAGCAGCGGACATCGATCCTCTCGCCAGCATGAAGTCGCCATCCGACTTCGCCGGGCAGCAGCTTTTCATCCAGGGCGAAGACTGGCACAACAACGCGATGCTGGGTTGGACTCACTTCCCTTGGGATATCTACGCCGCCGGCTACAAGGATGCTGCGGACGCCCTGGTTGGGGCGTTGGCCGAGCGCAAGGCGTCCCTCGACAGCGTGGTCTACCCGCTAGTGTTCTTGTATCGCCAAGGACTGGAACTCCAACTGAAATTGATCCTGCCGCTGGCCCGCCGCCTGGCTGGCAAGGAAGCGGTCGCCGATCATCAACACGGCTTGATGCCACTGTGGAACGAACTGCGCCGGCACCTCCAACAGCTCGATCCTCGCGAGGACGACAAAGAGCTAGCGGCCACTGAGGATTTCATCCGCCAACTCGATACCGTCGATCCCGGTTCCTTCGCTTTCCGGTATCCCAGGACGAAGAAGGGCGAGGTGTCGCTCCCCGAGCTGCGGCACGTCAACGTAAGGCACCTCTCAGAAGTCATGGACAGCGTGTTCATGCTGCTGGGCGGCATCTATTCCTGGCTGGGCGAGATGGATCAGAACGACGGCTACTACTGAGATTGCTGAAAGCCATTCAGCCGCGATGGCAGCCTGGGCCAGCTCACAGTCGGCGCACAGCGCCTGCAGCTTGTTGGGATAGCGCCGTGTCGCATTGATCGTGGCACAGCATCGTTGCTGCCCCTATACCCAAGGCTTCCTAAAGGCCAAAGGGCTGGGGAAGGGGCAAGGGAATGGGGCCAAGGGAAATGGCCCTACCCGAAAAGGCCAAAAGGCTCCCCCGACCGGCCACCGTCTGGGGTTCGCCATGCTCTCGCTGTTCCAACGAAAACGGCCGCCGCCTGCTTCCGGCGTGGCGCCGACACCCACTCCTCCCGCCAATCCCGGCAAAGGGCTGATGCGGCCGGAGCCGGCCGCATCGCTGCTGGCGACACCGCGCCGGCAGCGACTGCTGGAACACATCTGGCAGCGCACCTCGCTGTCGCGCCGCCAGTTCGCCACGCTGTACCTAACGCCCTTGGAACGCTACGCTGACTTGGTCCAGCAGTTCCCGGCCTCGGAATCGCATCACCATGCCTACCCAGGCGGCATGCTGGACCATGGCCTGGAGATCGTCGCCTACGCCCTGAAGCTGCGGCAGTCGCACCTGCTGCCCGCGGGCACTACACCGGAGGCGCAAGCCGCCCAGGCCGAAGCCTGGACGGCCGGCACCGCCTATGCGGCGCTGTTGCACGACATCGGCAAGGTCGCCGTCGACCTGCACGTGGAGTACGCGGACGGCACGGTCTGGCATCCCTGGCACGGCCCGTTGCGGCGGCCGTACCGCTTCCGCTACAGGAAGGAGCGCGAGTACCGGCTGCACAGCGCCGCCACGGGGCTACTCTATGCCCGGCTGCTCGATCCGGGCATCTTCGACTGGCTCGCTGGCTATCCCGATCTGTGGGCCGCGCTCCTGTACGTGCTGGCCGGCCAGTACGAGCACGCCGGCACGCTCGGCGAGCTGGTGGTGCAGGCCGACCAAGCCTCGGTAGCCCAGGAACTCGGCGGCGATCCCAGCAAGGCGCTGGCCGCGCCCAAGCACGCCCTTCAGCGCAAACTGCTCGATGGCCTGCGTTTCCTGCTACGCGAGGAATTCAAGCTGAACCAGCCGCAGGCTTCGGACGGTTGGCTGACCCAGGATGCGCTGTGGCTGGTGAGCAAAACCGTCTCGGACAAACTGCGCGCGCACCTGCTGCAGCAAGGTATCGACGGCATCCCGGCCAGCAACACGGCGGTGTTCAACGTGCTGCAGGACCACGGCATCGCCTTGCCCACGCCGGACGGTAAGGCGATCTGGAAGGCCTCGGTCACGAGCGACGCCGGCTGGTCGCACAGCTTCACGTTCCTGAAGCTGTCGCCCGCGCTGATCTGGGAAGCAGCCGATCGGCCCGCACCGTTCGCCGGGCAGGTGCAGGTCGAGCAGGAGCCAGAAGACGCGGCGCAGCAGGTTCCCGCAGCGCCTGGTGCGGCACGCGCGGGACCAGAGCCTGCACTGTCCGGCGCGCCGCCGGTCGCACCTGTGATGATGGCCGCGGCTGCGGACAACGGCGTCGGTGCGCTGCTCGATCTGCTGGACATGGCACCTGCCACGCCGGCGTCGAACCTGATCCCGCCCGAAGCCGCCACCGGCGCGCAGGCCGGCGCCGAAGGTGATCCTCGGGGCAGCATGCCGGCAGCGATGCCGACAGCGCCGCCAGCCGCAACGCCCCGGCCACAGGCCGAGCCCTCCGGCAAAGACTTCATGGGCTGGCTGACCCAGGGCGTGCGGTCGCGAAAGCTCATCATCAACGACGCCAAAGCCTTGGTACATACCGTCGCCGGCACGGCCTACCTGGTCAGCCCTGGCGTCTTCCAGCGGTACGCGCAAGAGCATCCGCAGGTCGCGGCCATTGCCAGGCAAGAGAAGCTGGAAGCATGGCAGTGGGTGCAGAAGCGCTTCGAGAAGTTGGGCGCACATCGCAAGCAGCCCAGCGGCCTGAACATCTGGACCTGCGACGTCACCGGCCCACGCAAATCGCGGCGGCTGCACGGCTACCTGCTGGCGCGGCCCGAGGCGCTATTCGGGGAAGTGCCGCCCGATAACCCCTACCTGCGTCTCGCCAACGAGGCCCCAACGCGCGAAAATCCCGCAGTTCAAAACGATAACGATAACGACGAGCAGGAATAGTAGGCGGCCACGCCCCGGCCGGCTTTAATCCTCAGACTTGGGAGGAGCCGGCTCGGCCAGCTTGGCCTCAGTCAGGGCCATCAGGTGGGCGGAACTGCATTTCAGCGCACGGGCGATTTTGAGGATCAAGGGCAGCGTGGGGACGTGCTCGCCGCGCTCGATCTTTCCCATGTGCGAGCGCTCAATGCCGGCCAGGTGCGCCAGCGTTTCCTGGGCGACGCCCTGGCTCGTTCTCTGATCGCGAACGGCGGCCCCAAACGCGATGGCTGGTTCTGCTTCGTAGGTGGTCGTGCCGGTGGGTCGGCCTCTCTGAATTGGGCGCTTCTGCATTGGCAAAAGCGTCGAGCATTGCCCGTAGATAAACCACGTTAAACTTAACTCAACAACGCGATTGCATGTTTCATGCTCTCGCCGCCGCCATGAGTTTCTGCCCTTGGGAGGAAGTTGGATGTGACATCGATCGATGCCTCCACCGCGATCCGCGTGGCCGTGCTCGGTGAGTGGGTGCCTTCACAACTTGCCGACGTGCTGGCACTGCAGCGCGCCGAAGAGCCGGAAACCTCTGCTGCATTGGTCAGATGCGCTGCGGCCGGGCCGGCGAGCAAGTCGCTGGACGATGGCTTCGATTTCGCGCTGTCGTCCACGGACCTGGAATGGCCTGGCTGGGTGTGCGAGCCGTTGTGGCATGACATGCTCGCCGTAGCCGTGGCCAAGCGTTCACACATGCTGATCCATCGCGAAGTGCCGTGCCATGAACTGCAGAAGCAGCCTCTCATCTGTGCGCAATCTACCTGCGACGAACCGTGGCAGGCCCTAGTGCATCGGCTGATCGGCGACGCGCCGCACGAGCAGGTCGTGAGCACCTTCGACATGGCGATGACGCTGGTCGCTGCGGGATACGGCATTGCCATCGCACCTGCCACGCGGCTGGCGGGATACCAGTGCCGAGGCATCGCGGTGCGACCGCTGGCCGGCGCGCCGCCCATCGTGATGGCCTACCTGCTGCACACGTGTGCGGCCCTGACCGAACCGCAGGAGCGATTCGCGCGCCGCGTCCGCTCCGTTTCTTGAAGCCAACCGCGTCAAGGTTCCATCAGGTCTTCGGCGGTATCGGCCGTGATGGCGTCCTGCACCAGGCGCTGCACGCTGCGCCGTACCTGCACCGGAATGTCGGAGTCGTCGGGATCGTCCGCCGCGATGCTCTGCGCCGCGGTCAGACGCGCGGCCAGGTGCAGGTTCTTCGGGTTGACCGCCTCGATGGCGGCGCGCCCGCCGAGCGCGTCATAGGGCTGCAGGAGCGCGTGGTAGATGGCCCAGGTATCAAGCCCCCGCGGCACCTGTTTCAGCACGGATTGCACGAGCCTGCGCTTGAGCGGATCGAGCTGCCAGTCCGGCACCCGCTGCCCGCGGTGGCCCATGTGGATCGACAGCAGGTTGCCGGCCTGGATTTCGTAGGTAATCCAGCGGCGCGACTTGCCCGCGAGCTTGGCGTAGTCCGCCACCGAGAGGTTGTGGGGGGCCTCGAAGGTCTCCAGCACCTGCAGGCGTTCGCGCTGCACCTCCGACAGCCGAGGCCGCGCGTACTCGGGCATGCGCACGGCCGACAGTCGCTGCACCGATGCCGGCGCTGCGGGCATGTCGGGCGTCGGCGCGGTCACGATCAACTGCGGTGCCGTGAGGTCGACCACTGGCGGCTGCGCGGCCGCCTGGCCAGCGATGGTCGGCAGGCCTTGCAGCGTGATGGTCAGATGCCGGCTGGCGACCTCGACTTGGTTCTGCTCGAACAGGTCGAGCCGATCGGCCCAATCCTGCATCATCACGCGGCGCTGCTCGACGTACTCGGCATGGTTGTAGGTCGCGCTGATCTTGTCCGGATCGGCATGCGAGAGCTGGGCATCCACCCACTTCTTCGGATAGCCGAGTTCGTTGAGCGCCGTCGAAATCGTCGCGCGGATGCCGTGACCCGTGAGCTGGTCCTCATAGCCCATGCGCTTGAGCGCGCCGTTGAACGTGTTTTCGCTGACGGGATGCTTGAGGCACCAGTCGCCCGGGATGAGGTAGACCTGAGCTGGCTTGCACTGGTCCAGCAGGTGCCGAACGATCTCCTGGGCCTGCACCGACAGCGGCACGATGTACGGCGGGATATCCACCAGGCGCTTGCGCTTCTTCTTGGTGAGCAACGCACGCTGCTTGAGCCTGGCCACCGGGATGATCCACAGGCCTTGTTCGAGGTCGAACTGGTCGGGCGTGGCGAAACGCAGCTCGCCGGTGCGCACCCCGGTGAGCATCAGCAGCCGCAGGCCCAACTGCGTGTTCAGGCGGCCGCGATACTTGCGCAGCGTCTGCAGCATGATCGGCAGCTCGGGCATGCGCAGGAACGGGTTGTGATCAACTGGCGGCAGCGGCAACGCGACGACCTCCAAGTCCTTGGACGGGTTGTCGTGCATGTTCGGGATCGCCACCGTGGCATAGGTGAACAGTTGAGTGAACCATGTCCTGAGCTTCTCGGCCACTGACAGCGAGCCGCGCTTTTCCACCTTGCCGATGATGTCCAGCAGATGCGCGCGCGTGATGTCGTAGATGGTCAGGTGACGCAGCACCGGGAACACGTCTTTCTTGAACACGCGGGCGATCTGCTCCAGGCTGGTCTGCCGACCTTCCTCCAACGACAGCTTGCGATGTGTCAGCCACTGGTCGTAGACCGCCTGGAACGTGTGTTCGCCCGCCAGCACGATGGCGTGGCGCTTGCGCTTGCGTTCCGTGTGCGGATTGACGCCCTTGGCGAGCAGGTTGCGGGCTTCATCGCGAAGCTCGCGCGCCTCCTTCAGGGAGAGCGCCGGGTAGCTGCCGAAGGACATGCGATCGCGCTTGCCGCCCCAGGTGAAGCGGAAGTGCCAGGCCTTGGCGCCGTGGGCGGCGACGAAGAGGGAGAGGCCATCGGAATCGGCCAGGGTGTAGGTTTTGCCGGTCGTCTTGGCCTGGCGAACCATGAGATCTGAGAGCATGAGCCCAACTCCTAAGAAGCGAGTTGGATGCATGGTCCTGTTCGATCCCGCGCTCCTCCAGCAAGAAAGCGGAAGCGGGAAGCTCCGCTTTCCGATGTACCACTTGATGCACCGTTTTGTACCGGCCGTCAGTGGTTTTCTCTGGAAGTCACTGGATTCAGCGATGGTGAAAAAGCTGAACCGTGACAATCACTTGCGACGTTCCTCGGTCTTTTCTGGAAGTCCCTGGAAAGTCGCAGTGGAGCGGGTGAAGGGAATCGAACCCTCGTATGAAGCTTGGGAAGCTGCCGTTCTACCATTGAACTACACCCGCATTTTGTAACCCGTTGTCGGGAAACGATTTTCTGGCCTAGGTGCCTGATCTATAAGGGTGACGCGTCGCTTTGGCTTGATCAGGGAACCCTGACTCTGCCTGACCCCACCCCTCATAGATTTAGCACTTCAGCGTAGGTCTTGTGGGGATCCTACGCTTCGCCCGTCCGTCACGAGCATGCCTGTGTCGCAGCGACAGCTTGGAGTATACGGCCCCATATTCTTCGATGCTCGCGCGCCAAGGCGTTTGCGAGTGCCGGCGCCTAGTGGCGTCAGCTTCGAACGTGACGTGGACCCTACAAGTACAAGTCAACGACCACCTTACCACCTACCACCGGGCCGATCGGTTGTTCATCGTGCCAGCCGAGCTGCCGCGAACGCATTCCAATTGCTGAACGTCATGCTCGGCGCGCTGTCGATTGCTTTCGGGCACATGCAACGACTGGCCCGGTTCTTCGGTCAACTTGAAGCGTGCAGGGGACCCGGTGTGCAAGATGCCGAGCAGTCGACGAAGTAGGGCGCCGTGCGCTACGCGCACCATTGCTGATCCATCCCCGCCCCGGGGGCGTTCGCGCTGGGCGCTTTTCGCGTTTTTTACGCCGCCATAGAATGCCCAAAAGAGGGCGAATCGATGATTGATTTTGTAACGGCAGCACGCAACCTTTCACGTGCAGCGAAGCACCGCATTGTTGCAAGTGCGGGCAAGCATTTGGGGCGCACCGCTGTCCAGCACGCGAAGCCCGTCGAGGTCGTCATACAACCCGAGCCCGTCATTGAGGTCGAATCTGACGAATCGGTCTTGGCCCGAGCGGAAGACATCATCCAGCGTGCCATCGCGCTCGGCAAGCAGGGCAAGTTCAATGTGGTGCCAGAGCTTATCTCTGTGTCCGCCACCGAGAACTGCAATCTCAAGTGCGTGATGTGTCCAGGTCATGCAGGGATGGAAGGGCCGAAGCTTTCAGTCGATGACGCAAACCAGTTGTTCGATTCCCTTGCGCTGGAAAACGTGCAGTTCGGCAGTCCAAAGCTGCTGGACATGACCTCTGGCGAGCCAACGCTGAACCCTCACCTTGGCACGATCTACGCTCGCTTCAAGGAGCTTTTTCCCGACGCCAAGATCTCGATGATCAGCAACGGCACGATTCCCGTGCGCGGAAAGATCAAGCAGGCGTTCGAGCATGCCGACCGGATCGGACTGTCGATGGACGGCGCGACCGAGGAGACCTACGAGCGCATCCGGCGCGGCTCGGTCTACAAGAACGTGGTGCGCAACGTTCGTGACGTGGGCGAGTTGAAGACGCTCTATGAGAACTGCGAAACCTTGCAGATCATGATGGTGGTGATGGACCAAAACGTTCATGAACTGGCTGAGATGGTCCGGCTCGCTCATTCGCTCAAGATCCCTCAGGTTTTCTTCCAGGCGTCCGAGGTTCGCGCGCTGATGCCCTTCAACGGCGAAGGGCAGAACGTGAGTCTGAGCTTGTCTCGCTCGCAGTTGTCACCGCACATCAAAGAGGCGAAGGTCGAGGCCGACCGTTTGGGGGTGCAGCTTTCGCTGACGTCGCGCTTTGAGTCTGCCTTGTCCTATGACCCGGACGCTGCGCAGCAAACGTTTGTGCGAAAGGCAGTGGGCGATCCGGTGAGCCTCGACGTTGCTATTCGTACCTGCAACGTCCCTTGGCTGCACGCACCACGGATCTCCTTGAATAACGAGGGGTTCTATCCGACTACTGTGTGCTGTCATATGCCTAAGGCCGACACTGGCCTGGACCTTGAAATCCGCGCGAGGTTCAAGGGCTCCACAATCAACGAGATATTCAACTCTGAGTTCTATTGGGGCATGCGGGCTGGGTTGCTGGACGGCACATTGGCTGCGGGCGCATGCGATGGGTGCCAGTACCATCAAATGACCCAATGGACTGCGGATCAACTGCGAGAACTCGAGCGTTCGAGCGACAACGTCGCGGCTGCTGCTTGAGTTTGAGTGATCTGGGTTGCTAAGAAGGCCTGCGGCTTCGGCTGTAGGCCTTTTTGCCGTGGACTTTGAGCGGGTAGCATCCCATGCGCATGACTCGTTTATCTCTAGGTCGCTTTCTTCCCTGGCCTCTTTACTTCCTTGCGCTGCTTGTCGGGGCGCTGTCAATTCGTGACATACCCTCCGACCCCAGCCTTTTCACCACAATCGGAAACTTGGCTCAGGTCACCAACCTGAGCGATCCGAAAACCTACGCCGTTGCGGCGCTGGATGTTCACAGGTTCGGTTGGGTCTCTGAGGTCAATGCATGGATCCTGTCACTTTGGCCTCCGGGATTGATTCTCCTGGAGGCCGGTATTGTTGGCCTGTTCGGCATTGACGCGCCTCTGGTTCTGGTTCTCCAGGTGTTGGCATGTGCATGTCTCGCCTGGATGCTCGCGCTTCAGCGCGCAGTGCTCGTGCCGTTCGTTGGAAATGTTGTCGCTAGCGCGCTGCCGCTTCTGCTTTTTCTTTTTCCGATGCCACGGATCTTCTTGCTTCATCCCTATGGGGTGGTGCTTGGCGAAGCTTTCTCGGTTGCGTTCTTTTTATCCGCGGGTCTGTTGCTTATTCTTGGGGCGCAGAGTCGGCGTCTGTCCACTGCAATGCTCGCTGGCCTGTGCTTCGCATTGGCGGCCTATTTCCGTTCGCAATACGAGTCTATTTTGATGGCGACCACCGGGCTTGCTGTACCGGTGTTGGCCTGGTGCTTGTGGCGGCGCGCGAGGCAAAACGGACTCGCGGAGCGTGCAAGCTATGCCACGACAGCAAAAGTCATCGTTGTGTCCCTGTTGGTGGCCCACGCAGTCATGCTGCCTTGGAGAGTGCATAACTACGCAGTAGCGCGAAATTTCGCCTGGGTCCAGACGGGTAATGTGATCTTCCTGAACGGCCTCAGCTCAGACGAGGCCCTCATCAAAAGGGGCGGGGGGTTTGTCGTCGAAGGAGCGGGGAATCTTGCGTGCAAAGTCGAGCCCAAATACTGCGACAGAACAGAAAAAGAGCTGTTCCTCAAGGCATTCTTGTCACATCCATTCGCGTGGTATCGAGCCAAGTTCGCAGCGGCCGGGGAGTACTGGAATACGTTTTCGTTTTCACGCCATCGCTTCACTACGTGGTTCCATGTTCAGGACGATCTAGGAAGTCTGGTTTATTTCATTTGTCTGATCGCCGTGCCGCTTCTGCTTGTACTCACGCGCAGGTATCAATGGTGGGATCTCATGGCATGGTCGGTCGCATCTCTCTACGCCGCTTCGTTCGTGATCTTCACGCTGGCACACTTCGAGTCGCGCTACTTCTACCTGTTGAAGATATTTGCCTTCGTCTGGTCCGCGAACATGTCCGCGATGGTTTGGGGCATGCGAAAGAAAGGCAAGCCCCAAACCGCCCCGCAGTGCACAAGCCCGACGCCTTGCTGACGGGCGACCATGTTCAAGAACTCGACCTTCGTCGAGACCGACCTTTCTGCAATCCTCAAAATAGAAATCCATGGCCGTGACCCAATGCGTCGACGGCCATCGCTTTAGCCGCGTTTCCATGGGCTATGCTGCACGGCACAACGCAATTTTTAGCTTGGAAACCAAACAATGGAAGATGTGAAGATCCTGCAGATCATGCCCGCCGAGGGCTGGGTTGCCGTGTATGACGGAGGCGACGACGGCGAGATGGAAGAGCCTTTGGCCTGTTTCGCGCTGGTCCAGGTCGACTACAAGAATGGCGACGGTCCTCAGACCGAAGTCCGCGGCATGGCGCCCGACGAAAAGCTCATGGCGTTCGTGGAAGACGCCGAGAATTTTGTGACGGTTCGTCGCGCCGAAGACAGCGAAGACGACGACGAAGAAGACGAGACGGATACCGAAGACTGAATGCCTGCGAGGCGCCGGGCAGGTGGCTCCATCGAAGACGGCGTTTATAACGCTTATTGCGATGCGTTGAATACCTAATCTGCGGGATTGTCGGGGATGTGCCAACGACTCACCATCGGCCCATGTACCTTCACCCCCTCACGGCCAGCCTGCCAGCCGCGGAGCGCGAGGCGCTCATCAAATGCAGCGAACTTCGCCACTACAAGCGCAATGACACGTTGCTGAACGCGGGTGAGTCGACCGACCAGATCTATTGCGTTGCAAGCGGTCTGCTGCGGGTCGTCACCCCGGCGCGAGATCAGCAGGGCACTGAAGTGACGACCGAGTTCGTCGCGCGCAACGACTTTTTCTTCGACCTCTCGATCCGCGATGACCGCTACCAGTCGATGCACACGCTCGTCGCGGCGCTGCCTTCGGCGGTCTATTTCGTGCCTATCGCCACCATGCGCGGCCTGTGCGCACGGCACCCCGAGGTCGCGCTCGGCCTTTTGGGCCTGGCGATGAAGCGTATGGGCATGCTGCGCACCCAGATGCGCCGTATTTCGTCGCTGTCGCCCGAAGCCGTCGTGCAGCGCGTCATGCACCAGTTGGCGGATCTGGCGCCGTCGAGCGCGGGCGGCTTCGACAAGCGCATTTCCCAGGCGGTGATCGCGTCGTATGCGGGCCTTTCGCGAGAAGTGGTCAACAAGACCATGCGCGGCATGGAGAACCGAGGCCTCATGCGCCGCGACGAAGAGGCGCTCTACCTGACCGAGGGCATGGCGATGACCGATTTCGGGTCGCTCCAGGACATCGGCATGCCGCCCCAGACCCTCCGCGCGGCCTGATTTCCGGCAAGATCAACCCGGCGTCGGCCGCTCAGGCTCCGCCCCGGGCTGGCTTGCCGCCGTCGTGCGGTGTTCCCAGGGGCCTCTCGGTGGCTTCGCCGTTCTCCACGTAGTTGAGGTCGACCGGGTGAACGATGACCGCGGTTTCTTCGCCATCGAACTTCACCAGCAGGTATTCGCCGCTCGACCCCCTGATGGTGCCGAACCTGTCCTGCAGTTCGACACGGCCGCCGCGTCGCGCCGGGACCTTGAAGCGTGTTCGGATGTAAGGAAGACCAACCTTGAAGTATTCGACCACGGAAACGCCCTGTCTTTGTTGTGGTGCCACGTCGGGATCTCTCTGGCAGCGCCTCCCTGGCTGGCACGAATCCGGCCGCTGCATGGGCTCAATTTCCCGGGTGGCTCGGGGCTGGCCTGTCAGCCGGTGCCGACCGTTGCTGACAGCCGTTTGGGTGCCCGAAAGCACCCGACCGTTGCGGGAAAACCCCGAATTCAACCCAATTCGAAGATTTTTTCAAGGGCTGCCTCTTTTGCGGGCACCGCGTTGCAGGCCACGCCAGGCAACGCTTTCGAGCGCTGCGCACATGGTTTTCCACAACATTGTCCCCATCGGAAAGGGAAAACGTGTCACTGCCGTGTGGTAGGCGGAGTGCATCGGGCGGCATGAATCCAGGCAAAAAAATACCCGCCGAAGCGGGTTGCGAGGAGCCCATGCGGGCGCTCTAAGAACGAACAGAGAGCTCTTCTTCTATTGCGGCCCTGTTGCGTGACAGCATGTGCATGGTCGGGGGAAGCGGGCGGGGCGCCTGTCAGCCGGAAACAGTCAGCAGCCGTAGGACACTTATTAAAACGTGAACTATTTGGCAGTCGATTCGGCTCCGTGGTTGTTGTGCTCCTGCAGCAAATTGGAATTGTCGGTGCCGTCCGACAAGGAGCCGGCGCGCGAAGCCCTAGATTTTGTTTGCTCGCTTCGAAGTGCGAGTTCTCTGTGTGTGACAGCACTCAAGAGGTTCAGCCCAGCCTTGTGCTGGGTTTTTTTTGTTCAAAGCAATTCGAAGTGAAACTCCGTGTTCCGGGGATGGCTGAGCAGTGGAGCCGCCACTTCGGTGGCGTGCTCCCAGGCTTCGCGCCATACGCGGGCGTTGGCAATCTGCGCATCGGTCATCGACTCGGTCCCCCACTCGAGCTGGCTCGACCAGGCCCGAAAACACTTCACCACGCGCGGGGGCGGCCCGATGCGCTGCTCGAGCACCCGCAGGAAGGTGAAGCGCACTTCCATCAGGTCCCTTATGGAGAGGCTCTGGCCTTCGAGGCGCACTGTGTAGGCTTGTTCGCGATTGGCTTTGTGATCGAACATCGGGCTCGCATGCAGAGGCTGCGAGCAACTTGCCAGGAGCGGTATGCCGCTCGTCCGAAGGTCTCAGCCCCGCCGCTAGAAAGGTGTGAGGACAAATACTAGCCAGACGCCAGTTGCCGGAAACGGGACAGCGGTCCCGGTTTACTGCTTTGCGCGGCTTTGCTCAACGCAGGAACACATGCTGCATGAACTGCTTGATCGGGTACTGGATCACCGTCTGCACCCGTGCCGGCAGTTCCAGCGGCCGCATCAGCATCTTGAGCGTCGTGCCGGCGCTCAGGTTGGTGCGAATGGTGCTGTTCATCTTCGCGCTCAGTTGCTGCACGTAGGCCGTGTCGCTCGCGCGGCCGGGCGAGCGCGACTTCACCACATGGCGGATGGCGCAGTCGGCGTCTTCGCTCTTGAGTTCCAGCGTGCGGCGGCCGATGGTGCCGAACACCCGGAAGCGGCTCAACTTCTCTTGTTCGCGGTAGCGCCGGAAGAAGCGGTAGAAGTGCTTGTAGTGGTTGACCTCGTCCGTCGCGATGCGGGTCGCCAGGTCATGCAGCACCGGCTCGGTGGTGCTGCGGGCCATGGCCCGGTAGTAGGTGGCGGTGCCGGTCTCGACCACGCAGCGCGCGGTCATTTCGAGGGCGCGGGTGGGGGCCAGCAGTTCGACCTTGCAGTAGGTCGCGTATTCCTCGAGGAAGCCCGCGTAGGCCGTGTCCCACTCGAACTCGGGCCACACGTGGCGCACGTAGGCGCGCAGGGCCTTGCCGTGCTGCAGTTCTTCCTTTTCCCAGTGGTTCGACAGCCACTCGGTGACCTCGTCGTCGCCCTTGAAGAAATCGATCAGGTTCTGGGTGTAGAGGTCGGAGCCGCTTTCGATGAAAGAGGCCGAGACGACCAGGTAGAAGAGGTTTTCGTCCGAGCGGACCTCATCGAGCGCAATGCGCGAGAAGTCCAGGTCTTCGATCTTCCAGTGTTCCGCCTCTTGCCTTGCCATGCGCGCTCCTTGCTTCAAGTCCGTACAAGTACGGATGACGTCGCCCGTGTTTGGTTCTCTTTTCCGTCAGTACCGCATATTAGCCGGGGCGCCCGGATCATGCCGTTTGGCCCCGGGGCGGCCCGGGGCCCGTGGCCAAACCTATAATCGTTTGTTCAAGCAAATCAAGCAGTTAGGCCGGTTCGCCGCAGTGGGTTCGACAAGAGGGTCGCCATCGCCGCGCCGCCCTCGACAGAAGACGAATCCAAAGATGAGCCAGCCCACATTCACGGTCGCGGACATCCGCAAGACCTTTCTCGATTTCTTCGCTTCCAAGGGCCACACGGTGGTTCCTTCCAGCTCGCTTGTGCCGGGCAACGACCCCACCCTGATGTTCACCAACTCGGGCATGGTCCAGTTCAAGGACGTGTTCCTCGGCGAAGACAAGCGCCCCTACGTTCGCGCCGCCTCGGTCCAGGCCTGCCTGCGCGCCGGCGGCAAGCACAACGACCTCGAGAACGTGGGCTACACCGCGCGCCACCACACCTTCTTCGAGATGCTGGGCAACTGGAGCTTCGGCGACTACTTCAAGCGTGAATCGCTCAAGTGGGCCTTCGAGCTGCTCACCCAGGTCTACAAGCTGCCGGCCGAGAAGCTCTGGGCCACCGTCTACATCGAGGACGACGAGGCCTACGATATCTGGACCAAGGAAATCGGCCTGCCGCCCGAGCGCGTCGTGCGCATCGGCGACAACAAGGGCGGCCG
Source organism: Variovorax paradoxus (assembly GCF_022009635.1). Classification (NCBI taxonomy): domain Bacteria; kingdom Pseudomonadati; phylum Pseudomonadota; class Betaproteobacteria; order Burkholderiales; family Comamonadaceae; genus Variovorax; species Variovorax paradoxus. Next base: position 3,374,423 of record NZ_CP091716.1, read on the forward strand.
CTACATGTCCGACAACTTCTGGATGATGGCCGACACCGGCCCCTGCGGCCCGTGCTCCGAAATCTTCTTCGACCACGGCCCCGAGATCCCCGGCGGCCCGCCCGGCAGCCCCGATGAAGACGGCGACCGCTACATCGAGATCTGGAACAACGTGTTCATGCAGTTCGACATGCAGCCCGACGGCTCGGTCAAGAAACTGCCCGCGCCCTGCGTCGACACCGGCATGGGCCTGGAGCGCCTGGCCGCGATCCTGCAGCACGTGCACAGCAACTACGAAATCGACATCTTCGACGCGCTCATCAAGGCCGCTGGCCGCGAGACCGGGACGCAAGACCTGTCGAACAACTCGCTGAAGGTGATTGCCGACCACATCCGCGCCACCTCGTTCCTGGTGGCCGACGGCGTCATCCCGTCGAACGAAGGCCGCGGCTACGTGCAGCGCCGCATCATTCGCCGCGCCATCCGCCACGGCTACAAGCTGGGCCAGAAGAAACCCTTCTTCCACAAGCTGGTGCCCGACCTCGTCAAGCTGATGGGCGATGCGTACCCCAAGCTGGTGGCCGATGAGAAGCGCATCACCGACACGCTGAAGGCCGAGGAAGAGCGCTTCTTCGAGACTTTGGCCAACGGCATGGAAATCCTCGACGCGGCGCTGGTGGGCGGTGCCAGGACGCTGCCGGGCGAAGTGGCTTTCAAGCTGCACGACACCTACGGCTTCCCGCTCGACCTGTCGGCCGACGTGTGCCGCGAGCGCGGCGTGAGCGTCGACGAAGCCGGCTTCAACGTCGCGATGGAAAAGCAGAAGGCCGCGGGCCGTGCCGGCGGCAAATTCAAGATGGATCGCAACGTCGAATACACCGGCGCGGGCAACGTCTTCACCGGCTACGAGCACCTCGAAGAAAGCGCCAAGGTCGTGGCGCTGTACCTCGAAGGCACGGCCGTGCAGGAACTGAAGGAAGGCCAGAGCGGCATCGTGGTGCTCGACACCACGCCGTTCTATGCCGAGAGCGGCGGCCAGGTCGGCGACCAGGGCGTGCTCGTGGCCGAGGGCGTGCAGTTCGGCGTGGAAGACACGCAGAAGATCAAGGCCGACGTGTTCGGCCACCACGGCACGCAGACCCAGGGCACGCTGAAGGTGGGCGACGCGGTCAAGGCCGCGGTCGACACCGCACGCCGCGCCGCCACCATGCGCAACCACTCGGTCACCCACCTGATGCACAAGGCCCTGCGCGAAGTGCTGGGCGACCACGTGCAGCAGAAGGGCTCGCTGGTCGATGCCGACAAGACCCGCTTCGACTTCGCGCACAACGCCCCCGTCACGCGCGAGCAGATCGCCGAGATCGAGAAGCGCGTCAACGCCGAGATCCTGGCCAACGCACCGACCCAGGCCCGCGTGATGGACATGGAATCGGCCCAGAAGACCGGCGCCATGATGCTGTTCGGCGAGAAGTACGGCGAGACCGTGCGCGTGCTCGACATCGGCTCCAGCCGCGAACTGTGCGGCGGCACCCATGTCAGCCGCACCGGCGACATCGGCCTCTTCAAGATCGTCAGCGAAGGCGGCGTGGCCGCCGGCGTGCGCCGCATCGAGGCCGTCACCGGCGCCAACGCGCTGTCGTACCTGCAGGACCTGGAGTCGACCGTGCAGAGCGTGGCAGCCACGCTCAAGTCGCCGGCCGCCGAGCTGCAGGGCCGCCTCACGCAGGTGCTCGAGCAGGTGAAGGCGCTGGAGCGCGAAGTGGGCTCGCTCAAGGGCAAGCTCGCTTCGTCCAAGGGCGACGAACTGCTGGCGCAGGCGGTCGACGTCAACGGCATCAAGGTGCTCGCGGCCAAGCTCGACGGCGCCGACGCCAAGACGCTGCGCGACACCATGGACAAGCTGAAGGACAAGCTCAAGACCGCCGCCATCGTGCTGGCCGCCGTCGACGGCGACAAGGTGCAGATCGCCGCCGGCGTCACGGCCGACAGCACGGCCAAGGTCAAGGCCGGCGAGCTGGTCAACTTCGTGGCCCAGCAGGTGGGCGGCAAGGGCGGCGGCAAGGCCGACATGGCCATGGCCGGGGGCACCAACCCGGCGGGCCTCGCGGCCGCGCTGCAGTCGGTGCAGGCCTGGGTCGCGGAACGCGCCTGACGGCACCACGGTCCCTTCGAGCCACAAGCACTTCATGCCAGACGCAACGCCCGGTGAAGTGCTGGTGATGGGGGCCGGAACCATCGGGTGCTTCATTGGCGGCAGCCTTGCGGCGGCGGGCGTGCCCGTCACCTTCGTCGGCCGTCCGCGCGTGCTCGAGAAGCTCGCGACGCACGGGCTCACGCTCTCCGACATGGACGGTGCCCGGCACAAGCTGCCGGCCACCGGGCTGCAGCTGTGCGAGCAAGTGCCCGTCGGCGCCAGCCCCGCGCTGGTGCTGCTCTGCGTGAAGAGCGGCGCCACGGCCGAGGCGGCGGCCGAGCTGGCCTTCGCATTGCCCGCTGGCACCACGGTCGTCTCGCTGCAGAACGGCATCTCCAACGGCACGGCCGCATCCCAGACCGGGCCTTCGCTCAACGTGCTGTCGGGCATGGTGCCCTACAACGTGGCCGAGATCGGCCCGGGCGCCTTCCATCGCGGCACGCCCGGCCGGCTGGCCGCGCAGGACGACCCGGCCCTGCGCCCCTGGCTGCCTGTGTTCGAGCGCGCCGGCGTGCCGCTCGACCTGCATGCCGACCTGCTGCCGGTGCAGTGGGGCAAGCTGCTGCTCAACCTCAACAACCCGGTCAACGCGCTCTCCGGCCTGCCGCTGCGCGAAGAGCTGATGCTGGGCGGCTACCGCCGCTGCTTCGCTTCGCTGATCGACGAGGCCTTGAGCATCCTCAACGTCGCCGGCATCGTGCCGGCGCAAGTGGCTGCGGTGCCGGCGCGGCGCCTGTCGAGCCTGCTGCGCCTGCCTGACTGGCTGTTTCGCATCGTCGCGGCGCGCATGCTGCGCATCGATGCCAAGGCGCGTTCCAGCATGGCCGATGACCTGGCCCTGGGCCGTCGTACCGAAATCGACGCGCTCAGCGGCGAGGTCGTTCGACTCGCGCAGCAGCACGGCCTGAGCGCGCCGCGCAATGCGCGCATGGTGGCTTTGCTCGATGCCTGGCCGCAGGAGCCCAGGCGTTGGTCGGCGCGCCAGTTGCAGGACGCGCTCGGCCTGTAGCGCCGGCGGTGCGCCTGAACGCATGCGGCCTCGGGTACGCAGCTTTCACGGATTTTCAGGCGACACGAACCTTCGTACTGTGGCGATGCGCGCACAGTGTTCGTCCTCGATATTTGTCATCTGCGTGAGCATGTGTTGCCGCGGCGAAACCATCTTCGTAGCGTGCGTGGCGCATCGTGGGCCATGACTCCATTCGGCCTATGGCGCGCAAACATTTTGAGAGAGAAAAGTTCCGGCAGTCGTTGAGCCGTCGCATTCGATCAGCTAAAACTGGCGCACTTCAATGGACGAGGGAACGCGCGTGAAACCAACGAGAAGAGCCGCGAAAATTCTTGCCATCGCCAGCATGGCCTGTGCCGTTGCCGACACGCGCGAACGCGCCGTGTCGATGTCCTGGCGCTGATCGCACCCTCCGCCTCCAGCCCCCGCTTCGCATCTCACCAACCCGCTTTTTGACGGGAATGGACGAGCTCATCCCACGCATTCTGGGACCACCGCTTTTCAAGCGGTGTAGTGCCTGCATGCCCGTGCTGTCCTGACGAACGAGCCGTTCGCCGGGAGGGCTCCGTGCTGCCCGTTTTTATCGGTTGTTCATCCATCCCATCACCGCGCGTGTCGCGCGCATCGCTGGCTATCCGCCGGCGCTTGCGGGGACGGCGCATCTTCTTCTTACCCAGAGTACCCAGAGGCGATCATGAAAAAATTCAACACACCCGTCGTCAATCATCTTGCCATCACGGCGGTGACCCTTGCCGTGCTCACGGCTTGCGGCGGCGGCGGAGACAGTGGCGGCGGTGCTTCTCTCGGAGGCGGCGGCGTCGGCCTCGGCGCGTCGTCGGGGCCGGTGGTGTCGGCACCCGCGGCCGACCCCACGCATAAGGCGCCCGACGACGGTGTGCCGTTGGCCGCCAATGACGCGGCCGCCGCCGCGGTGGACCGCTCGGCCAAGCCGCAGGAACTGCCCGACACCGTCTGGCCCAGCAACTACAAGCTGTGGTTCCGCCCCGATGCGGCGCTCAAGACTTTCGTCGGCCGCGGCGACGTGGAGATCGAGGTGCTCAAGCCCGTCGATGCCATCGTGGTGGCCGCGCACAACCTCAACTTCGCGAAGGGCCGCACCACCTTGCGCAAGGTGTCGAACCCGGGCGAGGCGATACCGCTGATCCCCACGCCGCAGACGCTCGGCGACTTCGTGCAACTGCGCCTGAATGGCGGCCAGATTGCCAAGGGCAAGTACCTGCTGCACATGGAGTGGGACGGCAAGATCCAGTTCTCCGACGCGGAGTTCTGCCCGCCCGCCGAGATGCAGCGCAACCCGTTCTGCTCGGCGGCCACCGGCATCTTCAAGGTCGGCCTCTCGACGCCCGAGGGCGTGAGCAGCGACGCCATCGTGACGCAGGGCGAGACCAACTATGCACGGCAGTGGTTCCCGGGCTGGGACGAGCCGGCCTTCCGCCACACCTTCGAGATCTCGGCGGAGGTGCCGGGCGACTGGAAGACGGTGTCCAACGGCGCGCAGCTATCGGCCGTGAAGCTGCCCGACGGCTACCAGCAGGTGTCGTTCGAGAAGACGCCGTCGATGCCCATGTACCTGACCTTCTTCGGCGGCGGCAAGTTCGACATCCTGCCCGACACCTTCAAGAACCCGCTGGACGGCAGCGACATTCCGCTGCGCTGGTTCACGCCGCCGGGCCGCTCCACCTGGGCAACCTTCCCGATGGAGTGGACCAAGGTGGCCATGGACTATTACTACAAGTACACCGGCATCCCGCTGCCGATCAAGAAGTTCGACACCATCGCCGCCAACGACAGCTACAACAACAAGCCCAACACCGGCTTCGGCGGCATGGAGAACTGGGGTGCGATCTTCGAGTTTGCCGATGCGGTGCTCACCAAGCCGGGCGACAAGCCCACGCTGTATTCGGTGACGGTGGTCACGCATGAAATCGCGCACCAGTGGTTCGGCGACCTGGTCACGCTCGACTGGTGGGACAACGTGTGGCTCAACGAGTCGTTCGCGCGCTGGTTCGAAAGGCGCACCACCATCAAGTTCCACCCCGAGTACTACAGCTTCTCCGACTACGTGCTCGACAAGCACAGCGTGATCGTGGCCGACCTGCGGAGCACCGCGGTGCCGGTGCAGCGCAACCTCAACGACGCGGGCTCGTTCGGCTTCATCAGCCCGTCGATCTTCGTCTACAACAAGGGCAGCCACGTGCTGGAGACGGTGCAGAACTACATCGGCGAAGAGGCGATGCAGAAGGGCCTGCAGATCTACCTGAAGGACTACGGCTTCGGCAACGTCACGCCGTCGCGGCTGTGGACGTCGCTGGAGAAGGTGAGCGGCGGCAAGAAGGTGGCCGACATCGGCGACAGCTTCATCCGCCAGACCGGGGTGCCGCTGCTCACGGTGGATGCGCAATGCGCGGCCGACCGCACCTACGTCAACATCACGCAGGAGTCGTTCCCCAACCAGAACCAGTTCCCGGCCTCGACCTGGAACATCCCGGTCACGCTGGCCTACGGCGACGCGATGGAGCAACGCAAGACCTTCGTCATGTCGACGGGCGCCGTGCAGGTGGAACTGCCGGGCTGCACCGCGGTGCTGGCCGGGCCGACCGGGCAGGACTACTACGTGAGCAACTACAGCGCGCAGTCGTGGAGCGCGCTGCTGGCCAAGGCACAGAGCTTTGCCGCCAACAAGCCGCTGCTGCTGAACATCGAGCGAGACGCCTTCCGGCTGCTGCAGGTGGGCCGCATCACGCAGGCGCAGTACGACCAGATCAAGGGCGTGGTGAACCTGCCGGCGGCGCTGCTGGCCAAGACAGGCGAGAGCCAGCAGAGGATGGCGGCCGTCGACGTGGGCGTGGAGAAGGAGGAATACCCGCACGCGTTGCGCTTCCAGGGCAACCTGAAGCTGCGCGAGAACGAGAAGCGCTGAGAAAGAAGGCCACCATGAACACGCGATCGAAGAAATGGCTGGCCACCGGCGCCTCGGCGCTGCTGCTGGCCGCATGCGGCGCCGGCAGCACCGGCGGCGCGCCCGAGGCAGAGCTGGTCGGCATCTACGCCGTCAAACAGAACGGTGCGCTCAAGGAGCTGATCAAGATCGAGCGCCAGGGCGACGGCTACGTCATGCGCGACAAGGTGCGCACGCCCGAGTGGAGCGAACCGAAGATGCAGATGCGGCCCGTGAAACGCGAGCAATGGACTCGCATCACCACCGACAAGGAGAACACCGCCTTCGTCGGCGTGGCGAGCGGGCAGCTCGGCATCTTCAAGGTGCCGGCGGGCTGGAAGAAAAATGGCTTCCAGACCTCGACCGGCTACTTCCTGTTCTATTCGCAGGGGCCGGTCGAGGCGTACAAGCTCTGACGCAAAGCGCTACCGCGTTCAGGCCGCGGGCGCGACGCTCGCGCCCTCGATGCGGTGGCGCTTCAGCGCATCGGCGACGAAGCCGCCGGCCTTCATTTCCTCGACGAAGGCCGCCAGCAGCGCCTGCGCGTCGGCGCCCCGGCTGGCCGGCGTGCCCATGGCCTGCTGGATCACCATGAAGCGGCCCGGCAGCACGCGCACGCCCGGCGCGCGCTGCGCCTCGCCTTCGAGCATCTGGCGGATGCCGGCCGCCACTTCGACCTCGCCGGCGCGCAGCGCGGCCAGCGCCGGGCCTGCGCCCTGCAGGCGGACGATTTCCGCCTGCTTGATTTCGCGCGTCAGGAACAGGTCGTAGGCGCTGCCCGCGCCGACCGAGATGCGATGGCCCTGCGCGTCGATCTGCGCGTTGTCGGCCAGCGCCGAAGCCGAGGGCACGAGGTAGCTGCCTTCGATCAGCACATAGGGCGCGGTGAACAGCAGCCCCTCGCTGCGCGCCGGGTCGATGGCGAAGAAACCGATGTCGGCCTTCTCGTTTTTCACCGCGTCGACCGAGGCCGCGGCCTTCTCGAACACCACCAGCTCGATGCCCACGCCCAGCCGCCGCGCGAACTCGCGCGCCAGGTCGATCGACACGCCCACCGGCTCGCCGCCGTCCGGGTTCCTGTTGGCGAGGATCGGGTTGCCGAGGTTGATCGAGGCGCGCAGCGTGCCGCCGGGGGCGAAGGCGGAAACGAGGGCAGGGGAAATCGTCGTCGGCTGAGGCTGTGTCATGGCGTTCATTCGTCGGCTGGGCCGCTCGGAAAGATGGGAGCGCGCCAGTTTACGGGGGCCTGCTTGCCATAATTCCTACCGGATGTAGGGAAGCGCGCTCACCGGCCGGGCATCGCGGCTTCGCTTAGGCTTGGCGGCATTCGAAGAACCAATTCCGTCTCCGCCGTGCCGCTCTCCACCTTTCTTGTCGAAGACAACGCCCATATCCGTCACAACCTCATCGCCGCCATGGAGGACGAGGTCGACATCCGCCTGATCGGCACCGCCACCACCGAGGAGGAAGCCGTCGCCTGGCTCGCCGAGAACCCGGGCGCCTGGGACCTGCTGGTGGTCGACCTGTTCCTGCACGAGGGCTCCGGCCTGGGCATCGTCAAGCGCTGCGGCCGCAGCCGGCCCGGCCAGCGCGTGGTGGTGCTGACCAACTACGCCACCGGCGAGATCGCCGACTGGGCGCGCGAACTCGGCGCCGACGCCGTGTTCGACAAGGCGGCGGAGCTGGACGGCTTCTTCTCGCTGTGCGCCAGCCTCGAGGCGGAAGGCCGGGAGCGTGGCGGCGAGCCGCTGGAAAGCCTCGCGCCATGAGCGCCGGCGCCCAACCCTCCGTGGCCGAGGTGCTGCGTCCGCTGCGCAATGCCACCCACGCACTGCACGAAGCGCTCGACAGCCGCCTGCCGATCGCGCGCGAAGACGCCTCGCTGGCCGACTACGCCGCCCACCTGCGTGCCCTGCGCCCGTGGCTGGAGGCTGTGCGCCAGGCGCTGGCCGCCCCCGGCGACCCGGGGCTCGACCGCGTGGCGCGGCGTACCGAGCGGCGGCTGGCCGCGCTCGCGCTCGATCTAGAAGACGCCGGCGCGGCGCCCGACGGGCAGTGCGCCGCGGCCCCCTCCGAAGCCTCCGAAGCACCGCTGGCCCCGCAACTCGCGCAGGCCTCCAGCGACCCGGCCTTTGCCTGGGGCCTGGCCTACGTGCTCGAAGGCTCCCAGCTCGGCGGCATGGCCATGCACAAGCGCCTGGGGCCGCGGCTGGCGCCGCACCCGATGCGTTACTTCCAGCCGGTCGATGCACCCGAAGGCCTGCCCGCGCAGTGGAAAGACTTTGTCGCGCAACTGGCGGCCGTGATGCGCGACCCGGCGGCGGTCGGCTCGGCCCAGCGCGGCGCGGTGGCCGGCTTCGAGACCCTGATGCCGCGTTTCGGCCTGCAGCCTGCCGGACTGTAGGAACCGACCGACGAGACAGCCAAGGACACGCAGGCATGATCCTTTCGACTTATTTTCTTCAGAAGAACCCGAGCGGCTGCAGCCGCGTCGCATGAGCTTGTCCAACGTGCCATCGCCCCTCATTTCCACCGAGCCCGCGGCCGGCGGCCGGCCCATCGAGCCCCCAGAGGTCGACCTGTCCAACTGCGACCTCGAGCCGATCCGCGTGCCCGGCTCGATCCAGCCGCACGGCCGCATGCTGGTGCTGCTGCCCGATTCGCTGGCGCTGGTCGCATGGAGCGAGAACTGGCCCGACGACCAACTGGCCGCCGCGCTGGCGGCCGTTCGCGGGCTGAGCCTGCCGCCGCTGGCGCCGGGCGGCTCGCCGGTGTCGCTGGGCGCGATGACGCTGGCGCAGGTCACCTTCGACGCCGCCGCGCACCGCAGCAACAACCACCTGATCGTCGAGTTCGAGGCCGCCTCGCCCTCGGGCGGCAACGAGGCGCCGATCTATTCGCTGGGCCGCGTCTTCCTGCCCCGCTTGCAGGAGGCGGGCACGATGACCGAGCTGTGTGCCCTGGCCGCGCGCGAAATGAAGCGGCTCACCGGCTTCGGCCGCTGCCTGGTCTACCGCTTCGACGCCGCCGGCCACGGCGAGGTGCTGGCCGAGGAGGCCGACGCCGGCTATGACAGCTACAGCGGCCATCACTTTCCCGCCTCCGACATTCCGCGGCAGGCGCGCGCGCTGTACCTCGTCAATCATTTCCGGCTGATTGCCGACGCCAACTACCGGCCGGTGCGCCTGCGCGCCACCGACGCCGCGCTCACCGCCGCCGACATCGACCTGTCGCAGGCGCAGCTGCGCAGCGTCTCGCCGATCCACCTCGAGTACATGCGCAACATGGGCACGCTGGCGTCCATGTCGGTGTCGATCGTCATCGACGGCAAGCTCTGGGGGCTCATCTCCTGCCATGACCATGCGCCGCGCTTCCTCGACACCGGCACGCGGCTCGCGTGCGAGCACCTGGGCCAGCTGCTGTCGCTGCAGATCCAGTCGAAGGAAAGCAACGGCGAGGTGGCCGAGCGGCTCGAGCTGCGCCAGCTCACGCTGCAGATCGTCTCGCACCTGGCCGACAGCGACGCCACCCTGCAGCACCTGACGGCCGAGGTTTCGCTGATGCTGCGCGTGATGCGCGCCACCGGTGCCGCCGTGGTGCTCGACGACGAAGCCTGGTGCGTGGGCGACGTGCCGGCCCGGGTGCATGTGCAGGAACTGGCTGGCTGGATCGCCGGGCTTGGCGTGGAGGTCTACGAGAGCAACGCGCTGGCCGCGCACTTCGCGCCCGCGGCGCAGTTCCAGGACGTGGCGGCGGGCGTGCTCGCCATATCGATTTCGCAGGTGCACCGGCACCTGATCCTCTGGTTTCGGCCGGAGATCGTGCAGACGGTGCGCTGGGCGGGCGATCCGCAGAAACCGCAGATGGTGGTCAGCGGGCGCATGCATCCGCGCCTGAGCTTCGCGAGTTGGGTCGAGCACATCCGGGGGCGCTCCACGCCGTGGTCCGTGGCCGAGGTCGGGGCGGCCGGCGAGCTGCGCCAGGCGCTGATCGGCATCGTGCTGCGCCGCGCCGAGGAGCTGGCGGCCGTGGCCTCCGAGCTGGGCCGCGTCAACAAGGAGCTGGAGGCTTTCTCGTACACCGTGTCGCACGACCTGCGCGCGCCCATGCGGCACATCGCCGGCTATGTCGACCTGGTGGCCCAGACCGAGGGCAAGCAGCTGAGCGCGCGAGCTCATCGCTATCTTTCGCACGTCAAGGACGCCGCCGCCTTCGCGGGGCAGATGGTCGACGCGCTGCTCGACTTCTCGCGCATGGGCCGCTCCGCGCTCAAGCAGCGGCAGGTCGACAGCGCCTCGCTGGTCGACGGGCTGGTGCGCGAACTGACGCGGCTGGAGCCGCAGCGCAACATCGAGTGGCAGGTCGACGCCGACCTGCCGCTGCTGTACGCCGACCCGCTGCTGCTGCAGGTGGCGGTGCGCAACCTGCTGGCCAACGCGGTCAAGTACTCGCGCACCCGCAGCCCGTCGCGCATCGCGGTGCGCGCCATCCACAGCGACCTGGGCGACGGCCTCGAGGTGCAGGACAACGGCGTGGGCTTCCAGATGAAATACGTCGACAAGCTGTTCGGCGTGTTCCAGCGGCTGCACCAGGCCGAGGATTTCGAAGGCACGGGCATCGGCCTGGCCAATGTGAAGCGGATCGTGGAGCGTCATGGCGGCACGGTCTGGGCAAAAGGGGAGATCGACGCGGGGGCGAGCTTCGGCTTCATCCTGCCGCGCCAGGGCCCCGACAACGCGGCCGCCTCGACGGCACCGGCCGCCAACGGAGAAGGACATGCTTAAGCCGATCCTGCTTGTCGAGGACGACAAGCGAGACCTCGAACTCACCCTCATCGCGCTGGAGCGCAGCCAGCTCGCGAACGACGTGGTCGTGCTGCGCGACGGCGCGCAGGCGCTCGAATACCTGCACCGAGAAGGCGAACACGCGGAGCGCGCCGAGGGCAACCCGGCCGTGATCCTGCTGGACCTGAAGCTGCCCAAGGTCACCGGCCTGGAAGTGCTGCAGGCGGTGCGCTCCAACGCGGCGCTGCGCAGCATTCCGGTGGTGATGCTCACCTCGTCGCAGGAAGAGTCGGACGTGCTGCGCAGCTACGAGCTGGGCGTGAACGCCTATGTGGTCAAGCCGGTGGCCTTCGACCGATTCGTCTCGGCCATTGCCGAGCTGGGTGTGTTCTGGGCGGTGCTCAACGAGCCGCCACCGGGTTCGCTGAAGGCGGCGCGCAAACATGAATAGCGCGGGCGGCGCCGTTGCCGCGAATCCGCAGCCTCCGGGCATCCTGATCCTCGAAGACTCGCGCTTCGACGTCGAACTGCTGCTCGAGGCGCTGTCCCGGGCTTTGCCGGCCGCCACCACGCATGTGGTGCGCGACGAGCGCGGCTTCGTCGAGGCGCTGAACGGGGGCGGCTTCTCGCTGATCCTGTCCGACTACGAGCTGCCGGGATTCTCGGGCGCGCATGCGCTCGAGGTGGCGCGCCGCCTGGCGCCGGAAACGCCTTTCGTCTTCGTCTCCGGCGTGATCGGCGAGGACAACGCGGTCGAGCTGCTCAAGAGCGGCGCGACCGACTACGTGAGCAAGGGCCGCCTGGCGCGGCTGCCGGTGGTGCTGGAACGCGCGCTCAAGGAGTCCGACGACCGGCGCGCCAAGGCGCTGGCCGAGCGCCGGCTGAACGCGGCCAACGCCGCCATCATGGAAGCCGAGGCGCGCCGCCTCGCGCTGATGGAGCTGGGCGACCGCATCCGCGACATGGACGAGCCCGGCGACATCGCCTATGCGGCTTCCGAGATGCTCGGGCGGCGCCTTGCCGTGGACCGCGCCGGCTACGGCCTGGTGGACACGGCGGCCGAGACCATCGCCATCACCCGCGACTGGACCGCGCCCGGCGTGGCCAGCCTGGCGGGCCTGCTGCACTTTCGCGACTACGGCAGCTACATCGACGACCTGCGCTGCGGCGTGACCGTGGCCTTCGACGACGCGCGCGTCGACCCGCGCACCCGCGACACCGCCGCTGCGCTGGAGGCCATCACGGCGCGCGCGGCGGTCAACATGCCGCTTACCGAGCGCGGCGGGCTGGTGGGGCTGCTCTATCTCAACCACGGCCAGGTGCGGCCCTGGCTGGCCGACGAACTGGACTTCATCCGCGAGGTCGGCGACCGGGTGCGCTCGGCCATCGCGCGGCGCGAGGCGCAGATCGAGCTGAAGGCCTTTGCCGAATCGCTGGAACGCCAGGTCGAGGCGCGCACCTACGAGCGCGACCGCACCTGGGCCTTGAGCCAGGACCTGCTGGGCGTGGCCAATGCCCAGGGCTACTTCGTGAGCGTGAACCCGGCCTGGGAGACCGTGCTGGGCTGGAGCGCCGACGAGATCCGGGCCCTGCCGTTCCGCACGCTGGTGCATGCCGACGACCTGGCCCTTACCGAGGCCGAACTGCAGCGCCTGACGCTGGGCGAGCGCACCACCGGTTTCGAGAACCGCTACCGCATGAAGAGCGGCGGCTATCGCTGGCTCTCGTGGACGGCCGTGCCCGACAACGGCCTGCTGTACGCCGCCGCGCGCGACATCACCGAACAGAAAGAGCGCGCGGCCGAACTCGATACCGCGCGCGAGCAATTGCGCCAGAGCCAGAAGCTCGAAGCCGTGGGCCAGCTCACCGGAGGCCTGGCGCACGATTTCAACAACCTGCTGGCGGCCATCAGCGGCAGCCTGGAGCTGATGCGCCGGCGCGGCCTGGACGGCAAGCCGGCCGACATGGAGCGCTACGTGGGCGTGGCGCAGGGCGCCGTGAAGCGCGCGGCCTCGCTCACGCACCGGCTGCTGGCCTTCTCGCGGCGCCAGACGCTGGAGCCCAAGCCGCTGAACGCCAACCGGCTGGTGACGGAAATGGAAGAGCTGCTGCGCCGCACGCTCGGCCCGCAGATCGCGCTGGAGACGGTGGCGGCAGTGGGCCTGTGGAACGTGCACGCCGACCCGGGCCAGCTGGAGAACGCGCTGCTCAACCTGTGCATCAATGCGCGCGACGCCATGCCCGAAGGCGGCACGCTGGTGATCGAGACCGCCAACCGCTGGATCGACGCACGCACCGCGCGCGGGCGCGACCTGCCGATGGGGCAGTACGTGTCGCTCACCGTCAGCGACAACGGCGTGGGCATGCCGCCCGAGGTGGTGGCGCGCGCCTTCGATCCCTTCTTCACGACCAAGCCGATCGGCATGGGCACGGGGCTGGGCCTGTCGATGATCTACGGCTTCGCGAAGCAGTCGGGCGGCCAGGTGCGCATCTACTCGGAAGTGGGCAAAGGTACTTCGGTCAGCATCTACCTGCCGCGCCACGACATGCAGGAAGAAGTGGCCGCGGCTCCGGCCGAGACCATGCTCGCGCCGCGCGCCGACCAGGGCGACACGGTGCTGGTGGTCGACGACGAGCCCGCGCTGCGCATGATCATCGTCGAGGTGATGCAGGGCCTGGGCTATGCCACGCTGGAGGCCGGCGACGGCGCCGAGGCGCTGCGCATCCTGCAGTCGCCGCGACAGCGCATCGACCTGCTGGTGAGCGACGTGGGCCTGCCCGGCGGCATGAACGGCCGGCAGGTGGCCGACGCCGCGCGCACCGCGCGGCCCGGCCTGAAGGTGCTGTTCATCACCGGCTACGCCGAGAACGCGGTGCTGAGCCACGGCCACCTGGACCCCGGCATGCACGTGATGACCAAGCCCTTCGAGATGGACGTGCTGGCGCGCCGCGTGAAGCAGCTGATCGAGAGCCGATAGAACCGAAAGCGCCTCAGGACTCCGCCGGCGTCACCGCGCCCAGCGGCCCCAGCGGGCCGAAGGCGCCCGGCGAGCTTGCTCCGGCCAGCGGCAGCCGCACCGTCACCTGCAGGCCCGGGCCCAGCCCGGTGCCGTCGAGCGCGATGGTGCCGCCGTGCGCATCGATCACCGCGCGCACGATCGCCAGCCCCAGGCCGCTGCCGGTCTGCGTCTGGTCGGGGTCGCGGAAGAAGCGATCGAACACGCGCTCGCGCAGCGCCGGCATGATGCCCGGCCCTTGGTCTGCCACCGTCAGCACCGCCTCGTTGCCGACGCGCCGGATGCCCACGCTCACCGTCGAGCCGACGGGGCTGTACTTGGTGGCGTTGTCGATCAGGTTGTCGATCATCGAGACCAGGCTGTCGCGGTCGCCCGCGATCTCCACCGGCTCGTCGGTCACCAGTTCGATCTCCACCTCGCGCACATGCGCCAGCGCCGACAGCGCCGCGAGCCGCTCCTGCAGCAGGTCGTCGAGCCGCAGCGGCCCGGGCGCCGAGGCCTGGGCGTTGCTGCGCATGAGCCGCAGCAGCTGGCCCACCAGCCGTTCGGCGCGCGCATTGCTGTTGAGCACCCGCGCGAACAGCTCGTGCTGGCGCTCGGTGGGAATGTGCTGCGTCAGCAGCGACTGCAGCGCCTCCACGTTCACCCGCATCGCCGCGATGGGCGTGCGCAGCTCGTGCGCCGCGTCGGCAATGAAGCTCTGCTCGCGCGCGATGCTGGCACGCAGCCGGTCCATGAGCGCGTTGAAGTTGTGCACCAGCGGCAGCAGCTCTTCGTGCCGCGGCAGGGCGGTCACCGGGGCCAGGTCGTGCGGGCCGCGCGAGGCGATCTCGCGCGCCACCTTGCGCCAGGGCCGCAGCGCCAGCCGGATCGACAGCCACGCCGGCAGCAGCAGGAAGGGCACGCTGATGATCAGCGGCAGGACGTAGTAGCCGCGCGTCTGGAAGGTGAGCCAGATCTGCATGCCGCCGGGCGTGATCAGCGTGACGCGGGTCTTGCCCGTGGGCGACTCGATGGTGCGTGCGCGCCAGCTCTTGCCGTCGGCCTCCACCGTCTCGCCGATGTCGGGGCGGGTGTTCGAGATGCCCGAAGGCACGCCGTCGGAGCGATAGATTTCGCGGCCGTTCTGCCACACGATGACGCTCGGCGACAGCGTGGCGTCGTTGCCGCTGCCGAAGGCATTGCGCAGCGCCAGGTCCATGGCGCGCAGGCTTTCGTACTGCTTGGCTGGCTGGTCGGTGAGGTTGCGCGCCACCGTGAGCATGCTGCGCTGCGAGGCGTCGAGCGTCGACAGGTCGTCGATCATCGCGGAGCCCAGCAGCAGCGCGACGGCCACGCTCCACAGCAGCGTCATCATGCCGATCTGCGCGAACATCAGCCGGCGCACCAGCGAGGGCCGCCTCAGCCGCCCCCAGAGGTTGCGCAGCAGCCGGCGCGGTGCCCGCGCGAGCGCCCCCAGCGCATCGAGCGACATGGGCGTCACGCCGGCTCCACCGGGTGCGACGCTGTCAGGTAGATCACGTAGCCGATGCCGCGCACGGTGCGGATGTAGCCGTCGCCGATCTTGCGGCGCAGGTTGGAGATGTGCACGTCCAGCACGTTGCTTCCGGGGCTCTGGCCGGGCATGGAGACCAGCGCCAGTTGCTCGAGCATGCGGCGCGCGACCACGCGGTCGGCGCGCTTGACCAGCAGGGTTAGCAGCTTGAATTCGCTGCGCGACAGCGCCACCGGCTCGCCGTTCACGCGCACGCGCTGCGTCGGCTCGTGCAGCCACAGGCCGCGCACCTCGAAGGTGGCGCCGTCGCCGCCGTAGCTGCGGCGGGTGAGGGCGCGCACGCGCGAGATCAGCTCCGCCAGCACGAAGGGCTTGACCAGGTAGTCGTCGGCGCCGTTGTCCAGGCCCAGCAGCCGGTCGTTCAGGCCGTCGCGCGCGCTCAGGATCAGCACCGGCAGGCGCGCGCCTTCGCGGCGCAGCCGTTCGAGCACGGCCAGGCCGTCGCCGTCGGGCAGGCCGAGATCGAGCAGCAACAGGTCGCAGCCTTGCTCGTCAAGGATGCGCATTGCTTCCTCGATGCGGCGCACCCACACCACGTCCATGCCCTGGGTCTGCAGTGCGACGCGAATGCCGGTGGCCAGATCGAAGTCGTCTTCGGCCAGGAGGATCTTCATGGGCGGCAATCTACCCCCTGAAGCTGAAGAATTCCCAAAGAAAGCAGTGGCGCCGGCGGCCCGCGAGACGCCGGATTTTCAGCAGACCTTCATCCAGGCGGATCAGGATTCGGGCTTGTTCCAACCGCCTGAAAAAAGAAAAGACACCATGCATTCCAGGTACGCCATCGCCGCCGCGATGCTCCTGCTGCCCCTGGCGGCGCTGGAGGCGCGCGCCCATCGCCCCGATCCCTTTCCCGAAGACTTCAGGCCGCTGCGGCCGGTGTACCGGGTGGAGCAGCTGGAGCGCATCGACCTGCACCGCGACGGTCCGGGCACCGGATGGGGCCCCGGCGCGGGCGCGGGCTGGGCCACCGGCTGGGGCATGGACCCGCGCGCCGGCCGCCGCTACAGCCACGAGCGCTACGACGAGCCGCGGCGCAACCGGCGCGATTCCGACGGCGACGGCGTGCCCGACCGCTGGGACCGCCGGCCCCACGACCCGTCGCGTCGCTGAGCCACGGGGACATGCAGATGAGCCCCTACGAAGCAAGCCTGTCCGGCGCCCACTTCCGTTCGCCGGAAGCCAGGTCTTCATTGCTGGATTCGTATGCCCGCGTGCTCGCGCGCTGGCCGCTGCCCTATGAAAGCCGCTACGTCGAGACGCGCTACGGCCGCGCGCATGTGCTGGCCTCGGGGCCGGCCTATGCGCCGCCGGTGGTGCTGCTGCACGGCGGAGGCGGCAACGCCACCACCTGGGTGCACAACATCGCGCGGCTCGCGGGTTCGCTGCAGGTGTATGCGGTCGACATCATCGGCGACGCCGGCCGCACCGAAGGGCGCCGGCCTTCGTCGGAAGACGCGTACTGCAACTGGCTCGAAGACGTGCTGGTCGGCATCGGCCGGCCGAAGGTGGGGCTGTGCGGCGCCTCCTTCGGCGCGTGGCTCGCGGCGGCCTACACGCGGCACACCATGCGACGTGTGACCAGGCTCGCGCTGCTGGCGCCGCCCAACCTCGAGTCGCTGCGCATCGGCACCATGCTGCGCGCGGGGCTTGCGGCGGCGTTTCCCAGCGAACGGCGGGTGCGTGCTTTCCATGCGCTGGTGTCCTCGCCGACGGCGCCCGAGCCGCCGCCGTGGGCCATGGACGACCTGCTCGTGCGCTGGCGCTGCCAGCGCGGCTCGCCCCGGCCGCCGGGCCGCATGACCGACGCCGACTTGCGCGTGCTGCCCAAGAGCACGCTGCTGATGCTCGGCGAGGACGAGGCGCTGTACGACCCGCTGCGCGCCTGCGCCCGCGTGAAAGCCGTGGCGCCGCATGTGCGCGTCGAGCTGCTGCCCTATGCGGGCCACACCGTCGCCTTCGACCAGGCGGAGAAGGTCGGCGACACGCTGGTCGAATTCTTCCGGCGCGACGGCTGGACGCTGTAGCCCCGCCCCTGGCGCTCAGCGCGCCGTCAGCGGCTCCAGGCCGGTCTTGGTAATGGCCGGCGCGGCGGCCGGCGAGTTGAGGTAGCGAATCAGCTGCCGAGCCGCCTCGGGTTGCTTCGACGCGGTGGCGATGCCGGCCGAGAACACCGTCACGCGCTGCACCTCGGCGGGCAGCGGGCCGATGTAGTCGATGCCTTCGATGGGCAGCAGCTCGCTCACCTGCTGCAGCCCCAGCGCCGCGTCGCCGCGCGCCACCACCGAGCCGACGCGTTCGCTCAGGATGCGCTTGCTCTTGGGCTTCACCTCGGCTTCGATGCCCAGCTTCTTGAGCAATTCGGTCTCGTAGTAAGTGCCGCTCGCACTGGCCGAATAGGCGATCGACGGCGCGGCGATCAGGGTGCGCTTCAACGCATCGACCGTGCTGATGTCAGGCCTGGGCGCGCCCTTGCGCACGGCGAAGCCGATGGCCGAGCGCACCAGGTCGACCTGGCTGCCCGGCACCACCTTGCCCTGCGCGACCAGCGCATCGAGCGCCGGGCGCGCGAGGATCACCACGTCGGCCGGCTCGTTGCGCGCAAGGCGGCTGGGAATGGAGTCGTCCGCGTTGCCCATCGACGCGCCATAGGCCGTCTTGACGCTGCGGCCGCTGCTGCGCTCGAAGGCCGGGCGCAGGTCGTTGTAGGCGGCGGTGAAGCCGCCGGAGGTCATGACGTGGATGTCCGCGCCGGTCGCGGGCGGTTGCGTGCCGCCGATGCCGCCGCAGCCGGCGAGCGCGAGGGCCGCGAGCAGCGGAAGCGCGGCGCGTCGGGTGAAGGAAGGGAAGAGGGGCTTCGTCACGATGTCTCCATAAGAAAGGCGGCGAACGGGTGTCGCCTGCCGCTGTCATCGTAGAAGCCGGGGCTGTCATTCCGCTCACGGCGGATTCGGGGTTATCACCGAGGCGGCGCGGGCTTGTCGTCGGTCTTCGCGTCAGTCTTGGCGTCGGTGGCCGGCAGCCGTCCGCGCTTTGCCAGCCCTTCGCGCAGCAGGAACTCGACCTGCGCGTTCGCGCTTCGCAGCTCTTGCGCCGCCAGGCGTTCGATCTCGGCCCACAGGGCCGGATCGATGCGCAGGGGGTAGGATTTTTTTCCGGGACTGGCCATCGAGGGGAAAGTGCGGGGCTTGGCGGGGTCAGGTGTACAGCGTACCCGTGTTGACGACAGGTTGAGTCTCGCGGTCGGAGCACAACACCACCAGCAGGTTCGACACCATCGAGGCCTTGCGTTCGTCGTCGAGCACCACGAGGTTGCGCTCCGACAGGCCGCGCAGCGCCGCCTCGACCATGCCGACCGCGCCGGCCACGATCTGGTGCCGCGCGCTCACGATGGCCACCGCCTGCTGGCGGCGCAGCATCACCTGCGCGATCTCGGGTGCATAGGCTAGGTGCGTGAGCTTGGCGTCGAGCACCTCGACACCGGCGCTCGCGAAGCGCTGGTTCAGCTCGGCCTTGAGCGCGTCGGCCACGGTGTCGAGGCCGGCGCGCAGCGTGGTCTCCTCGGTCGGCAGGTCGTCGCCGCTGTCGTAGGCGTAGAGGGTTGCGAGGTGGCGGATGGCGGCCTCGGCCTGGATGGCGACGAACTTGTTGTAGTCGTCTATTTCGAACACGGCCTGCGCCGTGTCGTGCACCCTCCACACCACCGCGGCGCCGATCTCCACCGGGTTGCCGCGCTTGTCGTTCACCTTCAGCGGCGGCGTGTTGAGGTTGCGCGCGCGCAGCGAGATCTTCTGGCCGCTTTGCAGCGGGTTGGTCCAGCGCAGGCCTTCGGTGCGGTCGGTGCCCTGGTACTCGCCGAAGAGCGTGAGGATGATGCCTTCGTTGGGCTGCAGCATGTACAGCCCCGGCACCAGCACCAGCGCCACCACGATCAGCAGCACGCTCATCGGCAGCGGCATCAGGCGCTGGACGATGGCGGCCGCGCCGAACGCAATCAGCAGCAGCACCACCGCGACGATGCCGTAGCCGTTGATGGAACGATAGGAGCGCTCCTTGCGGATGGAGCGGGGTGTTGCGGGGGGCTTCTCGTTCATGGGTTCCTCCGGTAAAAGTGATATCACTTTAATATCTTTTTCGAGGCTGTTCAAGATTTTTCCGACGCTGAAGATTTCATGAAGAGCGGCTTGCGGAGCCTGTCCCGGGCGCCGGTGCCGGCGCTAGCATCGATGCCCCCGCCGGACGGCGATGCCCGAGGACGATGCTGCACATGGAACTACCCCGGCTGCTTCTTGCCATCGCCGTGCTGCCGGTGGCGCTGCTGATTTGCGGCCCGGCGCAGGCCACTTCCTGCGCGGGTCATCGCGCGTTTCTCGACGGGGCCGCCAGCGTGCGCGGCGAAGTCCACAGCCGGGTGGTTCGTGCGCAGGTCGTTCCTTTCGACGCCGGCGTGCCCGGCTACAAGCCGCCGCCCGGCTCGTTCATGTTCGAGGTGCTCGAGTTCATCGATGGCAAGGTCGACAGCGAGCCCGGAGGCCGGCTGGTCGGAACGGGCGTGCAGTTCCACCTGCTCAATGTGCTGCCCCAGGGCCGCGACGAGCCGCTGCCTCCGGGGTCCGAATGGATCTTCCAGGCATGGGCGAAAGCGGGGCGATTGAGCGTCGGCGCGTGCGGCGCCCTCCTCGAACTGCGAGGCGACACAGTGCACGGCTTCATCCGCGGGCCGAACCTCGACCCGGCGCAGGCCATGCCGCTGGCCGAGCTGCGCCGCGCCGTCTCGGGAAGGTAAAGCCAGCGCCCTTTACGCCGGGTTTACCGGCGCGCAATGCACTGGACAGCCTCGGCTCCTGAAATGCAGGCTGGCCCTTCTCGGGCCTGCATCAAAGGATTTCAGGATGACGATGAAACGACCCCTGCAGAGGTTCGCGCTCGCCGCGTTGCTGGTCGCGGTGAGCGGCCACGGCTTCGCGCAGTTCGGTGGTGGCGGCATGGGCGGCGGCGGCCGGCGCGGTGCGCGCACCGACAACTCGTCGAGCCAGCGCACGGGCGACGGCCTGTCCACGCCGGCCACCGCGGCCGCCAAGGTCCGCGACAAGCTCTACGACCTGCGGCTGCAGTTGATGATCACGCCCGAGCAGTCGCCGCAATGGGACCGCTTTTCAGACACCGTGTGGGACATGGCCAGCCGCGCCGGCATGGCCAGCGCAGCCCCGGCGGACGACCAGACCGCGCTGCAGGTCGCGCAGCAGCATGCCGTGCTGGCGGCAGACCGCGCCCGTCGCGCGCAGTCGGTGAGCGATGCGCTGACCAAGCTCTACGACGCGCTCTCGCCCGAGCAGCGGCACATCGCGGACCAGAACCTGCCCGCCGTCATTCCCTGAGGCGTCTTCAGGCGCCGAGGTCGAAGCAGCAGCCCGCGTAATAGGGCTTGTCGCCGCCATCGACAAAGGGCACCTCGATCGGCTTGCCCTCGTTGCGCCAGGCGTCGCGCTTCTTGTAGCCCGAGCGCGTGAGCTCGGCCATCAGCTCGTCGTAGTGCTCGATGCGGTAGGGGCACACCGCCACGCCGATGCTGTTGAGCGTGTAGATGGTGCGCTCGGGGTGCACCGCCGTCGTGTTCAGGATGATGCGCTTGGGCTTCGCCGCGAGCGAAGCCAGGATCGCGTCGATGCGTTGCGGCAGGTACTGCAGGCTGCCCGAGGCATACAGCAGGTCGCAGCCGCTGGCATCGCGCGGGTCGGTGGTGAAGTCGAGCTGCGCCGTGGCCCCGCGCTGCACTGCCATTTCGCGCCCGCTCTCGACCACGCCGGGCACGTCGCACACCGTCCAGTGCAGGTTGTCGGGGTAGCTCAGCACGCGCCGGAACGCGTAGTACTTGATGCCGATGTGCCCGCCCAGGTCGAACACGCGGGTAAGACCCGCATCGATCGAACGCCCGAGCCAGAACAACGCCGGGTAGTCGTAGAAATAGATCTGCGGGCTGTAGAGCTTGGCCGCCTCCGCGTTGTCGTAGCCCACCGCCTTGGTGGGCGGCGCGCCGGCCTCGGCCGCGGCGAAGCTCTCGAAGGAACCCATGAAGAGGTTCTCGTCCTGGTTGTTCAGGAACTTGCGCTTGTAGGCGCTTTCGCGGGGCGGGAACTGCAGCAGGCTTGACAGCATTTTGTTTGCTCCGGTGGCGATCTGATTCTGATCGCGACCGACGCCTGCGGGCGCTATAGCCCTGTGCCGCTGGGGCGGTTACCTCCTGCGGGTTACCCACTGCATGCGGTCGTGCCCGTCACGCCAGTTGCCCGCTCGCGAGTGCCGCGGCCGCCGCCCGCGTCTCCACCCCCAGCTTCTCGAAGATGTGCTCCAGGTGCTTGTTCACCGTGCGCGGGCTGGTGCCCAGGATCTCGCCGATGTCGCGGTTGGTCTTGCCCTTGGCGAGCCATGACAGCACTTCGGTCTCGCGCGGCGTGAGCGCGGCTTCTGCGAGCCGCGTGGCGGGGCCCTCGCGCTGCATCGCGAACAGCAGCATGGTTTCGCCGAGCGCCGCGGCGCCCAGGTTGCGCACCGACAGCCGCATGCCTGTGGCGGTGCCGATGGCAACGGCCGCACCCGGCGCCAGCGCGGCTTCCAGCGATGCGGGCAGCAGCCCCGGCGCCGCAGGCACTTCCAGCGCATGCAGCCACAGCGCGGCCTGCGGAGATCGCCATGCGATGCGCCCGCGCGTGTCGACGAACACCACGCCCATGCCGGCCACGTCGACCGCGTCGCGCGCCATGCGCGTGATGCGGGCGTTGCGCGCGTGGGTGTGCAGCCGCGCCAGCACCTCCTGCGCGCGGATCGGCTTCACCACATAGTCGACGCCGCCGCACTCGAAGCCCTCGACCACGTGCGAGGTCTCCGACAGCCCGGTCATGAACAGCACCGGGATGTGCGCGAGCGCCGGGTTGGCCTTGATGCGGCGGCAGGTCTCGAAGCCCGAGAGTCCGGGCATCAGGCCGTCGAGCAATATCGCGTCGGGCACCACCAGCTCCAGCCGCTGCAGCGCGGCTTCGCCGTCGGCGGCCACCAGCACGGTGTAGCCGCTGGCCTCCAGCGTGTCGCACAGCATGCCCAGGCTGCTGGGCGCGTCGTCGACCACCAGCACCACGGGGCGTTCGGCCAAGGGCGATTCAAGGGGCGAGGGTGTCTGCATCTTCTGCCAGTGCGTTGCGGAGGTTGTCGAGTTCGAAGCGCGCGACCATGCCGCGCAGCCAGGTGCAGGTGGCCGCCGCCGAAGGCGATGCGGCGGCCAGCCGGTCGAGCGCGGTGTGCAGGCCGCGCACATGGCCCATCTGCACCAGCCGCATGAGTTCGGCGCGGTCGTCTTCCGACAGCTCGAGCCGGCGCGGGCGCAGCGGCGCGGCTTCGTCGTCGCCGCGCGGCGGCGTGTCGCCGGGCGACAGCCACTCCAGCCCGAGATGGCGCTCCAGCGTCGCGATCAGCTCCGACTCGATCACCGGCTTGCCCACGAAGGCCTGGCAGCCCGCCGCGCGCAGCCGCTCGGCCTGGTTCTCGAACATGTTGGCCGAGACGATGATGATCGGTATGTCCCCGAAGCCCGAGGCGCGCACCGACGTGGCGGTCTGCCAGCCGTCCATGTCGTCCATCGTCAGGTCGAGCAGGATGGCCGAGGGCAATTCCTCGCGCAGGCTGTCCAGGCACTCGGTGCCGCTCGCGGCCTCGCGCACCTCGAAGCCCAGCGGAGCGAGCATGCCGGCCAGCATCTGGCGCTGCACCGGCTGGTCGTCGACCACCAGCAGCGTGCGGCGCGCGCCCAGGTAGCCCGACACCGGCTGGCGCGGCGCGCCCGCGCGGGCCTGCGGGCCGGGATCGGCCACTTCGCGCAGATACACGCGCACGCTGAAGGTGCTGCCTTGCGACGAGGTCGAGGCCAGCTTGAGCTCGCCACCCATCAGCGATGTGAGCAGCCCCGTGATCGTGAGGCCCAGCCCCGTGCCCGGCTCGCCCCGGCGACGGCCCGCGGCGCCGCGCTCGAAGGGCAGGAAGATGCGCTGGTGGTCTTGCGGCGCCACGCCGATGCCGGTGTCGACCACGTCGAAGCGCAGCACCTCGCGCCGTGCATCCACATGCAGCGTGACGGTGCCGCTGTCGGTGAAGCGCACCGCGTTCGTCAGCAGGTTGATGAGGATCTGGCGCAGCCACTTGGCGTCGGCATGCACCCACGGCGGCAGCCGCCCCGCATGCGTGTAGACGAAGGCCAGGCCCTTGTTCTCGGCCTGTGGCCGCACCATGTGCACCAGCTGGTCCAGAAAGGCCGGCAGCGCGAGCGGCGCGGGCTCCAGCTGAAGCCGGCCGGCCTCGATGCGCGCGAGGTCGAGCAGGCCGTCGATCAGGCCCAGCATGTGCTCGCCGCTGCGGTGGATGGTCTGCACCGCCTCGCGCGGCGGCGTCACCGCATCGCCCTTGAGCAGGATCTGCGAATAGCCCAGGATGCTGTTGAGCGGCGTGCGCAGCTCGTGCGTCATGCCGGCCACATAACGCGTCTTGGCCTGGTTGGCGGCCTCGGCGGCTTCCTTGGCGGTCTGCAGCGCGGCGTCGGTGCGGCGGTGCGCCTCGATCTCCAGCGCCAGCAGGTTGTTGTGGCGGTTCGATTCTTCCTGTGCCATCTGCCGGCTTTCGCTGCCCAGCACCACCCACCACGCCGCCACGGCGGCCACCACCGACAGCAGCGCGAAAACCTTCAGGAAGGCCGTGGCCATGGTCGAGTCGCTGGTGCCGGCGATGGCCTCCTGCGCATAGACCACGCCCACCACGGTGGCCAGCAGCGCGATCAGCGAGGCCGCCACCATCAGGTAGTGCGCCACGCGGAAGTTGAGCCGCGCCGACAAGGCCGGCGGCAACAATGCCTGCAGCCATCCGCTCATCTGCTCGGCCGCGCGCGAGTCGGTCTTGCAGCGATCGTGGCAGCGCGATTCCAGCGTGCAGCACAGCGAGCAGATCGGCGCGCTGTAGGCCGGGCAATGCGCCATGTCTTCCGACTCGAAGCTGTTGTCGCACACCGAGCATTTCACGCTCTGGCCCGGCGCCCAGCGCTCGATGTCGTTGCGCGCCAGGTAGTAGCGCCCGCGCGTGCGCCAGGCCAGCAGAGGCGACACGGCCATGGCCGTGACCAGCGCGATGAAGGGCGAAAAGGCCTTGGCCCAATGCCCCAGCGCGCCGGAGTAGGCCAGCATGGCCAGCGCCGCCGCCACCAGCATTGCCATCAGCCCGACCGGGTTGATGTCGTACAGGTGCGCGCGCTTGAACTCGATGGTCTTCGGGCTCCAGCCCAGCGGCTTGTTGATGACGAGGTCTGCCACCAGCGCGCCGACCCAGGCAATGGCGATGTTGCTGTAGAAGCCCAGCACATGCTCCAGCGCCGCGAACACGCCCAGCGCCATCAGCAGTATCGCGATGACCACGTTGAACACCAGCCACACCACGCGCCCCGGGTGGCTGTGCGTGAGCCGCGCGAAGAAGTTCGACCACGCGAGCGAGCCTGCATAGGCGTTGGTCAGGTTGATCTTCATCTGCGAGACCACCACGAACAGCACCGTCACGCCCAGCACCCAGGCCGGGTCGCGCAGCACGTACGAGAAGCCCGTGAGGTACATCTGCGTGGGCTCGATCGCATGCACGGCCGGTATCTCGTGCTGAAGCGCCAGGAAGGCGAGGAAGGCGCCGCCCATCATCTTCAGCATGCCCGGCACGATCCAGCCCGGCCCGGCGACCAGCACCGCCGTCCACCAGCGTACGCGGTTGGCGGCCGTCTTCTCGGGCAAGAAGCGCAGGTAGTCGACCTGCTCGCCTATCTGCACCACCAGCGAAAACGCCACGGTGGCGGCGGCGCCGAACATCAGCGGGTCGAAGCCGCTGCTGTCGGAAGTGCGGCCCACCAGCCCGGTGAAGTCGGCATACAGCTCGGGCTTCTTCACCAGCACCGCGATGAAGGGGCAGACGAACAGCACGATCCATATCGGCTGCGTCCACAGCTGCAGCCCCGAGATGAGCGTGATGCCCCGCGCCACCAGCGGGATGATGACGATCGACGACACCAGGTACAGCAGCCACAGCGGCCAGTCCAGGTACATCTGCAGCGCCAGCGCGAGGATGGCCGCCTCCAGCGCGAAGAAGATGAAGGTGAAGCTCGCGTAGATCAGCGAGGTGAGCGTGGAGCCCAGGTAGCCGAAGCCCGCGCCGCGCGTGAGCAGGTCCATGTCCACGCCGTGGCGCGCCGCGTAGTACGAGATCGGCAGGCCCGTGAGGAAGGTGATGAGCCCGACCACGAGGATCGCCCACAGCGCGTTCGAGAAGCCGTAGCTCAGCGCGATGGCCCCGCCGATGGCCTCCAGCGCCAGGAACGAGGTCGCGCCGAAGGCCGCGTTGGCCACGCGGAACTCCGACCACTTGCGGAAGCTGCGCGGCGTGTAGCGCAGCGCGTAGTCCTCCAGCGTCTCGTTCGCGACCCAGGCGTTGTAGTCGCGGCGGATGCGGAAGATCTTCTGTCCGGAGACGGATTGCATGGCGGGTTCTCGCGGCGTCGGCGGTTGCATGGAGCGGGTACAGCAAGAAGCGCTCCCTGTGCTGGCTCGCGAGTCTGCGGGCAGCGCCGGTTCGTGCCGCTACGTTGAATGACGTATTCGCGCAAACCCGGGTGATTTCTAAAGTTCCAGCCATGGTGCTCGGGGCACCGTCCGATGCACTTCGATGGTGCGCGGCTCCACTTTCCAACAACCTGCCTGGAGTTTCCTGATGTCGCGTGATTCCGATCCTTCCCTCGACGCCCTGGCATTGCGCCGCCGTCGTCTGCTGCAGGGCGCCGCAGCGCTGCCCGTGATGGGCCTGAGCTTCGGCCAGGGCCAGTTCCCCACGGCCAAGGTCAACACCACCAAGCTCGCCGTGACCGACACCGAGGTGACGGTGGGCCAGCTGCATTCGTCCACCGGCACCATGGCCATCTCGGAAACCGGCTCGATCCAGGCCGAGCAACTGGCCATCGACCAGATCAACGCCATGGGCGGCGTGCTGGGCCGCAAGATCAAGGTCATCAAGGAGGACGGCGCTTCCGACTGGCCCACCTTCGCCGAGAAGTCGAAGAAGCTCCTCGTCAACGACCACTGCGCGGCGGTGTTCGGCTGCTGGACCAGCGCCTCGCGCAAGGCCGTGCTGCCGGTGTTCGAGAAAGAGAACGGCCTCTTGTACTACCCGACCTTCTACGAAGGCCTGGAGCAGAGCAAGAACGTGATCTACACCGGGCAGGAGGCCACGCAGCAGATCCTCTGGGGCCTGGACTGGGGCGCGAAGGAGAAGAAGGCCAAGACCTTCTTCCTGGTGGGCTCCGACTACATCTGGCCGCGTACCTCGATGAAGATCGCGCGCAAGCACATCGAGAACTTCCAGAAGGGCTCGGTCAAAGGCGAGGAGTACTACCCGCTGGGCCACACCAACTTCAACTCGCTGATCAACAAGATCAAGGTGGCCAAGCCCGACTGCATCTTCGCGGCCGTGGTGGGCGGCTCGAACGTGGCCTTCTACAAGCAGCTCAAGGCCGCGGGCATCACCGGCGACAAGCAGTTCCTGCTGACGCTGGCCGTGACCGAAGACGAAATGACCGGCGTGGGCGGCGAGAACTTCGCGGGCTTCTATTCGTCGATGAAATACTTCCAGTCGCTGGACAACGAGAACAACAAGAAGTTCGTCGCGGCCTTCAAGGCCAAGTACGGCAAGGACGCCGTCATCGGCGACGTCACGCAGGCCGGGTACCTAGGCCCATGGCTGTGGAAGGCCGCGGTGGAGAAGGCCGGCAGCTTCGACGTGGACAAGGTGGTGGCCGGTTCCCCGGGCATCGAGCTGAAGACCGCGCCCGAGGGATACGTGAAGCTGGATGCGAACCACCATCTGTGGAGCAAGGCGCGCATCGGGCAGGGGCAGCTGGATGGGACGTTCAAGGTGGTGGCCGAATCGGCTGAACTCATCAAGCCCGATCCGTTCCCCAAGGGCTACCAGTAAGCCTTTGCCTTTCTCCCTCCCCCTCTGGGGGAGGGCGGGGGTGGGGGCTCGGCGGCAGTTGATGAGGCCTTGCGCTTGCGACCGCCGCAAAGCCCCCATCCCAACCTTCCCCCAGAGGGGGAAGGAGCAAACACCCAAACACCGGAATCGTTGCCATGACTCTGTCGGACATGATGAACATCGGCCTCATGCAGGGCTTCGCGGGGCTGAGCCTCTTCGCGGTGCTGCTGCTGATGGGGCTGGGCCTGGCGATCATCTTCGGCCAGATGGGCGTGATCAACATGGCGCATGGCGAATTCATGACCATCGGCGCCTATTCGATCTACCTGGCCGCGCGCGTCACCGAAAGCCTGGCGCCCGAGTTCATGCCGTACTACTTTCCGATCGCCATCGCGCTGGCTTTCGTCTTCGCCTTCATCGTGGGCTGGATCGTGGAGTGGGCGCTGATACGCCACCTCTACAAGCGCCCGCTCGACACGCTGCTCGCCACCTGGGGCGTGAGCCTGGGGTTGCAGCAGATCTTCCGCACCTTCATCGGCCCGAAGGAAGTGAGCCCCACGCTGCCCGAATGGCTCATGGGCTCGTGGACGCCGCACGAGGGGCTGGACATTCCCATCAACGGCCTGTTCGTGCTGGTGCTCACGGCACTCGTCACCGGCGGCGTGCTGGTCGCGCTGCACAAGAGCCGCTGGGGCCTCAGGGTGCGCGCCACCGTGGCCAACCGAACGATGGCCAACGCCACCGGCATCGACACCAGGAAGACCGACCGCCTGACCTTCGCCATCGGCTGCGGCATCGCGGGCGTGGCGGGCGCGGCCTTCACCACCATCGGCTCGACCGGACCGACCTCGGGGTCGCTCTACATCGTCGACGCCTTCCTGGTCGTCACCTTCGGCGGCGCGGCCAGTCTCTTCGGCACCGTGGTCTCGGCCTTCGGCATCGCGCAGACGCAGTCGGTGTCCGAGTTCTTCATGACCGGCTCGATGGCCAAGGTGCTGACGCTGTCGCTGATCGTCTTCATCCTGATGCTGCGACCGCAAGGCCTGTTCGCCGTCAAGGTCCGCCGCTGAATCCGATTCCTTCCTGGAGAACGTTCCGATGAATTTCATCAAGGCCTCGATCCAGCGCTACCAGCTCGGCAGCCTGCTGCTCCTGGTGCTGCTGCTCGCGGTGGTGCTGCCGCTGTCGCTCGACATCTTCCGCCTCAACCTCGTGGGCAAGTACCTCACCTACGCCTTCGTGGCCGTGGGGCTCGTCATGGTGTGGGGCTACGGCGGCGTGCTCAGCCTGGGGCAGGGCGTGTTCTTCGGCATCGGCGGGTATGCGATGGCGATGTTCCTCAAGCTCGAAGCCTCCGACCCCGTCACGACCAAGATCCAGTCGACGCCGGGCATTCCGGACTTCATGGACTGGAACCAGATCACCGAGCTGCCCGCGCTGTGGCTGCCCTTCAAGAGCCTGCCGCTGAGCCTGGCGCTGGTGGTGCTGGCACCGATGGCGCTGGCCTGGCTCGTGAGCTTCGCGATGTTCAAGCGACGCGTGGGCGGCGTTTACTTCGCGATCATCACGCAGGCGGTGGCGCTCATCTGCACCGTGCTCATCATCGGCCAGCAGGGCTACACCGGCGGCGTCAACGGCATGACCGACCTGAAGACACTGCTGGGCTGGGACACGCGCACCGACGGCGCCAAGTACGTGCTGTATTACGTCTGCGTCGGCCTGCTGGTGCTGAGCATCCTGCTGTGCCGCTGGATCCAGACCAGCAAGCTGGGCACGCTGCTGCTGGCCATGCGCGACAAGGAAGACCGCGTGCGCTTCTCCGGCTACGACGTGTCGAACTTCAAGGTCTTCATCTTCTGCCTGGCGGCCGGGCTCTCGGGCATCGGCGGCGCGATGTTCGCGCTGCAGGTGGGCTTCATGTCGCCGAGCTTCGTGGGCATCGTGCCCTCCATCGAAATGGTGATCTTCTGCGCCGTCGGCGGCCGCATGAGCCTGGTGGGCGCGGTGTACGGCGCGCTGCTGGTGAACGCGGGCAAGACGCTGTTCTCCGAAAGCTTCCCGGACCTGTGGCTGTTCCTGATGGCGGGCCTGTTCATCGGCGTGACCATGGCCTTCCCGATGGGGCTGGCCGGCGTATGGGAAGAAAAGATCCGCCCGTGGTGGAAGTCGCGGCGGCAGGCGCTGCGCGAAGCGGCCGTCAAGCCGCCGGCAACACCAACAGCAGCACAACCAGCCGCACAGCCACCCGAACCCACGCTGCCCGAAGGCGTAGGCAGCCAGCGCGCCTGACCGAACCGGAGCCACACATTCATGAGCAACACAGACTTCGCGCTGGCGGTGGAAGACCTCACCGTGTCCTTCGACGGCTTCAAGGCCATCGACGACCTCACCCTCTACATCGACCGCAACGAACTGCGCGTGATCATCGGCCCCAACGGCGCGGGCAAGACCACGCTGCTCGACCTGATCTGCGGCAAGACACGCGCGAGCGCCGGCAGCATCAAGTTCAAGAACACCGAACTCACGAAGATGGCCGAGCACAAGCGCGTGCGACTGGGCATAGGCCGCAAGTTCCAGACGCCATCCATCTACGAGAACCTGAGCGTATTCCAGAACCTGGAGGTGTCGTTTCCCAAGGGACGTTCGGTGTTCGGGGCGCTGGCCTTCAAGTGCGACGAAGAGGTCAAGGCCAGGGTACAGGCGGTGGCCGACGAGATCGGCCTGGCCGACAAGCTCGAAACCGAAGCAGGCCTGCTGAGCCACGGCCAGAAGCAGTGGCTGGAGATCGGCATGCTGCTGATGCAGGAGCCCGAGTTGCTGATGCTCGACGAACCCATTGCCGGCATGAGCGCGCGCGAGCGCGAGCTCACGGCCGACCTGCTCAAGCGCATCTGCCAGAACCGCGCGGTGATCGTCATCGAGCACGACATGGCCTTCGTGAAACAGATCGCGCACAAGGTCACGGTGATGCACCAGGGAAAGATCCTTGCCGAAGGGCCGATGGAGAAGGTGCAGGCCGACCCGAAGGTCATCGACGTCTACCTGGGGCACTGACATGAGCAACATCAACCTCAAGGTCGAGGACCTTCACGTCGCCTATGGGCAGAGCGAGGCCCTGCACGGTATCTCGTTCGATGGCCATGCCAACGAGACCGTGGCCATCATGGGCCGCAACGGCATGGGCAAGACCACGCTGTTCAAGAGCCTGATGGGCGTGCTGCCGCTCAAGAGCGGTCGCATCGAGGTGGCGGGGCAGGACGTGTCGCGCGACGAGAGCTTCCGCCGCGTGGCCAAGGGCATCGCCTACGTGCCGCAGGGCCGGATGATCTTCCCGACGCTGACGGTGGAGGAGAACATCCAGACCGGCCTCGAGAACTCCAGGACCCGCCGCATCCCGGAGGAAATCTACGCGCTCTTCCCCGTGCTGTGGGACATGAAGAGCCGCAAGGGCGGCAACCTCTCCGGTGGCCAGCAACAGCAGCTCGCCATCGCGCGCGCCCTTGTCACCGACCCCAAGGTGCTGCTGCTCGACGAGCCCACCGAAGGCATCCAGCCTTCGATCATCAAGGACATCGCCAAGGCGCTCAACGAGATCCGCAAGCTGCGCGGCATCACCATCGTCGTGTCCGAGCAAGTGCTCAGCTTCGCGATGGACGTGGCCGACCGGCTCTTCGTCATCGAAGGCGGACGCCTCGTGCACGAGACCTCGCGCGACAAGACCGACGTGGATCACATCAAAGCCTACCTCTCTGTTTAACCACAACCCCAGGAGCCATCGCAAATGACGGACACGCTGATCAAGGTCGACCTGACCAAGCCGCCCACCGAGAACGAGAACATCCACAACCGCTGGCACCCGGACATCCCGATGGCCTGCTGGGTCAACCCCGGTGACGACTTCATCCTCGAGACCTTCGACTGGACCGGCGGCTTCATCAAGAACAACGACAGCGCCGACGACGTGCGCGACATCGACCTGAGCACCGTGCACTACCTTTCGGGCCCCGTGGGCGTGAAAGGCGCGGAGCCCGGCGACCTGCTGGTGGTCGACCTGCTCGACATCGGCGCCAAGCAGGACAGCCTGTGGGGCTTCAACGGTTTCTTCTCGAAGAAGAACGGCGGCGGCTTTCTCACCGACCACTTTCCCGAGGCGCAGAAATCGATCTGGGACTTCAAGGGCATGTTCACCAGCTCGCGCCATATTCCGGGCGTCAACTTCGCGGGCCTGATCCACCCCGGCCTCATCGGCTGCCTGCCCGACAAGCCCATGCTCGACATGTGGAACGAGCGCGAGAAGGCGCTCATCGCCACCGACCCGGACCGCGTGCCCGGCCTGGCCAACCCGCCGTTCGCGGGCACCGCCCACATGGGCAAGATGACCGGCGAGGCAAGGGCGAAGGCCGCGGCCGAAGGCGCGCGCACCGTGCCGCCGCGCGAGCACGGCGGCAACTGCGACATCAAGGACCTGTCGCGCGGATCGAAAGTGTTCTTCCCGGTGTATGTGGACGGCGCGGGTCTGAGCGTGGGCGACCTGCACTTCAGCCAGGGCGACGGAGAGATCACCTTCTGCGGCGCCATCGAGATGGCCGGCTGGGTGCACATGAAGGTCACGCTCATCAAGGGCGGCATGGCCAAGTACGGCATCAAGAATCCGATCTTCAAGCCCAGCCCCATCACGCCGCAATACAACGACTACCTGATCTTTGAGGGCATCTCGGTCGACGAGAGCGGCAAGCAGCACTACCTCGACGTGAACGTGGCCTACCGCCAGGCCTGCCTGAACGCCATCGAATACCTGAAGAAGTTCGGTTATTCGGGCGCGCAGGCCTATTCGATCCTGGGCACTGCCCCCGTGCAGGGCCACATCAGCGGCGTGGTCGACGTGCCGAACTCGTGCGCCACGCTGTGGCTGCCCACGGGCATCTTCGACTTCGACATCAACCCGAACGCCTCGGGCCCCGTGAAGTTCATCGACGGCAGCATCGACATGCCGCTGTCCCCCGACCTGCGCTGAAGAAAGAAAGCCCGCCATGCCGACCTACGACTACGCCTGCGGGCACTGCGGCGGCTTCGAGGCGCTGCGGCCTTCGGGCCTGCGCGACGAGCCGGCCGTGTGCCCCGACTGTGGCAGCGCCTCGCCGCGCGTGCTGTCGGCCGCGCCCCGGCTCGCGCTGATGGCCTCGGGCACGCGCCGCGCCATGGAAACCAACGAGCGCGCGCGGCACGAGCCGGGCAGCTCGCGGGACTACGCGCGCTTCAAGCACCCGGCGGGCTGCGGCTGCTGCGGCTCCGGCAGCAAGCGCGGCGCGACGGTGACTGCGCCCAACGGCGCCAAGTCCGCGCCTTCACGCCGGCCCTGGATGATCAGCCACTGACCGCGTTCAGACCTCCGCCTGCGCGAAGCGGATGGTCACGCAGGCCCCGCCCAGCGCACCCTGCGACAGCGTGACCGTGGCGCCATGCAGCGCCGCGATGTCGCGCACGATCGCCAGCCCGAGCCCGCTGCCTTCTCCGGCCACATGCTGTCCGCGCACGAAGCGCTCGAACACCGCCTCGTACAGCTCCTTCGGCACGCCGGGCCCGTTGTCGGACACGCGGATCGAGGGCGGCGACGTGTCGAACCCGATCAGCACAGCGCCGCCTTCCTGCGTGTAGCGCAGCGCGTTGTCCAGCAGGTTGCCCAGTGCTTCGCTGAACAGCTCGGGCTGCAGTCGCACCATCACAGGCTCGGCGGGTGCATCGAGTTCCAGCGTGATCGAGCGCGAGGCCGCGAACTCCAGGAAGGTGCTGCCCACGTCGTGCGCCAGCGCCGCAAGGTCGGTGGGCACGAAGCTCAGGTTGCCGCGCACCTCGGGGTCGAGCCTGCCGAGCGCGAGCAACTGCTGCACCATGCGCGCGGTGCGCTGCACCGTGTTGCCCAGCTCGCCCAGCACCTGCCGGCTGCTCTCCAGGTCGCCGGCCTCGGCGGCGCGGGTCACGCCCAGTTGCAGGCCGGCGAGCGGCGTGCGCAGCTGGTGCGCCACCGTGGCCGCGAACTGCTGCTCGCGGGTGAGCATGGCGCGGATGCGCGCGAGCAGGTCGTTCAGCGCGGTGGCAAAGGGCATCAGCTCGCGCGGCATGTCGTCGGCGGCAATGGGCTGCAGCGAGGCATGCGAGCGCTCGTTCCAGCGCGCCGCGATGGCCTCCAGCGGGTTGAGCGTGCGGCGCACCGCGAAGCCGATGGCGGCCGCGGCGGCCAGCAGCAGCGCGCCCACGGGCACCAGCATCATCAGCACCTCGTTCTGTGCGCGTTGCCGTTTGCGGGTGGTCTCGGCCACCAGCACCAGCACCTTGCTGTCTTCGCTCGCGCCCGGAATTCTTGCCGCCGCCACGCGCACCGCATGGCCCGCATAGAAGGCGTCGAAGGCCTCGCCGGCGCGGTAGCTGGCATGCCGGGTGCCGGTGTGCGGAATGCCGTGCTGCCCGGCCAGGAGCTGGCCGGCCTCGCTCACGCTGAAATAGACCTGGTCGATCTCGTCGTAGCCCAGCACGGCCTCGGTCGCGGCGGGCAGGTCGAGATGGGCGTGCCCGTCTGGGAAGCGCACCTGCGCGGCCACCGAGCGAGCGGTGTCGAGCAGCCAGCGGTCGAAGGCCTTGTCCGTCAGGCGCTGCGCGGTGAAGGTGCCGACCGCGCCGGTGGCCGCCACCACCGCGAGCAGCGGCAGCATCAGCCAGACGAGCAGGTCGCGCTGCAGCCACCATGCGCGGCGCACCGTGCTCATGTTTCCTCCTCCAGCACGTAGCCGAAGCCGCGCAATGTGCGAATCGCCAGCCCCGAGCCGGCCAGCTTGCGCCGCAGCCGCGACACGTACACCTCGGCCGCGCTGTCGCTGACTTCCAGGTTGCGCTCTGCGAGCGCGTCGATCAGCGCGCGCTTGGGCACCAGACGCGGCGCGCGCCGCACCAGCAGGCCCAGCACCTCGAATTCGCGCGGGAACAGCACGAGCGACTGGCCCGCGATGTCGACGCGGCCTTCATTGCCGTACCAGGTCAGCTTGCCGTATTGAACGAAGTCTTCGCGCGAACGCTGGGCGCGGCGGGTGAGCACCTCGACGCGGGCGTCCAGCTCCTCCACCGCGAAGGGCTTGACGAGGTAGTCGTCTGCGCCGGTGCGCAGGCCTTCCACACGGTCGGCCACGCGGTCGCGCGCCGTGAGCACCAGCACCGGCGTCTTGCGGTCGGTGCGACGCAGCCTGGCCAGCCATTGCATGCCGTCGCCGTCGGGCAGGCCGAGGTCGAGCACCACCAGGTCGACGCCGCGCTGGGCGAGCGCCGCATCGGCGGCCTGCAGCGTGCTTGCCGCCTCGACGGCCCATTGGTGGCGTTCCCAGCGCAGCACGAGTTCGTGCGCAATGACGGCGTCGTCTTCGACCAGCAGCAGGCGCATCGCTTCGGCGGTTCAGTGATTGATAGGTTGTTGCAAGCTTGCAAACCTAGGCTCGCGTGCACTTTCAGTTTAACGGCGCCGTCTCTGTCGCGGCGCCTGGAATCCGCATGAATAAAAAATGGACCGTGCCGGCCTTGTCGGGGTTTTTCATCGTCTCTTGCGCGGCATGGTTCCTCTGGGCCCGAAGCCCGACGGAGTCGCGCGCCGGCACCGAACGCCCGCCGCAGCCGGCCACCCAGCTGGGCGCCGAGACCCTGCGCTACCCGGAGGGTGCGGCGCAGCTGACGATGATCCAGGCGCGGGCCATTCTGCCCTCGCGCGTGCCGCTGGCCGACGTGCTGAGCGCCCGCGTCACCTACGACGAGGACGTGACCGCGCGCATCGGCGTGGGGGTGTCGGGGCGCATCGTCGACATCAAGGTTGCGCCGGGCGACACGGTGAAGGCCGGGCAGGTGCTGGCCGAGATCGACTCGCCCGACTTCGGCACCGCCGCCGCCGACCTCGACAAGGCCCGTGCCGATGAAGAGCGCAAGCGCCTGGCCGTCGAGCGCGCGAAAGACCTGGTTTCCGGCGACGCGATTCCGGTGAAGGAGTGGGAGTCGCTGCAGTCCGACCTTGCCCAGGCCCGCGCCGAGACACTGCGCGCCGGCCAGCGCCTGAAGAACCTCAATCCGCGCGGCCTGGCCATCAGCGGCCAGCGCGTGAAGCTGACCAGCCCCATCGACGGCGTGGTGACCGACCGCACCGCCACGCCCGCGCTGGAAGTCAGCCCCGGCATGGCCGCGCCGCTCTTCGTGGTGACCGATCCGAAGCGGCTCTGGCTCATGATCGACCTGCCCGAGAAGCTGCTGGGCCGCGTGCGCCTCAAGAGCGACGTGAGCGTGGAAAGCGACGCCTTTCCCGGCCAGCAGTTCAGCGCCAGGATCGTGCAGCTGGGCCAGGTGGTCGACGTCAACACTCGTCGTGCCACCGCGCGCGCGGTGCTCGCGAACCCGCGCACCGAGCTGCTGCCCGAGATGTTCGTGCGCGCCAGCGTGCTGCAGGCCGAAGGGCAGGGCGTGCGCGTGCCCAACAGCGCCATCGTCAACCACGGCGTGTACGCCTACCTGTTCGTGCAGGAGGCGCCGGGCGAATTCCATCGCCGCAAGGTCGCGCTGCTCACGCAGGGCGGCGACGCCAGCTACGTGGGCGAAGGGCTCAAGGGCAGCGAACTGGTGGTCGTGAAGGGCGCGCTGCTGCTGGACGCCGAACTCACCGCGCGCGCGGGTGACAAGTCGTGATCGACCGGCTCATCGCCTTCTCGCTCACGCAGCGAGTGTTCGTGATGGTGCTCGTCGCCGCGCTGGTGGGCTTCGGCGCTTATGCGCTGTCCAACCTGCCGATCGAGGCCTTTCCCGACGTGCAGGACGTGCAGGTGCGCGTCATTTCCCAATTGCCGGGGCAGGCGCCGGAAGACATGGAGCGCACCGTCACGCTGCCCATCGAGCGCGAGGTGTCGGGCATTCCCAAGCTGTCGAACGTGCGCTCGGTCACGATGACGGGCCTGTCGATCGTCACGCTCACTTTTGCCGACGGCACCGACGACTACTTCGCGCGCCAGCAGGTCACTGAAAAACTCTCGACCGTGACGCTGCCCACGGGCGTGCAGCCGCAGCTGGCGCCGCTCTCCACCGCGGTGGGCGAGGTGTACCGCTACACCATCGAGGGCGGCGGCCTGACGGATGCGCAACTGCGCACGCTGCAGGACTGGACGGTGCGCCCCTTCCTGCGCATGACGCCGGGCGTGGCCGACGTGGTGAGCTTCGGCGGCGCCATCACCGAATACCAGGTCGAGGTCGATCCGCTGGCGCTGCGCAAGTACCAGGTCACGCTCGACCAGCTCAACCAGGCCATCGGCAATGGCAACGGCAGTGCCGGCGGCGGCCTGATGCGCCAGGGCGACGCTTCGCTGGTCGTGCGCTCGGCAGGCCTGTTCGCGAGCCTGGCGGACATCCGCAGCGTGGTGATCGCGTCGCGCCAGGGCCGTGCCATCACCGTGGCCGACGTGGCCGAGGTGCGCGCGGGCGAACGGCCGCGCTTCGGCATCGTGGCGGTCGATGCGCGCGACAGCGTGGTCGAGGGCATCGTTTCCATGACCAAGGGCGGCAACCCGGCCAAGATCAACGCCGAGCTGAAGCAACGCATCGGCCAGCTGCAGGCCAAGCTGCCGCCGGGCGTGCGCATCGTGCCGGTGTACGACCGCACCGAGCTGGTCCGCCACACGGTGTCCACGGTGGCGGAAAACCTGGTGGTGGGCGCGCTGCTGGTCATCGCGGTGCTGATCGTGTTTCTCTCGAGCTGGCGCGCGGCGCTGATCGTGGCCACGGTGATCCCGCTGGCGCTGCTGTTCGCGTTCATCCTGATGAACGCGCGCGGCGTGTCGGCCAACCTCATTTCGCTGGGCGCGGTGGACTTCGGCATCATCATCGACAGCGCGGTGGTCATCGTCGAGGCGCTGATGGTGCGGCTGGCCGCCAAGAGCGTGGGCGACATAGCCTCGCCCGAGGCGCGGCACCAGCGCATGGGCGTGCTGCACCGCACGCTGAGCGACCTGGCGCACCCGGTGCTGTTCTCCAAGGCCATCATCATCCTGGCCTTCGTGCCGATCTTCACTTTCCAGCGCGTCGAAGGAAAGATCTTCACGCCGGTGGCGCTCACGCTGAGCTTCGCGCTGCTGGGCGCGGTGCTGCTGACCTTCACGCTGCTGCCCACGCTGCTGTCGTATGCGCTGCAGCGCGGCACGCTGGCCGAAAAGCACAAGCCCTGGCTCGACTGGCTGCAGATGCGCTATCGCAAGCTGGTGATGTTCACCATGCGGCGCGGCCGCGTCACGCTGCTGCTGTCGGCCGTGCCGGTGGCGCTGGCGCTGCTGCTGGCGCCGCGCCTGGGCAGCGAGTTCCTGCCCAAGCTGGACGAAGGCAACATCTGGCTGACCGTGACGCTGCCCACCTCGGCCGCGCTGGAGACCACGAAAGAGGTCGAGCACGTGGTGCGCGCCAAGCTGCTGGCTTACCCCGAGGTGGCGCGCGTGATCGCGCAGGTCGGGCGGCCCGACGACGGCTCCGACCCCAAGGGCCCGAACAACCTGGAGATCCTGGTCGACCTGAAGCCGCGCGAGCAGTGGCGCTTTGCCTCGAAGGAAGACCTGGTGGCGAGCATGTCGGCGCAGCTCGACGGAATCCCGGGCATCAGCGCGAACTTCTCGCAGGTGATCCAGGACAACGTGGAAGAGGCGCTGTCGGGCTTTCGCGGCGAGATCGTGGCCAAGATCATCGGCAACAACCTGGACATCCTCGACGACAAGGGCGCCGAGGTGGCGTCGGTCATCAAGGGCATCCGCGGCGCGACCGACGTGGACGCGACCCGCATCGGCGGCCAGACCGAAGTGGTGATCACGCCCGACCGCGCGCGGCTCGCGCGCTACGGCATGGCCATCAACGACGTGAACACGCTGGTCAACCAGGCGATGTCGGGCACGTCGGTCACCGGCTTCTACGACGCCGACAAGCGCTTCGACGTGGTGGTGCGCGTGGGCGACAGGCACCGCAACAGCGTGGACGCCATCGCGGGGCTGCAGCTGGCGGTGCCGGGCACGCAGAGCGGCAACGGGCCGGGCACCATCGCGCTCGGCGACGTGGCGACCATCGAGGTGAAGCAGGGCGCGTCGCGCATCTTCCGCGAATCGGGCTCGCGCATGGTGATCGTCAAAGTGAATCTGCTGGGACGCGACCAGGGCAGCTTCGTCGAAGAGGCGCAGCGCACGGTGGCCGAGCAGGTCAAGCTGCCGCCGGGCTACGAGCTCACCTGGGGCGGCCAGTTCGAGAACTCGCAGCGCGCGGCCAAGCGGCTGATGGTGATCGTGCCGCTGACGGCGCTGCTGATCTTCTCGCTGCTGTTCTGGGCCTTTCGCTCGGTGCGGCTCGCGGGGCTGGTGCTGGGCATGATCCCGTTCACGCTGGTGGGCGGCCTGGCCGCGCTGGCGCTGGCGGACCTGCACCTGTCGGTGTCGGCGGCGGTGGGCTTCATCGCGGTGGCGGGCATCTCGGTGCAGAACGGCGTGATCCTGGTCGAGGAAGTGACGCAGCGCGTGCGCGACGGCTCGGCGGTGGCGCGCGCCATCGTCGAAGGCGCGGCGGTGCGGCTGCGGCCGATCCTGATGACCGCGCTGATGGCGGGCCTGGGCCTGCTGCCCGCGGCCCTGTCGCACGGCATCGGCAGCGAGACGCAGCGGCCCTTTGCCTGCGTGATCGTCGGCGGCATCGTCAGCGGCACGCTGTTCACGCTGCTGGTACTGCCGCTGGCCATCGGCATGTTCGGCAATTTCTACGACGAGACGGAAGAGGCCGCGGAGCCTGTGCCCGCATGAGCCCGAACGAACACACCATGCGAACACGAACGATGAACCGCCCGATGGCACGAGGCCTGCGGACCGCGGTGGCGCTGGCATGCGCCGTGTGGCTGGGCGGCTGCGCCGTCGGGCCCGACTATGCGAGGCCGGCGCTCGCGGCCTCCGAAGGCTTCTCGCCCAAGCCTCTGCCCGAGGTGACGGCTTCGGCGCCCGTGGCCGCCGGCGGCGCGCAGCGCTTCGTGCGCACGCAGGACATCCAGGCCGAATGGTGGAAGCTGTTCCAGTCGAAGGCGCTCGACGCGGTGATCGAGAAAGCCTTCGCCGCCAACCCGACCGTGGAGTCGGCGCAGGCGGCGCTGCGCATCGCGCAGGAGAACGTGCGCGCGCAGCGGGGCTTTTTCTATCCCACGGTGCAGGCGAGCTATTCGCCGGCACGCACCAAGATCGCGGGCAACCTGGGCGGCAATTCGCCGGGCGTGCAGGGCAACGGCACGGTGATCAGCACCACGGCCAATCCGTCGGCGCAAGAGGGCGGCACGGCACCCTTCAACGCGCCCGTCATCTACAACTTCCACACGGCGCAACTGACGGTGGGCTACACGCCCGACGTGTTCGGCGGCAACCGGCGGCAGGTCGAGGCACTGGAAGCGCAGGCCACCTACCAGCAACTGCAGCTGGAGGCGACCTACCTCACGCTCGCGGCCAACGTGGCGGCCGCGGCCATACAGGAGGCGCTGCTGCGCCAGCAGATCGCCAGCACGCGCGAGATCGTCGAGCTCAACACCCAGTCGGTCGCGCTGCTCAACCGGCAGCTGAAGGCCGGCTATGCGTCGCGGCTCGACCTGGCGCTGCAGGAGAACGCGCTGGCACAGGCCAGCCAGCTGCTGCCGCCGCTCGAGAAGCAGTTCGAGCAGAACCGCAACCTGCTGCGCGCGCTGACCGGCGGCGTGCAAGACGTGGAACTGCCGCAGACCTTCGACCTGGCATCGCTGCAACTGCCCGAGTCGCTGCCGCTGAGCCTGCCTTCGCAGGTGGTGGCGCAACGCCCCGACGTGCGCGCGGCCGAAGAGCAGGTGCATGCCGCGAGCGCACAGGTCGGCGTGGCGATCGCTGCAAGGTTGCCGCAGTTCTCGATCGACGCGACCTGGGGCGGCGCCGCCAGCCAGTTCAGCCAGATGTTCCTGAACTCGGGCCGCTTCTTCAGCCTCACCGGCAACATCGCGCAGCCGCTCTTCGACGCCGGCGTGCTCAAGAGCCGCCAGCGCGCCGCCGAAGAGGCGCTGAAGCAGGCGCAGGCGCAGTACCGCGCCACCGCCATCACCGCCTTCCAGAACGTGGCGGACACGCTGCAGGCGATCCACTCCGATGCGCGGGCACTGCGCGCGGCGGTCGAACTCGAGCGCACCTCGCGCACGTCGATGGAGCTGATCGGCCGCCAGTTGAGCAAGGGTTATGTCGACCGGCTGGCGCTGCTGACCGCGCAGCAGAACCATCATCAGGCCACGATGGCGCTGGCACAGGCGCAGGCCGCGCGACTGGGCGACACCGCGGCGCTGTTCCAGGCGCTGGGTGGCGGCTGGTGGAACCGCGTGGCGCAGGCATCGCCGGGCGAGTGAAGAGAAAAGACTACTGCAGCCCTGCAAATTCGGGGCATCCCCTCTTGACCGGCGGCTTTTCAAGGGCTTGATTGTTTCAATCTCGTGAACGCCGCGGTTCCTTTTGCAGCGGTTTTTTGGGGCCTTGGAGGATCACACTTCATTCCATCAACACAACCCATTGAAGGAGTTTGAAATGAATGCCTCGAAGATCCTCGCCGTTGCCGCTCTCTCGCTCCTGGCCGTTGCCGGTGCGCAAGCTGAAACCTACGACGGCGTGCACGTCGTGAACTCGTCGGTGTCCCGCGCCGAAGTGGCACCGCAAGCCGTTGCCGCCGCACGTGCTGGCAACGAGTACAGCGATGCCGCCAGCGCCGGTGCACAAGCCTTCACCTCGACCGCCAACCGTGCGAGCGTGCAGGCCGAAGCCGTCGCCAAGGCGCACGACCCGCTGCAAAGCCTCGACCGCCGCGCTTTCTACCGCGACGAAGTGCCGCAAGCCTACAAGAAGCCCAGCGTGTCGTTCACGCGCCAGGCTGGCCTGTAAGCATCAGGCTGCTGCATGAGCAGGAATGAAGAAGGGCCTTGAAGGCCCTTTCTTCATGTCCGTTCATGTCGCAGGCTCACGGCTCTTGCGTCTGCACGAGCTTT
Organism: Variovorax paradoxus; assembly: GCF_022009635.1. Taxonomy (NCBI): domain Bacteria; kingdom Pseudomonadati; phylum Pseudomonadota; class Betaproteobacteria; order Burkholderiales; family Comamonadaceae; genus Variovorax; species Variovorax paradoxus. The sequence continues at coordinate 3,416,009 of NZ_CP091716.1, forward strand.
TCGTTTTCCTTGAGCACGCCCGCATTGCGCAGGGCGGAGTCCAGCCACTTGGCCGCCGTGTCGCCTTTCTTGATGGCTTCGATGCGCGCGGCTTCGTCCTCGACCTTCTTCTTGGCGGCCGGCAGAAGCGTCTCTACCTTCTCCCGCTCGATGACGACCACGCCGTCGGCATCGGCGACGACCAAGTCGCCGGGTCGAACGGCCACGCCGCCAACAGACACCGGATGCCCGATGCGCCCCGAAGCCAGCTTCGTCGGACCGTTCGGATTGGTGCCGACCGAGAAGACCGGAAAGTCCATCTCGTCGATCTCCGCGCTGTCGCGCACCGCGCCGTCGATCACCACGCCGGCAATGCCGACCTGACGGCAGGCGTTCATCATGATCGTGCCCATGAGGGCTGCGCTCTGGTCGCCCTTGCCGTCGATCACCAGCACGTCGCCCGGTTTTGCGAGCGCGATGGCGGCGTGGATCATCAGGTTGTCGCCCGGCCGCACTTCCACCGTGAGCGCGCTGCCCGCCAGCGTCATGCGATGGCGCAGGGCCTGCACGCGGCCATGCAGGGCGCCCCGGCGGCCGTTGACGTCGGCAAGAATGGCCGGCTGGTACGCGGAAGCCTGTCGCACCAGGTCGGAGGAAACGCGCTCGAAGTCGCGAACGATGTCTGGAAGCTGGTTCATCGTGTGTTCTTTCTTCTTTCTCATTCGGCCTTGACGTCGGCGTCCTTCACCACGCGGCCCCACTTGCGCTTGTCGGCCGCCAGGAAGGCGCGGAACTGCTCGGGCGTGCTGCCCACCGGCTCCAGGCCGTCGGCGGCGAGCCGCTTGGCGATGTCGGGCATGGCCAGCACCTTGGCCACTTCGCGCTGGATGCGCGCGACCACCGCGGGCGGCGTGTTCTTCGCCGCGCAGATGCCGGCCCAGGTGACGGGGTCGAAGTCCGGCACGCCGGCTTCGGTCACGGTCGGAATGTCCGGAAAGGCCGCCAGCCGGCGCGGGCTGGCCACCGCCAGGGCGCGCAGCTTGCCCGCGCGGGCGTACTGCATCGAGCTCACCGGCTGGTCGAAGATCATCGAGACCTGGCCCGCGATCAGGTCCGTCATGGCCTGCCCGGTGCCCTTGTAGGCCACGTGCACGATGTCGATGCCCGCGCGGCTCTTGAGCATCTCGCCGGCAAGGTGTCCGCCGGTGCCCGTGCCTGAGGAAGCGAAGTTGATCTCGCCCGGCTTCTGCTTGGCATAGGCCACGAGTTCCTTGACGTTCTTCACCGGCAGCGTCGCGTTCACCAGCAGCATGTAGGGCGCGTTGACCACCTGCGTGACCGGCACGATGTCCTTCTCGGGGTCGAAGGGCATGCTCTTGAGGATGTGCGGCTGGATCGACAGGGTGCCCGTGGTGCACATCAGCAGCGTGTGCCCGTCAGCAGGCGCGCCGAGCATGGCCGACGCCGCGATGTTGCCGCCCGCGCCGGGGCGGTTCTCGACCAGCACCTGCTGCCCGAGCCCCTCGGCCAGCTTGGGCGCGATCAGCCGTGCCACCACGTCGTTGGAGCCGCCGGGCGAAAACCCGACGAGGATCTTCACGGGCTTCGTCGGAAAGGCATCGGCGGCCCATGTCTGCGTGGCACCGAGCAACGCAGCACCCGCGGCGATGGCGGGCAGCAGCTTGAGAAGAGGGCGGAGTTTCATTGCGGTTCCTTGTGGATGGCTTGGCCCGAGAGTTCGCCGCGCGCCCGCGCGATGCGGCGGCAGCCCTCCAGCAGTTGCTCGGTGCTGGCGGCAAAGGAGAGGCGGAAATGCGTCGGCACGCCGTAGGCGCTGCCTTGCAATGCGGCGAGGTCCTGCGAATCGAGCAGGTGCATCACCCAGTCGTCGCTGGTCTCGATCACGCCGCCCTTGTGCGTGCGAAGCCCGAACAGTGCGCTGCACGACGCGAAGACGTAGAAGGCGCCATCGGGCACATCGCAACGGATGCCGTCGATGGCATTGAGCGCCGCGACCACCGTGTCGCGCCGCGCCTGGTATTCGCGTCGGTTCGTGGCAATCGTGTCTTGCGGGCCGGTGAGCGCCGCCACGGCCGCCGCCTGGGCGACGGAGTTGGGTCCGGAGGTGCTTTGCGACTGGAGCTTGACCATTGCCTTGATCAGCGCCGCGGGCCCGGCGCCGTAGCCGATGCGCCAGCCCGTCATTGCGTAGGCCTTGGAAACGCCGTTCACCGTCAGCGTGCGCTCCTTGAGGTCGGGCGCTACCTGGGCCATGGTCGCGAACTCGATGTCGCCATAGATGAGGTGCTCGTAGATGTCGTCGGTCAGCACCCAGACATGGGGATGGCGCCGGAGCACCTCGGCCAGTGCAAGCAGCTCGGTACGTGTGTAGGTCGCGCCGCTCGGGTTGTTCGGCGAGTTGAGCATCAGCCAGCGCGTCTTGCCGGTGATGGCGCGCTCCAGGTCCGCGGGCTGCAGCTTGAAGCCTGCCGCGGCCGGGCAATCGACGAACACCGGCACGCCGCCGGCCAAGAGAGCGATGTCCGGGTACGACACCCAGTAGGGCGCCGGCACGATGACTTCGTCGCCCGCGGCGACGGTGCACATCAGCGCGTTGAAGATCACCTGCTTGGCGCCGGTGCCGACGATGATCTCGCCCGGCGTGTAGGCCAGCCCGTTCTCTTTCAGCAGCTTGGCCGCGATGGCCTCCTTGAGTTGCGGCGTGCCGCCCACGTCGGTGTAGCGGGTCTGGCCGGCCATCATGGCGCGGATGGCCGCGTCCTTGATGTGCATGGGCGTCTCGAAGTCGGGCTCTCCGGCGGTCAGGCCGAGGATGTCCCGGCCCATCGCGCGCAGCTCGCGCGCTCTCTGTCCGGCCATGGAACTGGGCGACGGTTTGATTCGGTTCAGGCGTGGTGCGATGTGAAGCATGCACGCAGTATCAAAGTCGCCGCGCCGCGGAACAAACGAGAAATCGGAGCGGCGCGGTATTCCTTTTTTTCCTGGCGGGCCGGGGGCGTACATTCCGCAGCCATGAACTTCACCTTCAAGCAGCTGGAGGCCTTTCTCTTCAGCGCCAAGCTCCAGAGCTTCAGCGCCGCGGCGGTGAAGCTGCACACCACGCAGTCGGCCATCTCCAAGCGGCTGGCGGAGCTGGAGGAATCGCTGGGCGGCCCCTTGCTGCATCGCACCTCGCACGGGCTCGAACTGGCGCAGGCCGGCCGCGAGCTGCTGTCGCTCGCGGAAGAGGCGCAGCGGCTCTGGCAGCGCATCCAGCACGACATCAGCGTCGACAAGACACTGCGCGGCACCTTCCGCGTGGGCGTGACGGAGCTGATCGCCATGACCTGGCTCACCAGCCTCATACAGCTGCTGCAGAAGCTGCATCCCGAGGTAACGCTCGAGCCGGTGGTCGACGCGGGGCTCACGCTCTTCGAGCGGCTGGAGGCCAACAAGCTCGACCTGTCCATCATGCCGGGCATCTTCTGGGGGCAGGCCTTCGAGTCGATCAAGGTGGGGCAGGTCGACCAGGCCTGGATCGCGAGTCCGCGCCTGGGCGTTCCCAACCGGGCGCTGAAGCCGCACGAGTTTGCCGACTACCCGGTGATCGAGCAGCCCGCCGGCGCCTCGAAGAATCGGTTCTATGAAGCCTGGCGCGCGGAGCACGGCTTTCGCTTCGGCAAGGTCATGCTGACCAACAGCACGACGGTGCTGCGCGAGCTGACGATCAGCGGCTTCGGCATCAGCCAGCAGGCGCTCGACTATGTGCGCCCCGACATCAAGAGCGGCCTGCTGCGCATCGTGCGGACCGACCCCATGCCGCCGCCGCTGGTCTACAGCGCGGTCTACCGGCGCGACAACGCCAGCCCCGCGCTGGCGCGCATCGTCGAACTGGCGGTGAAGACCTGCGACTTCACCTTGCGGGCCAGCCAGCACGACGTGGCGCCGCCGCGCCCGCCGCGTGGTTCAGGCGCGACCCTGCGGCAGCGCGCGATTCGCCAGGCCGCGAAGAAGCCGGCCAGGAAGAGCAGGAGATAAGTTTTTCTTTTCGGCTCTTCAAAAATATACGCATTGAGTATATATTCGCGCCCCATGAACAACATGCCACAACAGGTGCTGCTGCGCGACGCGATGCGCCAGCTCAACATGACGCGCGACGCCTTTGCCGAGCGCATCGGCAGCCGCAGGCGGGCGCTGGACGCCTGGCTGCTGCCCGACGAGTCCAATGAATTCCGGGCCATGCCCGACGTTGCGCGGCGTTTCGTGAGCGAAATCCTGGCTTCCGATGGTCTGCGCGGAGAATATACGCAAAGCGCACATGAAGGTGCCTTGCGCAAGGCGATGGCCACGGGCGGCGCGCATCACCTGCTGTCGGTCAACCAGCTCAACCGCGACGCCATCGACGAACTGTTCCAGCTCGCGGATGTCATGCAGCCCATCGCGCGCCGGCGCAAGGTGAGCCGCGTGCTCGAAGGCGCCGTGCTGGCCAACCTGTTCTTCGAGGCCAGCACCCGCACCCGCGTGAGCTTCGGCGCCGCGTTCTGCCGGCTCGGCGGCTCGGTGTGCGACACCACCGGCTTCACCTTCTCGTCGATGGCCAAGGGCGAGTCGATCTACGACACCAGCCGCGTCATCGGCGGCTATGTCGACGCGATGGTGGTGCGCCACCCCGAGCAGGGCTCGGTCGCCGAGTTCGCGCGCGCCACCAACGTGCCGGTCATCAACGGCGGCGACGGCCCGGGCGAGCACCCGAGCCAGGCGCTGCTCGACCTGTACACCATCCAGCGCGAGTTCTCGCGGCTGGGCAAGCTGGTCGACGGCGCGCACATCGCGATGGTCGGCGACCTGAAGTACGGCCGCACCGTGCATTCGCTCATCAAGCTGCTGGCGCTGTACAAGGGGCTGAAGTTCACGCTGATCTCGCCGCCTTCGCTCGCGATGCCGGCGGCCATCGTGGAGGCCGTGAGCCGCAACGGCCACGTGGTCGAAACCGCGGCCACGCCCGCACTGGGGCTGGCCGGCGCCGACATCATCTACGCCACGCGCATCCAGAAAGAGCGATTCGCGAACGACGAAGTGCTGGAAGGTTTCGACAACGCCTTCGAGATCAACCAGGCGCTGATCGAGTCGGCCTGCAAGCAGGACGTGGTGGTGATGCACCCGCTGCCGCGCGACGGCCGGCCCGGCTCGCACGACCTCAGCACCGACCTGAACAACGACCCGCGCCTGGCCATCTTCCGCCAGACCGACAACGGCATTCCGGTGCGCATGGCGATCTTCGCCACGCTGCTGGGCGTGGACAAGCTGGTGAGCCGTTCCATGCGCGACGCCGCGTGGACGCCGCCGTCCCACATCGGGCCGGACGACAGCGTGTTCCACGGGCTCGACTGAGCGCGCCCCGCGCGGCCCCGCTCAGGCGTGCGCGAGGATGTTGACGAGCTTGCCGAACGGGTCGCGCACGTAGAAGCGGCGCACGCCCCAAGGCTCGTCGACCGGGCCGTACTCGATGGCGAAGCCCGCGGCCTTCATGCGCTCGAAGGCTTCGTTCACATCGTCCACCTCGATGGAGAGATCGGGCACCGGCGTGCCCGAGCCGCCTTCCGACGCGAAGCTCAGTTGCACCGTCATTTCCGCTTGCGCGCCGTAGGTCTGTATCCAGCCGTGGTCCATGAGCAGGTCGAGGCCGAGCACGTCCTTGTAGAAGACGGCGGCGCGCGCTGGAGCGGGCGTGGCGATGTTGGCGACGATGCGATTGACTTTCATGGGGTGGGCTTTCTGATGGTGAAGGTGCAAGGCTTGCCATCGCGCTCCACATGCAGCAGATCGCCATCGACGCGAAGGCCGCGCCATAGTTCGATCCGTCCGCTGGAGTCGATGACTTCGACGCTGCCGTCGGAACGCACGCGGTAGTCGAACACGGGTGCGCAGATGGGGCCGTTCCCTTGTCCCAATGTCGCGGTCACGTGGCCGGTCGAGAGAAAGCAGTAGCTGCCGATCTCGGTGTCGGACACGAGGTCCAGGTGGTGGTCTATGGGCAGGGCGGTGGCGTGCATGGGTGCTTTGGGCGGCGGCCTGGGAGCCGCGAATATACGGCCCTCACACGCTGCTAACCGAACTCTCACGGCCCTCTAAGCCAACTCTCACCGTTGCATAAGCAGCCTCTCACAGGCCGATAAGTACGCCGTCCTAGAGTGAATAGCGTCACTACCACTACTCAAGGAGACAAGCATGAGAGTCCGTACCGTCACCCTGTGCATCGCCGCTGTGCCCGCGCTGGTGCTGGCCTCGTTCGCGCATGCGAGCGGGCGCGCCGATCCCGACTATCCGCAGATGTCGCACTCGACCCAGTCGCGCGATGCGGTGTCAGCGGATGCGGTGCGCGCCAACAACGGCATCCACGCCACCGAGGTCCTCGAATCGCAGCCCGCGCCGGCCGTGAACGGCCTGGACCGCGCACAGGTGCAGGCCGCCGCGATCCGCGCCAACACCGGCATCCATCCGACGGAGATCATGGAGTCGCAGGTGGCACCGCCGGTGGCGTCGGCGAACCTGCCGAACACTTCGAGCGCATCCGGCGAATGACGAATCCGCGCGCGACCGCCTTCAGTCGCGCGTGAGAACGAAGCGCTTGCGGATGCCCTCGGCAGCCGAAGGCGCCACCCACAGGTCGAACTCGCCGGGCTCGACCGTGGGCTTCATGTCCCGGCCGATGAACTGCAGGTCGTCTTTGGTGAGCGTGAACTCGACCTGTACCGACGCGCCGGGCGCGATGCTCAGCTTGCGAAAGTCCTTGAGCTCGCGCACCGGCCTCGTCACGCTGGCCGCGCGCTGGGCCACGTAGAGCTGCACCACTTCTTCCGCGTCGCGTTGCCCGGTGTTGGTGACGGTGGCGCGCACGCGCAGCGTGTCCGACATGGCGATACGGTCCTGGCTCAGTTCCACGCTGTCGTAGCGCACCGGCGCATAGCCGATGCCGAAGCCGAAGGGGTAGAGCGCCTCGTGCGTCGCGTCGAGGTAGCGGGCCTTGAAGGACATGCCGGGCGCGCTTTCGGGTGAAGGGCGGCCGGTGCGCTTGTGGGCGTAGTAGTAGGGCGCCTGGCCCGCGGTCTGCGGAAAGCTCACGGGCAGCCGGCCCGAAGGGTTGAAGTCGCCGAACAGCACGTCGGCGATGGCATTGCCCGTTTGCACGCCGAGGAACCAGGTGACGAGGATGGCGCGTGCATTGCGCACCGCGCCCTTCAGCGCCATCGCGCGGCCGTTGCTCAGCAGCACGACCACGGGCTTGCCGGTGGCGGCCACGGCTTCGGCCAGGTCTTGTTGCGCCTGCGGCAGGCCGATGTCGCTGCGCGAACGTGCCTCTCCCGACATCTTTTCGCTTTCGCCGATGGCCAGCACCACCACGTCGGCATCGCGCGCGGCAGCCACGGCGGCGTCGATGCCGCCGGGCAGCGACGCGCCGATGCCCGAGCCGCGCACCACGGTGACCGACGAGTTGGCGCCCAGCGCCGCGCGCAGCCCCTGGTCGATGCCCACGGGTGCCGACTGCCCCGGGAACAGGCTCCAGGCGCCCATCAGGTCGACAGTGCCTTCGGCGAAGGGGCCGATCAGCGCGATCTTCGTGCCGGCCTTGGGCAGCGGCAGCAGCATGCGCTCGTTCTTCAGCATCACGATGGAGCGGCGCGCGGACTCGCGGGCCAGCGCGATGAACTCGGGGTTCTCCGCGCGTTGCGACGCGGGCGGCCCGTCGAGGCCGTGCATCGGGTCGTCGAACAGGCCCAGCTTCTGCTTGACGTGCAGCACGCGGCGCACCGCCTCGTCGAGCCGTGCCATCGGCACTTCGCCCGAGGCCACGAGGTCGGGCAGGTAGCGCATGTACAGGCCACTCTGCATGCTGACGTCGGTGCCGGCCAGGAAGGCCTGCTTTGCGGCCTCTCGCGGGTTCGCGGCGTAGCCGTGCTCCACCAGTTCCTCGTCGGCCGTGTAGTCGGAGACCACGAAGCCCTTGAACTTCCATTCGTCGCGCAGCACGCCGGTCAGCAGGTCGCCGTTGGCGGTGGAGGGAATGCCGCCGATCTCGTTGAAGGCGCTCATGACCGACAGCGCGCCCGCGTCGATGGCCGCGCGGAACGGCGGCAGGTAGACCTCGCGCAGGGTGCGCTCCGAGATGTCGCTCACGTTGTAGTCGACCCCGCCCTCGGCGGCGCCGTAGGCCGCGAAGTGCTTGGGCGTGGCCAGCATGGCGTCGGGGCGCGACAGGTCGGCGCCCTGGAAGCCGCGCACGCGCGCGGCGGCGAAGCGTTTCGACAGCAGCACGTCTTCGCCGGCGCCCTCCAGGCCGCGGCCCCAGCGAGCGTCGCGTGCGATGTCGACCATCGGCGCGAAGGTCCAGCGAAAGCCGTCCGCCGTGGCCTCGACCGCCGCGGCGCGCGCGGTGCGTTCGGCCAGTGCAGGCTCCCAGCTCGAGGCCTCGGCCAGCGGCATCGGGAACATCGTGCGAAAGCCGTGGATCACGTCCGCGCCGAAGATCAGGGGAATGCCCAGCCGCGACTCCTTCACCGCGATCTGCTGCAGCCGCCGCTTGCCTTCGAGCCCGGCGTTGTTGAAGAGGCCGGTGAGGCGGCCGGCGCGCACGTCGGCCGTTTCCTGCTGCGCATTGCGCCAGCCGGCTTGCGGGTTGTTGGGCGTGTCGATGTCGGCCGGGCCGTAGAGGCTGAGCTGGCCCGCCTTTTCCTGCGGCGTCATGCGGGCGATGAGGGCCTCGATGCGGGCGTCGGCATCCGCCGCGTCAGGGGCGGCCGACGCGGAGGGGAGAGAAAGCGCGAGGGAGAGAAGAAAGGCGCAGGCGGGGGCGAGGGCGAGCGCCGCGGGGCGCGGAAATCGAACGTGCATGGGCGCCTATTCTGCAGATAACGGTAGCCGCCCCGGCATGGTGGGTCTTGATGCAGGTCGTTACCTGCGAAGAGGCTCAGGAACGCGGGCTATCCACGGGCCGCCAGAGCCGGTTGGCAAGGGGCTGCGACAGCATTTGCGCGGCCTGCACGGATGGCTGGAAGGAAAGTGGCAGCGTGACTGCCACCCCCAAGGTTTTCAAGGCTCGGCGGCGGGCCAATTCGGTCGTGAGCGTTCGTTTCATCATCTTTTTCCTGGTTGTATTGCTATTGCTTCAGGCGGTGCGCCCGGCACGGCCACGCGGAACTTGAGGCCTTCGAGCAGCTTGTCCCACAGCGCGATGGCCTCTTCGTCGTTGAGCGAGGAGGCCTCGGCCGCGCCCACGCGGTCGGAGGCGACCTTGCTGAACATGGTCACGTCGAGGTTGCCAGGGCGCGCGACGTTGCCGGACTCGCCGATGAACATCCACTCGAAGTCGTGCGAGCCGTCGGCCATCCGTACCAGCGATTCCTCGCCGTCCCAACCGTGGACCTTCTTCTTTCCCTCGCGCAGCGTCGTCAGCTTTGGGTAGTTGCTGCCGGCCTCGCGCTTGCGGTCGTTGATGAGCTTGAGCAAGCCGTAGCCATTGCTGCCTTTGGTGCTCTGGCTCTGGTTACTTTGGACGCTGAAAACTACGTCGGGCAGGGCGGCCATATGCAGGCCTGCTTGAGAGAACGCCGCACCTTGAGAGCCATCGACCCGGGTAAAGCCGTATTCATGGCACAGGCCCTGATCTCTGGGGACTTCGTCGGGCGAGCGAAGGCGCAGGTTACTTGCGGTCTCCACGATGTCCTTGAAGATCCGTTCCACGGTCATGTTCTGGCTCTTGGCGGTGGCGGTCCCCTCCATGAAGATGTGCGGGCCAACGATGTAATAGATGCGGAAGCCCTCCAGTTCCAGTTCTTTCGCGAACTTGTCCCCGTAGGAGCGGATCAGCCAGGTATTTGCAACTGGGCCCTTGCCGAAATAGGTGATTTCGGCGGTCTTGTGGCCCTTCAGAATCTTTGCCCGCTCGGCAGCCATCACCTTCTCGATGTCGTCGGCCTGATCCGGCAGCGTCGGAAAGTCACGACCGAATTCCAGGCGTGAGGCGATTGGAGCGGTCAGTACATAGCGTCCGAAGCACAGCAGCTTGGTGTGCTCGAAAAGTTTCTCGATGCGTCGGCTCATGCTTGAAGTGCCGTCTTCATCGATTCGCCGAGCAGAGCGTTCGCTGGCCCTGCGTCCTGAAGCTCATCTCTTGGCTCCTTCACTTGAGCGCCACGGCCTCGGCGGGTGCACCCGGAACGGCCACTCGGAACTTGAAGCCTTCGAGCAGCTTGTCCCACAGTGCAATGGCTTCCTCGTCGTTGAGCGAGGAGGCAGCAGCCGCGCCCACGTGGTCGGAGGCGACCTTGCTGAACATGGTCACATCGAGGTTGCCGGGGCGAGCGACATTGCCGGACTCGCCGATGAACATCCACTCGAAGTCGTGCGAGCCGTCGGCCATCCGCACCAGCGATTCCTCGCCGTCCCAACCGTGGACCTTCTTCTTTCCCTCGCGCAGCGTCGTCAGCTTCGGGTAGTTGCTGCCTGCCTCGCGCTTGCGGTCGTTGATGAGCTTGAGCAGGCTATAGCCGTTGCTGCCTGTGGTGCTCTGGTTCTGGTTGCTCTGGACGCTGAACACCACGTCGGGCAGGGCGGCGATGTGCAAGCCCGCTTGCGAGAAGGCACTACCTTTGGCACCGTCGATGCGGGTGAAGCCGTATTGATGGCACAGGCCTGGTTCTGCGGGCACTTCATCGGCGGAGCGGACGCGCAGGTTTCTCGCAAGCTCGACCGTGTCTCCAAGAATCGATTCCGCGGTCGCACCGTTGTCCGTGCCCCGGGCGGTCACGAAAATATGAGGTCCGACGAAGTAGTAGATACGGAAGCCCTCCAACTCCAACTCTCTTGCGAACTTGTCTTCGTAAGACCGAATCAGCCAGACATTCGCAGTTGGACCTCTGCCGAAGTAGGTAATTTCGGCGGTCTTGTGGCCCGTCAGAATCTTCGCGCGTTCTGCCTCCATCACTTTCTCGATGTCATTGGCCCGGTTCGGCAGCGTTGGGAAGTCGCGCCCGAATGCCAGCCTCGATTCCACGGGTGCAGTCAGCACATAGCGCCCGAAGCACAGCAGCTTGGTGTGCTCGAAAAGTTTCTCGATGCGTCGGCTCATGTTTGAAGTGCCGCCGTCATCGATTCGCCGAGCGGCCGCTGCGTCCCGAAACTCATCTCTCTGTTCCTTCACCTGAGCGCCACGGCCTCGGCGGGCGCACCGGGAACGGCCACGCGAAACTTGAAGCCTTCGAGCAGCTTGTCCCACAGCGCGATGGCCTCTTCGTCGTTGAGCGAGGAGGCCTCGGCCGCGCCCACGCGGTCGGAGGCGACCTTGCTGAACATGGTCACGTCGAGGTTGCCAGGGCGCGCGACGTTGCCGGATTCGCCGACGAACATCCACTCGAAGTCGTGCGAGCCATCGGCCATGCGCACCAGCGATTCCTCGCCGTCCCAACCGTGGACTTTCTTCTTTCCCTCGCGCAGCGTCGTCAGCTTTGGGTAGTTGCTGCCTGCCTCGCGCTTGCGGTCGTTGATGAGCTTGAGCAAGCCGTAGCCATTGCTGCCTTTGGTGCTCTGGCTCTGGTTACTTTGGACGCTGAAAACTACGTCGGGCAGGGCGGCCATATGCAGGCCTGCTTGAGAGAACGCCGCACCTTGAGAGCCATCGACCCGGGTGAATCCATATTTATGGCACAGGCCCTGATCGGGTGGAACGTCATCGGGCATGCGCAGGCGCAGGTTTCTGGCGGTCTCCGCCGCATCTCGAAGAATCGACTCAGCGGTGAAGCCGCCATCTGTCGCGCTTCCGCCAAGGAAGATGTGGGGCCCGACCACGTAAAAGGTCTGGAAACTCTCCAAGTCGTATTTCTTCGCAGATACGCTCTTGAAGGAGCGAATCAGCCAAAGGCTCGGCGCCGGCCCCTTGCCGTAATAAGTGATCTCGGCGGTCTTGTCTGCCTCGAGTATTTCAGCTCGGGCGGCGGCCATTACTTTCTCGATGTCGTTGGCTCGGTTCGGCAACGTCGGGAAGTCTCGCCCGAATGCCAGCCTCGATTCCACGGGTGCAGTCAGCACATAGCGGCCGAAGCACAGCAGCTTGGTGTGCTCGAACAGTTTCTCGATGCGTCGGCTCATGCTTGAAGTGCCGCCGTCATCGATTCTCCGAGCAGCCGCTGCGTCCTGAAACTCATCTCTCTGCTCCTTCACTTGATCGCCACGGCCTCGGCGGGCGCACCGGGAACGGCCACGCGAAACTTGAAGCCTTCGAGCAGCTTGTCCCATAGCGCGATGGCCTCTTCGTCGTTGAGCGAGGAGGCTTCGGCCGCGCCCACGCGGTCGGAGGCGACCTTGCTGAACATGGTCACGTCTAGGTTGCCGGGGCGCGCAACGCTGCCGCCGTTCTCGCCGATAAACATCCACTCGAAGTCATGCGAGCCGTCGGCCATGCGCACCAGCGATTCCTCGCCGTCCCAGCCGTGGACTTTCTTTTTTCCCTCGCGCAGCGTTGTCAGCTGCGGGTAGTTGCTGCCTGCCTCGCGCTTGCGGTCGTTGATGAGCTTGAGAAGGCCGTAGCCGTTGCTTCCCGTGGTGCTCTGGGTCTGGTTGCTCTGGACACTGAACACTACGTCGGGCAGGGCGGCGATGTGCAGGCCGGCCTGGGTGAAGACGTTGCCCTTGGAGCCGTCGAGCCGCTTGAAGCCGTACTGGTGGCACAGGCCTTGATCGATGGGCACTTCGTCGGGTTCTCGTGTGCGCAGATTCCTGGCGGTCTCGATTGCGTTCGCGAGGATCGAATCGGCCGTCACGTTGTAGCTCTTGGCCGTGGCGTTCCCGCCTACGAAGATGTGCGGGCCTACGACGTAGTAAAGCTCGAAGCTTTCCAGCTCAAGCTCTTTTGCGAATTTGTCCCCGAAGGAACGTATCAACCACGTTTCCGGAGCTGGTCCTTTGCCGAAGTAGGTAACTTCGGCAGTCTTGTGACCCGCCAAAATCTTTGCGCGCTTGTTCTCCATTACCTTCTCGATGTCGTTGGCTTGGTTGGGCAATGTCGGGAAGTCGCGCCCGAACGCCAACCTCGATTCCATGGGGGCAGTCAGCACATAGCGGCCGAAGCACAGCAGCTTTGTGTGCTCGAACAGTTTCTCAATGCGTCGGTTCATCCTGGGATCTTTCTTTGTCGGGTTTCAGTACTTCTCCGCCCACCACGCCGAATCGAAGTCTGCTGCGATGCGAACGATGCCGTAGAGCGTGGCCGCACTGGCGTTGGCGTCGCCATAGCTGCCCTGGTGGTCGTAGCCTGTTTGCACGCACTTGACCTTGGCGCGCACCTTGGCGGCGCTGCGCTCCACAGGCACCGTGCCGTCGCTGGGTGTCATAGGTGGCTGTAGCTTCAGCTTGAGTACCTCCCCGCCGTCACCCTTCACTCGCAAGGTGCCCTCGCCGTTGTCGCCTTTGTGCCCGGGCATGAGCGTCCACGTCAGCGGGTCGCCCGCGATGACCGGATCGCCGTCAACGACGCGCCACACGAGGTCGTTCCAGGCCGGCTGCCGCGGGTCGCTACCGTAGTGCGCGTAGGTACGTTGATGGAAGGTGTTCTCGATGGCATTGGCGAAATCCATCGCCAGCTTGATGCGCCTAGTGGTCGCGTCCGGACCGATCTGGTCATTCGGCTTGCCACCTTCTTCCTTCGGCTTCTCGGCCTGCTTCGCCGGATCGATCCAATCCGGATTGATCAACCGCCACCACTTGTCCCGATCCAGCGTATAGATCTCGCTCACCGCATCGCCCTGCGGCAGCTTCGCCAGGAACTTGCCGTTGTCGTCCTGCACCTGCAGCCACTGCGTGCCGTACGCCGCCGCGGGCAGCAACTCGAGACCGCCCTGCGCATTGGCCAGCACGGCGGTCACTTCCTCGCCGTTGTCGCCCAGCACGCTCTGCGTGATGCTGCCCACCACCTGCGCCTGCAGGTGCCACCAGGGCTTGTTGCTGCCCTCGAAGCCCGCGCGCATGCGCTTGTACGCCGCCGCCGCGCCGGTGGTGGGCATCACCCCGTGCACCACGCCCAGGATCCGGTGCCGGATGCCGCCGTATTCCGCATGCATCAACGCCCGCGCGAGGATGCCGCCCATGCTGTGGGTCACGAGGATCACGCCCGGGCAGTCGAAGCCGTTGTGGTTGTAGGTGTCGATGAGCCGCTCGATCTTCTCCGCCAGCGACTTGGCCTCCTGGCCGTTGCTCTTGAGCCAGTTGTAGCCGAAGGCATGCACCGGATACCAGCATTCGCCGATCTTGCGCAGGTCGTCCTCGCTCAGCGGCTGCGCGTCGTGGTGGACGCCGAAGCTCGACGGCGCCCGGCCCACCAGCGCTTCCGGGTTGTCCTTGTCGAGCCAGGCCGGCGAGACGACGTACTTGTTTTTTTCGCGGCGCAGGATGTCGTTGAGCTGGCGCTCCATCAGCTGGAGGATGCCGCCGTAGGCCTCGAACATCACTTCGCTCCAGCCGCGCGCGCGGGCCTTCTGCGCGGCGGTGAAGCTCTGCCGATTCTGCGCAAGCGGGTGGTTCGGGTCGGCCTTCGGGTCGGTCACCAGCAGCTTGCTGACATCGCCCAGGTCATGCGGCACGTTGTCGTGGCGCTGGTCGGAGCTGATGGTTGTGTTGCCGGTGGCGTCGAAGCGGCTGGTTTTCTTTCCTTCGAGTTTTTCGCCCGTGGCCTCGTAGATGTCCACTTCCACGGCGTCGGGGTCCAGGCGCATCTGCCGGGCCGCGGCGCTCGCGGTGCGCCGGGTAAAGGCGTCTCCTTTCTTGTCGGGCCCCCACGCGAGGTTGTCGGTGCGCTTGAGCAGTTCCTGCCGCTCCCGGGTCAGGCGCAGGTTGCTGCCCATGATGCCGGGCAGGAACACGATGGGAATGAGCTTGCCCGGGGGCACGCGCACGCGGATCTTTCGCTTGTCGCTGACCGGTGTTGTGACGGCAGTGACTTCGGCAAAGTTGTCCATGCCCAGGCTGAAGTCCAGCCAGATGTCCTCTTCTTCTCCCTGCACCGCCATCACTCGGCCCTCCCTCGCCACTTGATCTTGTAGACCTCCGGTCCATCCGAGCGCTGTTGCTGAGTGGTGCCGGCGGTATTCGTGATCTCGTCGCCTTCCTGGCCGCCGGGCTCGCCGTTGCGCAGAAGCTCGAACACCTGCCTCGCCGCAAGCGTGTTCTCCTCGTCGATGTGATGGAACAGCACCTCCTGGTCGAAGCGGGTCTGCACGTCATGGTTCATCTTCTCGGGCGTGCGGCTGTCGGGGCCCATGTTGCTGTGCCTTGCCGCATGCTCGCGCCACAGGCCGCGGGTGCCGTGCACGATGCCCGACGCATTCCAGCAGGTGTAGCTGGAGCCGCCGTTGATGACGACTTCCTCCACTGCGGTGATGGTGATGCGGTTGGCTTCCTGCCGGATGTTCAGCTTGGCGAGGATGTTGATGCCGTTCTTCAGCGCGACGACGTCGATGTCCGCTTGCGCGGCCACCAGCTTCATGCCGGCCTTGTAGGCGAACAGGCGCACCGCGTTCCTGGCCGAGACCAGGAAGCTTTTGGCCGCGGCGATGCTGGTGTGGCCGCCGCTGGTGAGCGCGTTGTGCCCGGCGCTCATGAAATGGCTGGAGCCCTGCGCGGTGGTCTGGATGCCCGAAGGGCTGGCCAGGGTCAAATGCGGCTGGCTGAACTCGGGAAACTCGCGGCCCGGCGCACCGCCGTTGCCGCCGTCATTGGCGCCTCTGATCGCGTCGTTCTGTTGCTTGAGCGCCTTGGCGACTTCGTCCTGGTCGCCGCTTTGGTGGGCTCCGGCATCGAGCGCCATCCGGCACATGCCCTCGTGCAGTTCGCGTGCCTGCGTGAGCCGCGCGACGGTCTCGCCCATGTCGGTGACGTGTGCCCGCGCGTTCGGCCTGGGCTCGGTGCTGACCAGCAATCCCTGCGCGGCACGCAGCACGCCATGGCCGTCGGTGCGCAGCTCGAAGCCCTGGCCGCGGTCGTCCTTGCGGCCCGCGGTGTCTTCGATGCGGCCGATGTGCCCAAGGCTCAGGCTGCTGCATTGGTGGTCGCTCTTGAGCTGGGCCTGCACCTTGCCCGCGCTGTCGTCCAGCACCAGGTGGTTGCCGCGCAGGCTGCCGCCCAGCTCGCGGCTGCGCATGCTTGTCAGGTGGGTTTCGCGGGGCAGCTGCCATGCGGGCATGGCGTCGGCGTTGTGGAAGCGGCCGACGACGATGGGGTGGTCGGGGTCGCCGTCCAGAAAGTCGACGACCACCTCCTGTCCTATGCGAGGCAGCGCCGCCGTGCCGAAGTGGCCGCCGGCCCAGCCGTGCGATACGCGCAGCCAGCACGAGGCGTTTTCGTCTGCGCGCCCCAGCCGGTCCCAGCGGAACCGCACCTTGATGCGGCCGTGCTGGTCGGTCCAGATTTCGTGGCCTGCCGGCCCGACCACCACGGCGGTCTGCGGCCCGCCGGTGCGCGGCTTGGGCGTGGTGCGCGGCGCGCGCCAGGCCATGCTGGTGGGCTGCGCATCGAAGGCAAAGCGCTGGATGGAGCCGCCGGACGTGTCGCCCGTGCCTTCGGTTGCCCGCAGGTTCTCCTGCAGGTGATAGGCGACGCCCAGCAGCAGGTATTGCCGGTTCTGCGCCTCGCACGGATGGCCCGCCAGCCGCAGCGTGTGGCCCGGCGCCAGCGAGCGCAGGTTGGAGCGGCCATGGGCTTGGTTGCGCGCGCTGAGCAGTTCTTCGTTGCGGGTCTGCGCGTATGCGTCGCCGTCGCTGTTCAGCAGGTAGTGGCCGGGCCATTCGAAGACTTCGTGGTCGTCGTGATCGTGGCCGGGCGGCATCTGGCGCCGGCTCTTCAGGTCGGCCTTGGGTTTTTCGAAATCGTAGTCGTCGCTGCCGTAGCGGCCGGAGCGCAGTTCCTCGCCCGTCTCCCAGGCGTAGATGCGCTCGGCGGGCTCCTCGCCCCCGGTCATGCCGGATTGCTCGTGCGGGTGATAGCGCACCGTTTCGCCGCCGGGCAGGGGGCTGTGCGAATTGGCGATGTCGTCCGCGAACACCAGCACGTGCTGCGTGGCTTCGTGCCGCACGTAGTAGTAGATGCCCTCGTGCTCGCACAGGCGCGAGACGAAATCGAAGTCGCTCTCGCCGTACTGCACGCAGTAGGTCCAATTGCGGTAGTTGCGCGAGAGCTTCTGCTCGAAGGGATGGCCGTAACGCTCCAGCACTTCGGCCACGATCTCGGGAACGCCGCGGTCCTGGAAGATCCGGTAGTCGTGCCGCTTCGTGGCCAGCCAGAACCACGGGCGCAGCCGCATGGCGTAGAAGGCGTGCCGCGCGTCCTCGCGCGCAAGGCCGAAGCGCGTGACGATGCCGGCTAGATGCCGCGTGCCGCCGTGGCCGGTCTGCATCGACACGGTGGCGGCCTTGCCGAGCAGGGCCTTGGCGTCGATAGTGTTGCTGTTGCCGAGCAACTCGACGTCGAAGGCATTCGCCTGGCTCAGCGCCTCGCGCCCGACCAGCCGATGGAACTGCAGCGCCTCGCCCATGGGCGTGGCAATGCTGACGCGGCGGCCAGCGTGGACAGACCTGGACAACAAGAATTCCCCCTGAATATTCGACTGCTCGAATCGAAATAGTTATTCAGGATTATTTGCGCGAGAACAGGCCGTGGAGGCTGGCGCCCCTTGAAGAGCAGTGCCAATGCGTGAAGAAATGCGCGCCGCATGTTGCGCGCGCAGCCGCCTTTATGCGGAGAAGAATAAAAGCCGCGCCGCGTCAGGCCACGCGGTTCAGCAGCGGCTCGTTGCGCACCCAGCGTCCCAGGTTGTCGAGGAACATGCCGGCCACGCGCGTTTCGTTGCCATCCGAATGGCCGGCGGTATGGGGCGTGACGATCACGTTCGGCAACTCCCACAGCGGGGACGCGGCCGACAGGGGCTCGTGCGCGAACACGTCGAGGTAAGCGCCGGCCAGCGCGCCGCCGCGCAGGGCATCGATGAGCGCCGGCTCGTCGACCACCTCGCCGCGCGCGACGTTCACCACTCGCGCACCTGCAGGCATGGTCGCGAGCGCCTTCGCATCGACGAGGCCGCGCGTGCGCTCGCTGAGCGGGCAGGCCAGCAGCAGCCAGTCGGCCTGCGGCAGCACGGTGTGCAGTTGCTCGTAGCTCACGCTTCGGTGCGCCGGCGCGGCGGCCGGGGCCTCGCTGCCGCGCACGCTGACGATGCGCAGGCCCAGCGCGGCCAGCAATGTGCCCAGGCCCTGGCCGATCGGCCCCCAGCCGACGATGACGGCGGTCTGCCCCGCAAGGTCGCGTGGCAGGCCGCTGCCGATGAGCGGCGACCATGCATGCGCGCGCTGCGCGGCCAGCAACTGCGGAAACTGCCGCGCCAGCATCAGCACGCCGGCCAGCGCCGTCTGCACTACCACGCCGGCATTGGCGCCCGACGAGGTCGTGATTTCCACGCCGCGTGCGCGCAGCTCGCCATACACCGGCCGGTCGGCGCCCGCGGAATGCGCATGCACCCAGCGCAGCGAGGGCGCGCGCCGCAGCGCGTCGTGAAAAGCCTGCGTGTGCGGCAGCAGCTCGTGCTTGGTCGACAGACCCGTGACGTCGCGCGAGAGAAAGGCCAGGTCGGCGTCGTCGCCCGGCTGCACCATCACATGCGTGCGGCGGCCCAGCGCCGCGGCAAGACCGGGCGCGGTCTGCGCGGCGGCTTGCGCGGACATCAGGATCCGCAGGGGGGCGGTGTCGGTCATCGGGGGCTCACTCGGCGGTTGCTCCCGATTCGCGGACGATGGTCTTCCACTTCTCGTACTCCTGGCGCGTGAACCGGCCGAACTGCTCGGGCGTGCCGCCGACCGGGTCGGCGCCCTCGCGGATCATCTGCGCCTCGAGCGAGGGTAGCACCTCGTTCACCGACTTGTTGAGCTGCGCGACCACCGTTGCCGGCGTGCCCTTGGGCGCGAAGAAGCCGAACCACGAGCCCGCCGAGAAATCGGGAAAGCCCTTCTCGGCAACGGTGGGCACGTCGGGCAGCGAGCGCGAGCGCTTGGGGCTGCTCACCGCAATGGCCCGCAGCTTGCCAGCCTTGATGTGCGAGATGACCGATGGAATGGTCGCGAACATGAACTGCATCCGGCCCGCCAGCAGGTCGTTGAGCGCGTTCGCGCCCTTGTAGGGCACGTGCAGCGTGTCGGCGCCCACGCGCTTGCTCAGCATGTAGCTCGACAGGTGCGACGAGGTGCCGACGCCGGTGGAGCCGTAGTTCAGCTTGTTGGGGTTGGCCTTGGCGTAGGCGATGAACTCTTCCAGCGTCTTGGCGGGTACTTCGGGGTTGACCACCAGCACGTTGGGCACGTCGGCGATCTGCACCACCGGCACCAGGTCGGCGAGCGGGTCGTAGGGCAGGCTCTTGTAGAGCGTCTGGTTGACGGCCATGGGGCCGACGGAGTTGACGATGAGCGTGTAGCCGTCGGCCGGCGCGCGCACCACGAACTCGGTGCCGATGTTGCCGCCGCCGCCGGGCTTGTTGTCGATGACGAAGGGCTGCCTGAGTTTTTCCGACATGTGCTGCGTGACGGCGCGCGCGAGGATGTCGGTGGTGCCGCCGGCTGTGAAGGCGACGACCACGCGCACGGGCTTGTTGGGGTAGGCCGTCTGCGCGGTGGCGCACGCGGCGGCGGCCAGCAGCGCGGCGGCGCAGAAGGTGCGGCGCGGGAAGAAGAGGGAAGGCTTGTCTCGTGTCATTGTTTTGTTCTCGTGGGAGTGATCGGGGCAGGTGTCAGTCGCGAAAGCCCGGGTCCATGCGGTCTAGCTTGCGCAGCAGCGCGGGCCATTCCATGAGGCCGTAGGGCCGGCGGGTGCCGGGCTGGTAGTTGTTCCAGGTTTCTTCCAGCACTTCTTGCGGCACCGCCTTGAGCGGCGAATTGCAGGACATGGCGCCGATCTGCGCGCGGCAGGCCAGCTCGAGCCGGTGCATCCAGTTGAAGGCCTCGCCCACGCTGCGGCCCACCACCAGCGCGCCGTGGTTGCGGAAGATCACGGCCTCGCCGTCGCCCAGGTCGGCCAGCAGCGAGGCCTGCTCGGCGGTGTCCAGCACCACGCCCTGGTAGTCGTGGTAGCCGATCTTCAGGAAGCGCATGGCGGTCTGCGTGAGCGGCAGCAGGCCGCATTCGAGCGAGGACACCGCCATCGATGCCCAGCTGTGCGTGTGGATCACGCAGGCCACCTCGGGCCGCGCCGCGTGCACCGCGCTGTGGATCACGTAGCCGGCCTTGTTGATGCCGTAGTCCAGCTCGCCGAAGTCGGGCTTGGAGAGGATGTTGCCGTTCGGGTCGACCTTGATGAGGCAGGAGGCGGTGATCTCCTCGTACATCATCCCGTAGGGGTTGATGAGGAAGGCGCCTTTCTCGCCCGGTACGTGCGAGGAGATGTGGTTGGCCATCATGTCGGACATGCCGTAGAGGTCCACCAGCCGGTAGCAGGCCGCGAGGTCGACGCGGGCCTGCCACTCGGCGTCGGAGCAGCGGCCTTTCATGGACGGAATCTGGAGTACGCCGGGTCGTGTCATGGGGGATGTTTCCTTCGGAGGTGGTTTGTCAGTCGGCGCCCAGCTGCAGGCGGCTGGGCAGGCGCTTTTCGATCGCGAACTTCAGCAAGGCGGCCGAGCGGAAGATGCCGTGCGCGAACTTGCCGTAGGGCAGCGTGAGAAAGAGCGCCATCACCACGCCCAGGTGCACCGCCAGCAGCAGGCCCATGAAACGGGTGTCGCGCCACGCCAGCAGCGCCAGGCCGGTGAGGCTGGTGAGCAGCAGCAGCACGATGAAGCCGCGGTCCATGGGCCGCTGCGCGACGTCGCCATGCGCCGGGTCGCGCCGCAGGTTGAGCCACAGCAGGCCGACGGGGCCGATCACCAGGCCGATGCCACCGGCAGAGCCCAGCAGCACCGGCAGGCTGGTGAGCGCATAGGGCGCATGCAGGCCCAGCAGGTAGTGGTAGAGCGTGGCCACGCAGGTCGCGGCGAAACACAGCATGAAGCCGTAGAAGGTGAAGTGATGGAAGCGCCGGCGCCACAGGCTGAAGCGGTCGTCTTCGTTGTTGCAGCCTTCGCCGTGTCCGCCGCCCAGGTACTTCAGGCGCAGCGCGTCGTGCGCGGCCTCGGCGCCGGCCGCGGCGCGCACGCCGGCCACTGCGCTTGGCGGGTTGTCGACCGCGGGCGAGACCTCGCGCCAGAAGCGCCGCGCCCCCATGCCCAGCGCGAGGACCACGAAAAGCGACACCGCGCCGAACAGCAGCGCAAGAAAGTTGTGCGGAAAGATCGCGTAGAAGTTGCCCGCGAGCGGCGCATGCAGCAGCGAGCCCGACATCGCCACCGCCAGCACCAGGAACAGCGCCAGCCCGCCGGCCAGCGCCAGCGCGACCGCAAGGCCCGCGCGCCGGTAGAGGGCGCCCATCGCGGGCGGCCAGGCGTAGTCGTGGTAAGTCTGCATGCGCACCCGGGCCATGGCTTGCGGCACGTTCACCGCGAACTCGTGCGGCGGCGCGTACTGGCAGGCATGCAGGCAGGCGCCGCAGTTGTGGCAGAGGTTGGCCAGGTAGTGCGTGTCGGCCTTGTCGAACTCGAGCCGGCGCGTCATGGCCGGGAACACGGCGCAGAAGCCTTCGCAGTAGCGGCAGGCATTGCAGATCTGCAGGATGCGCGCGACTTCTTCCTCTCCTGCGGTCAGCGGCAGGGCGGGCGCGATGGGAATCACGCGTGGCGCGGGAGCGCCCTCGGCATCCGCCCGTGCACGCGCAACGAGTTCAGTGAGCTGCTGCAAGCGCGGCCTCCTTGTTGTTCCGCAGGGAAGCCCGCGCGGCCTTCGCTGCCTGCGTGCCGGCAATGCGCCCGAAGGCCGTGCCGATGCTCATGCCGACGCCGGCCGTGTAGCCCTTGCCGAGCACGTTGCCGGCCATCATTTCGCCGGCCACGAAGAGGTTCGGGCTTGGCCGGCCGCCGAAGCGCACGGCAGCCGTCTCGTCCACCTTCAGGCCCAGATAGGTGAAGGTGATGCCGGGGCGCACCGGGTAGGCGTGGAAGGGCGCGGTGTCGATGGGCCGCGCCCAGTGGGTCTTGGCGGGCGCGAGGCCTTCGGTGTGGCAGTCGTCCAGCGCGGTGTGGTCGAAGCGGCCGACGCGGCAGGCGGCGTTGTAGTCTTCCACCGTGCGCACGAAGGTGGACTCGTCCAGGCCGATCTTGCGTGCCAGTTCGCCGAGCGTGCCTGCCTGCGTGCCGGGAAACACCGGCGGCATGAAGCGCCCGACCGCCTTCTGGTCGATGACCGACCACGCAATCTGCCCCGGCTGCTGCGCCACCAGGCGGCCCCAGATGGCATAGCGCTTGGGCCAGAAGTCTTCGCCCTCGTCGTAGAAGCGCGTCGCCTCGCGGTTGACGACCACGCCCAGCGACACGCAGTCGATGCGCGTGCAGATGCCGCCGTCGTACAGCGGCGCGCGCGCGTCGATGGCCACCATGTGCCCCTGCGACGGGTCGCCGATGCTGTCGGCACCCGCGTCGATCATGTGCTTGAGCAGCACGCCCTGGTTGAAGCGCGTGCCGCGGATCAGGAAGTTGTCGGCCGGCCACTCGCCGCTTTCGTTCCGGCCCCAGGCTTCGCGCAGCCACTCGCGGTTCGATTCGAAGCCGCCGGCGGCCAGCACGCAGCTTCTTGCCGCGATGCGTTCGCCGGCCTCGGTGCGCGCGGCCACGAAGCGGCCGCCGTCGAGTTCGACCGAGGCTACCGGCGTGTCGTATCGGATTTGTACGCCGAGCTTTTCGGCGCTGCGGTAATAGGCATTGACCAGCGCCTTGCCGCCGCCCATGAAGAAGGCGTTGGTGCGCGCCACATGCAGTGCGCCCGACAGCGGCGGCTGAAAGTGCACGCCGTGGCCGCGCATCCAGTCGCGGCAGCTTGACGAGGCACGGATCACCAGGCGCGCAAGGTGTTCGTCGGTGAGGCCGCCGGTCACCTTCAGCAGGTCTTGCCAGTATTCCTCTTCAGGGTAGGCCTCGACCAGCACGTCCTGCGGGGCGTCGTGCATGCAGCGCAGGTTGCGCGTGTGCTGCGAGTTGCCGCCGCGCCATGCCTTGGACGAGGCTTCGAGCAGCAGCACCGAGGCGCCGGCCTCGCGTGCCATCAGGGCGGCGCACAGCGCGGCATTGCCGCCACCGACAACCAGTACGTCTATCACTCGTGGGTCTCCTTGGAATACGGGAGACTCTAGGCACGCCGGCCTTCAGACGAAAGGCCGCTTCGGGCAACGGGTGTTCAGTTTTCGAGAAGACTCGCGCCCGTCCAGCTGCCCTCGCGCACCAGGGCGCGCGCCGTGTCGGCCATCACCACGCGCGTGGCCAGCGCGGCCGGCGAAAGCTCGTCGTCCGACAGGCTCACCAGCAGGTTGCGGCGGCCCACGTGCGCATCGGCGATCTGCGTGAGCTGAAGGTCGCCGCGGTCGTGCCGCGCGGTGGCGGCGCCGGGCTGGATGGTGGCGCCGTGGCCGGCGCGCACCGCGTCCATCAGCAGCGCGAGGCCGTCGACCTCGGCCACGATGCGCGGCGCGATGCGCGCCCGCGCGAAGGCGGCCATCAGCGTGGCGCGCAGGCCGTGGCTGCCGCTGGGCAGGATCAGCGGCAGCTCGGCCAGTTGCGACAGCCGCACCTTGGGGCCGGCCGGGCGCTCGGGCAGCGCGGGCGATGCGATCACGAAGAGCTTTTCCGCCAGCAGCGGCGTCACGCTCCAGCGCCTGGGCGTGTCGGTCTGAAACACCACGGCCAGGTCGAGCTGCCGCGCCTGCAGCATGGTGGTGAGATGGCCGGACAAGGCCTCGACCATGTGCAGCCGTACTTCGGGGTAGCGCTCGCGCATCGCGCGCATCAGCGGCACGCCCAGCACCGTGGCGGTGGTGGGCGCCAGGCCCACGCTCACATGGCCCGAGAGCCGCGCCTGCTGGGCGGCGCGCACGGCGTCGTCGGCATGGCGCAGGGTGAGCTGGGCCTGGTGGAGAAAGGCCACGCCGGCGTCGGTAGGCGTCACGCCGGTCGAGCTGCGTTGCAGCAGACGGGTGGCAAGCTCGCCTTCGAGCCGGCTGATCTGCTGGCTCAGCGCCGAGGTGACCACACCCAGTTCGACCGCCGCGCGGCCCATGCTGCGAAGTTCGCAGACCTTGACGAAGTAACGCAGTTGCCGCAGTTCCATCGCCCGATCATCGCGCAGGCCCGGGGTCGTGCGGGTGCGCCAAAAAAATGGCCGCCAACGCCCGTCGCGCAGGCGGTGGCAGCCGTGGAAACCGGTGACCGGCGTGGCTTATTGCTTGTAGCTGTCGTCGATGCGGTCCAGCTTGCGGATCAGCGAAGGCCAGACGAACAGGCCGCCGAGGCCGCCGCTTTGCACCTTCATGGCCTGGCCCACGCCGTCGATGATCTGCGGGTTCACGTGCGTGAGTTCGCTGCCGCCTGACTGCGCCGCGATCTGGATCTGGCAGGTGTTCTCGAAGGTGTACATCGAAAGGAACGCATCGGCAATGGTCTTGCCGCAGGTCAGCAGGCCGTGGTTGCGCAGCATGAGGAAATTCGCGTGGCCCATGTCGGCCTGCAGGCGCGGCTTCTCGTCGTCGCGGAAGGCCACGCCTTCGTAGTCGTGGTAGGCCAGCGAGGCCAGCACGAAGGTCGACTGCTGGCTGATGGGCAGCACGCCGTTCTTCTGCGCGCTCACCGCGATGCCGGCCTTGGTGTGGGTGTGCAGCACGCATTGGATGTCTTCGCGCGCGGCATGCACCGCGCTGTGGATCACGAAGCCCGCCGGGTTCACGGGGTAGGGCGAATCGATGATCTTGTTGCACTGCTGGTCGACCTTGACCAGGCTCGACGCGGTGATCTCGTCGAACATCAGGCCGTAGGGGTTGATCAGGAAGTGGTGCTCGGGGCCGGGCACGCGCGCGCTGATGTGCGTGAACACCAGGTCGCTCCAGCCGTACAGCGCCACCAGGCGGTAGCAGGCGGCGAGGTCGACGCGAAGCTGCCACTCCTCGGCGGAGACCAGCTTCTGGATTTCGGGTTGGGCAAAGGCGTTCATGGGGTGTGTCCTCGGGGTGGGGTCAGGCGGCCGCGGGCTCGGTCAGCGCGGCCTTGTAGATGCTTTGCTTCGGCTGCGCCATCACTCGGCGCAGCATGGGCTCGAATTCGGAGATGGGCAAGGTCTCGGCCTTCGGGTCGAAGGCGGGGTTGTCGTAGAGCGCGCAGAACTCGGCCGTGCGCTCGTAGTGCGGATGGTCCTTGAAGTTGTCGCGCATGTTGCGGTCCAGGCCGATGTGATGGAA
Source organism: Variovorax paradoxus (assembly GCF_022009635.1). Lineage (NCBI taxonomy): Bacteria > Pseudomonadati > Pseudomonadota > Betaproteobacteria > Burkholderiales > Comamonadaceae > Variovorax > Variovorax paradoxus. The sequence continues at coordinate 3,441,371 of NZ_CP091716.1, forward strand.
GAAGTAGTGGCCCTGGAAAATGCCGTGGTTCTGCACCATCCAGTGGTTGGCTTCGCTCACGAAGGGCTTGAGGATGGCCGCGGCGATGTCGGGGTGGTTGAAGCTGCCCAGCGTGTCGCCGATGTCGTGCAGCAGCGCGCACACCACGTATTCCTCGTCGCGGCCGTCGCGCAGCGCGCGCGTGGCGGTCTGCAGCGAATGGGTGTAGCGGTCGACCGGGAAGCCGCCGTAGTCGCCCTCCAGGATCTGCAGGTGCTTGATCACGCGCGCGGGCAGGCCGCCCGTGAACTGCATGAATTCGCCGCCGATCAGTTGCCAGTCTTCGCGCGTGCTTTCCTGCATGCTCTTGAAACTTGCGCGTGCGTTCATCGTGGGTGTCTCCGTTCTTGGGGTGACGGCCACTGTATGCCCGTGCTTGACGCTGAACTGTCAAGAATTTGACAATGCGGGGTTCTGGTAAACCCCGCCCTCGCGCGGCTCCCCGTCCATGGCCGCTGCCCCCAAAAGCCGACTTTCGCCACCGCACCGCGCGGCGCTGGAAGGCAACCCGTGGTTCACCAGCATTCCGCGCGCGCAGCGCGAGGCGCTCGTGGGCGCGGCCGAACTGCTGCATGTGCGGCGCGGCGCGATGGTGTTCCGCCAGGGCGACACCATCAGCACGGCGGGCGGCGGCTTCTACGGGCTGGTGGCCGGCAGCATCAAGATTTCATCGCTGCGCCAGGACGGGCGCGAAGCCATCCTGGCTGTGCTGGAGCCGGGCAACTGGTTCGGCGAGATCACGCTGATCGACGGCTCGCCGCGCACGCACGACGCCACCGCGCTCGAGGCGCTCGACTTGCTGGTGGTGCCGCCCGAGGCCTTCGTGCAGCTGATGCGCGACGGCGTGTTCGCCAACGCCATCGCCGCGATGCTGGCCGCGCGCGTGCGCATGCTGTACGGACTGGCCGAAGACGCCACGCTGCGCAGCCTGCGCGCCCGCGTGGCGCACCGGCTGCTGGTGCTGGCGCGCGGCGATGCCACGCAGTCGCCGCATACGCGCAGCAACGTGGCGCTGCCGCAGGAGGCGCTGGCGATGATGCTCGGCGTGACGCGCCAGACGCTGTCGAAGGAACTCAATGCGCTGGCGGCCGAGGGCTTGGTGTCGCTGGGCTATGGGCGCATCGAGCTGCTTTCGCTCGATGCGCTGCAGGCGCTGGTGCGCACCGGCTGAGAAGGACGCGTCTTGCGCTGCCAGCCCAGCGCGGCCACCGAAGCCGCGGCCGCCACCACGATCAGCACGGCCACGGCCATCACCGCGAAGAAGGCCTGGTCGAATGCCGCGTGCGCGAGCGACACGAGCTGCGTCGCAACCTGTGCCGGCAGCGTTTCCGCCGCGAGCAATGCGGCGTCGATGCCGTCGCCGGCCGACGCGGGCACCGCCAGGGTGCCCGGAATGCTCATCGCCGCGGTGTAGCTCGACGACAGCACGCTGCCCAGCAGTGCGATGCCGAGCACGCCGCCCAGCTCGTAAGACACCTCTTCGACCGACGCCGCCATGCCCGCGCGCTCCAGCGGCGCGTTGTTCATGATCGCGTTCGACGCCGCCGTCATGGTGGCGCCGACGCCCAGGCCCAGCAGCGCGAGCACGGCCAGCTTCGACAGGCCCGGCGAATCCACGGCCAGTGCCAGCCCGCACATGGCCAGCGCGGTGGTGACGAGGCCCAGCAGGATGATGGGACGCGAACCCGTGCGCGACAGCATCAACCCCGCGATGGGGCCGGCCACGAAGGCGGCCAGCGGAATCGGCAGGATGGCCAGGCCCGCCTGCAGCGGCGTGAGGCCCGCCACCAGCTGCAGCCGCTGGGTGAACACCAGCTCGACACCGACCAGCGCCACCGATGCGACCACCGCCGCGATCACGCCGCCCGAAAAGTACCGGTTGCGGAACAGGCGGAAGTCGATCAACGGCGACGCGCTGCGGCGCTGGCGGCGCACGAACAGCGCCATGGCCGCCACGGACAGCGTGCCTGTTACCACGGCCATGGTGGCCGAGGGCGCGTACTTGGCGAACTCCTTGATCGTCAGCACCAGGCAGACCAGCGCGGCCAGCGCCTGCACCGAGCCGATGAAGTCCCACGGCCTGTCGCTCGTCGCGCGCCGGCCGGGAAGCAGCCACAGGCCCAGCACCATCGCGACCGCCACCACCGGCACGTTGACGAGGAAGACCGAACCCCACCAGAAGTACTCCAGCAGCACGCCGCCGACCACCGGCCCCAGCGCCGCGCCGCCCGAAGCCACCGACGCCCACACGCCGATGGCCACGGCGCGCTCGCGTTCGTCGGTGAAGGTGAGCCGGATGATGGCCAGCGTGGCCGGCATCATCATCGAGGCGCCCAGGCCCAGGACGGCGCGCGCCGCAATGAGCGCGGCCGGGTTCGGCGCATAGGCCGCGCACAGCGAGGCCACGCCGAACACCGCCAGCCCCGCGATGAACATGCGCTTGTAGCCCACGCGGTCTCCCAGCGCGCCCATGCCGAGCAGGAAGCCGGAAACGGCGACGGTGTAGGCGTTGATGATCCAGAGCTTGGCCGAGGCCGACGCGGCCAGGTCATGCGTGAGCCGGGGCAGCGCGGTGTAGAGCACGGTCATGTCGACCACGATCAGCAGCAGTGCCATCGACACGATCAGCAGCGTGATCCATTTCTTCGTGTTGTGCGTCATTGCTCAGCTCCCCAGTTCCTTGAGCATGGTGACGGACACGGGCATGCAGCCGCGCGCCTCGAAGAAGCGGTGTGCGGGCTCGTTGCCGATGCCGCTTTCGAGAAAGAGCCGCTGGATGCCGCGCAGACGCAGCTCGGCGCAGACCCAGTCGAACATCCGGCCGCCCACGCCGGCGCCCTGCCGGGCGGCATCGACGACCAGGTCGTCGAGCGTGGCGAAGGCGCGAGAGGCCACGCGGGCCTCGTCGATGGAGACGCAGGCGACGCCGGCCAGGGCGCTGTCGGCGTGCGCCGTCGCGATCAGCGTGGTCGACGTGGAGGCGGGCTGGGCGAGGGCGTGGCGCACCTGCGCGGCCAGTACTTCGGGCAGGTCGGTGCGCCATTGGCCGATGGCGACGGCGCGCTGCTCCTGCAGCTCGGAATGAGAGATGTAGCGCGGGCTCAGTTGTCCCATGAACAACTCGACGATCGCCCGCTCCTGGGCGGGGTCGTTGCACCACTCGATTCGCAGGGGTGCCATGGGGGTACGGGATATCAGCATCGGCGCATGTTGCGCCATTAAAATGAATGAATAAAGATGAAATCCATCTGAAAAATAGATAGGCCGCCTCCCATGGAATGGACAGTCGACCAGCTTCGCCAATTCGTGACGACCGCCGAGTGCGGCTCGTTCTCCGCGGCCGCGCGCCACCTGGGCAAGGCGCAGTCCGCGGTGAGCACCGCCATCGGGCTGCTGGAGGTCGACTTGGGCGTGGCGCTGTTCGACCGCTCGCGCAGGAACGCGCAGCTATCGGAAGCAGGGCAGGTGCTGCTGCTGGAGGCCCGCGAACTGCTGCGCCAGGCGGAGCAGCTCGACCAGCGGGCGCGCTCGCTGAACGCGGGGAGCGAAGCCGCGCTGTCGCTGGCGCTCGACGAAGCCCTGCCTTACACCGCCATCGCCACGCTGCTGCGCGAGATTTCGGTGAAATTCCCCAGCCTCGAACTCACGCTGCTCAACGGCACCGCCACCGAGGTGGCCGACTACGTGGAGCAGGAGCGCGCGAGCGTGGCCTTTCATTTCGACCGGGGCGCCGTGCGCGCCTGCTTCGACCAGCGGCACATCGGCACCGTGCCGCAGGGCGTGTTCGTCGCGAGCGGCCATCCGCTGGCCGACGGCCGCACCGTGCGGCGCCAGGACCTGGTGCGGCACCGGCAATTGCTGATGCATGCCGACGACGTGCACGAGGTGGCCTACAGCCCCAAGGTGTGGCGATCGGACAGCTTCTACAGCACGGCCGAGATGGTGGCCGACAACCTGGGGTGGGCGGTGCTGCCGCTCAACATCGCGCACTACGAGGGCTTTCGCAAGGCCCTGCAGGAAGTGCCTTGCCCCTCGCTGGCGCTGCCGAGGCTGTCGGTGCGCATGCTGTGGCTGCAGGGCCGTTCGCTGGGCGCGACGGCGCTCTACGTGCAGCAGCGTTTTGCGGAGCTGCTGCTCAGCAGTTCCGAGTGAAAGGTTGCGCGCTGCGCCTCAGCGCAGCACGCGGCCGTCCGAGGAAATGCTGATCAGGTCGATGCTGCGCACGTTGTCGCGCAGGCCCGGCCGCAGGTTGATGCGAAAGCCGCCCACGTCGTAGTCGGTCATGCCGGTCATCACGCGCTGCAGGCTCGCGGTGTTGAATCCCTTGCCCGCGCGGCGCACCGCTTCGCCGGCCGCCTTGGCCGCGATGAAGCCCTCGAGCCCTTCGTACGACGCGGTCTGGTCGGAGTTGTCGACCGCCGCCAGGTACTCCTTGACGATCGGAATGGCCGAGGGCCGGGGCGAGGGCACCACCTGCGAGATGACGATGCCGCCGATGTCCTTGCCCAGCGTGGCGTAAAGCGGGTCGATGCCGACGATCGAGAAGGCCATGAAGTTGCCCGTGTAGCCGCTCTTGCGCAGCTTGCGGATGGCGTTGGCGGTGGTGCCCGAGAGCGACACCAGCACGATGGCCTGCGGCGACTGCTGCTGCACGGTCTTCAGCGCGGCGTCGAGCTTGTCGCCGTTGGCCGGCACCAGCGCGGTCGCCACCAGCGGCGGCAGCTTGAGTTCGGAGGCCGCCTGCTGCACGGCCGCGAGGCCGGCGCGGCCCATGGCGTCGTCGTCGCCCACCAGCGCGATGCGGGTCTGGCCGACGGTGGCGCACTGGCGCACGATCTTCAGCGCCTCGTCGATCATGCCGGGGCGCACATGGAACACATTGGGGTGGTCGGCGCCGCGCAGCGTGTCGGATGCCGCGAAGGGCGCGAACAGCAGGCTGCCCTGCTGGGTGGCCACGTTGGCGCCGGCCTCGCTGCTGGCGGTGCCGACGAAGCCGAACAGCATGTCGGCCTTGTTGGTGGTCAGCAGGGTGCGCGCGTTGGTGGTGGCGCGGGCGGCGTCGTAGCCGTCGTCGAGCTGCAGCAGCTTGAGCTGCAGGCCGGTGGCCGCGTTGCGTTCGTTGAAGTCGCTCACCGCGAGCCGGCTGCCGGCCGCGAAGGCGCTGCCTATTTCACTGGCGCCGCCGGTGAGCGGCACCGACTGGCCCAGCAGCACGACGCGCGCCGCACCGGCCGCTGCTGCTGCCGGGCGTGCGGCTTGCTGCGCCCATGCGGGATGCGCAGCAATGCCCATACCGCCTCCCAGAAGCAATGCACCGTAAGCCTTGCCCAGCCATTCCCTGCGTGATGTGTTCATGTGACACCTTTTTAACGGTAGTAAAAAAGTGTAGCAATTTCAGGGCCAGCGGGGAAGAAAGCCCCGCTCCAGACTTGCCCTTAGGCGGTGCGTTCGAACACCAGGTCCCACACGCCGTGGCCCAGCTTGATGCCGCGGTTCTCGAACTTGGTGAGCGGCCGGTACTCGGGCTTGGGCGCATAGGCCTCGGCCGTGTTGCGCAAGAGGGGCTCGCCCGACAGCACCTCGAGCATCTGCTCGGCATAGGGCTGCCAGTCGGTGGCGCAGTGGATGTAGCCGCCGGGGCGCAGGTGCTGCGCCAGCTTGGTCACGAATTCGGGCTGGATCAGGCGGCGCTTGTTGTGCCGCTTCTTGTGCCACGGGTCGGGAAAGAACACATGCACGCCGGCCAGCGTGCCGGGCTGCAGCATGTGGTCGAGCACGTCGACCGCGTCGTGCGCGCAGATGCGGATGTTCGACAGTTGCTGCTCGCCGATGCGCTTGAGCAGCGCGCCCACGCCGGGCTCGTGCACTTCGCAGCAGAAGAAGTTGGTCTCGGGCAGCACCGTCGCGATGTGCGCGGTGGCCTCGCCCATGCCGAAGCCGATTTCCAGCACGGTGGGGCCGGCGCGGCCGCCGAAGGCCTCCGTCAGGTCGAGCGGCTCGGGCTTGTAGGGCACGAGGTACAGCGGCCCCAGTTCGGAGAAGGCGCGCGCCTGGCCTTCGGTGGTGCGGCCGCCGCGCTTCACGAAGCTCTTGAGGCGGCGGTGCAGCGGATGCGGCTTGTCCGCGTCTTCGTCGGGGGCGGGCGCGTCGTCGCTGCGCGGGAGGTCGTTGGGCACGGTGTCGGGAAGGTTCATTACGGCCGCGAATTGTAGAGAGCGCGCCATTCGGGCACCCAGCCGGCCAGCGCGGCGGCGCAATCCGTGGCCGTGGCGGGCCGCAGGCCGAGAGCGCGCGCCGCGGCACCGAGCGCGGCCAGCGCCGCTTCGGGCGTGCTCGTGTCGATGGCGGTGGCGCCGTTCTGCTTGGAGAGCTTGTCGCCGTCGGCACCGCGCACCAGCGGTGTGTGCAGGTAGCTCGGCGCGGGAAAACCCAGCGCGCGCTGCAGCAGGATCTGGCGCGCGGTGTTGTCGGTGAGGTCTTCGCCGCGCACCACGTCGGTCACGCCCTGTTCGGCGTCGTCGACCACCACGGCCAGCTGATAGGCCCAGGGGCCGTCGGCGCGCCGCAGCACGAAGTCGCCGACCTCGCGGCCGACGTCCTGGCACTGGCGGCCGAGGCGTCGGTCGGTGAAGCAGATTTCGCCGCCCGCGAACTTCTCGGCGGCAAAGCGCCAGGCCCGCGCGGGCTTGCCGTGCAGGCCGTCGCGGCAGGTGCCGGGGTACACCCGCTCGCCGTGCCGCTCATGCCGCAGGCCGAGCCGCGCGAGCGCCTCGTCGATGTCCTTGCGCGAGCAGCCGCAGGGGTAGGCCAACCCGTTCTCTTTGAGCCGGGCCAGCGCGGCTTCGTAGTGCGCCGTGCGCTGCGTTTGCCACACGGGGGGCTCGTCGGGCAGAAGGGCGCAGTCGGCGAGCTGCCGCAGGATGCGCTCGCCCATGCCGGGCAGGCAGCGCTCGGTGTCGGCGTCTTCGATGCGCACCAGCCAGCGCGCCTGCGGCCCGCGGGCGCGCACATCGAGCCAGCTGGCAAGCGCGGCCACCAGCGAGCCCGCGTGCAGCGGGCCGGTGGGCGAGGGCGCGAAGCGGCCGGTCTCCCTCATCTCCCGTTCAGATCACGGCGAGCGCGAGCGACAGGCCCGAGAGGAAGGCGTCTTCCACGCGATGGCCCGTGCACCAGTCGCCGGCCACGCCGATGCGGGCCTTGGTGTCCCACAGGTGCGTCGTGCCCACGGGCACCTGCGTCTGCGCTTCGCTCCAGCACAGGGCCTGGGCGTGCGCGGGCGTGGCGTGGATGCCGGTTATTTCCGCGAAGGCGCGCAGCAGCTTGGCCTCGACGCGCGCGGGCGTGTCGCGCAGGTGTTCCTGCGACCACGCGGCGCTGGCCTGCAGCGTCCAGCGCTCGACCGGCTCGCGGCCGGGCTTGGACGATTCGCGCGCCAGCCATGCCACGCGGTGGTGGGTGCTGCGCGCCGCGTTCCATTGGGGGCCGAGGTGCGACATGGTGGGCTGGTTGGCCTGGGGGTAGGCAATCATCAGCGTCCAGCAGGGCGCGATGCGCACCGGCTCGACCTTGGCGCTCAGCTTGGCCGAGAGCTTGCCGCCGTCCAGCAGCGCCCGTGCGCGCGAGGGCGGCACGGCGAGCAGCACGGCGTCGAAGCCGGAATACACGTGCCGGGAGTCGTCTGCGCCCGCGGTGCGCAATTGCCAGCGCTTGGCGTCGAGCGCATCGGGCTCGATCTGCGTGACCTGCGTGCCGGTGACGAGGCTGTCGCCCAGCGGCTTGGCCCAGTGGGCCACCAGCGCGTCCATGCCGGGCTGTGCCACCCAGTGCGATTCGAGCGAGGGCAGGGCCGCTTCGGCCACGCGGCCGTGGGCATCGAGCACGCGCACGAGGTTGGCGCTCCAGCGCTTGCAGACGCCGGGCGTGCTTTCGAGGGCCAGCGCGAAGCGCGGGTCGCGCACGGTGAAGTACTGGGCGCCGCTGTCGAAGCGGCCGAATGCGGTGTCGACGCTGGCCATGCGGCCGCCGGCCGTGGTCTCGCGCTCGAACAGCGTGACCTTGTGGCCGGCCTGCACCAGCGTTCGGGCACAAGCCACCCCGGCAATGCCGGCGCCGACGACGGCGTAGTGCCGTGACGGGGGCGAAGAGCGCGGGGTGGCCGGGGTTCGGTGGCGGTCGGCGGGTTTTGCAGTTGCGCGAGAGGTCATGACGGACTCTTTTCTTCTGGGTGGGAGGCGGTTGGATGTGTCTGCACTCTACATCGGTCCGGCGGGGGCTTCGCCTGAGGGCACACCCTTAGCGCGGCGGCGCGAATTCCCGGTCATGCTCATCGACCGCGGTGCCGCTCGAGCAATGCACGCCGCGTGCCTTCATGCTCGAACTGCGCGAGCCACCATTCGAGCGCGCGCCCCGGCTTGCCCGCGCGCCATGCGCAATGCAGCGAGCCCAAGGGCGGGCGGCGCTCGGTCTTCAGTTCGACCAGGTGCCCCGCCTCGATGTACGGCCGCGCCATCGGCTCGGGAAGAAAGCCGCCGCCCAGCCCGTGCAGTTGCGCAGCGATCTTGGCCTGCATGCTGGGCACCGTCAGCACGTCCTGTCCGCCGATGAGGTTGACCGTCATCGGCGTGCCGTGGCGCGTGGAATCGGCGGCGGCCACCGCGCGGTGCTCGCGCATGGCTGCGTCGCTGAGCGGCTGCGGCAGGCGCGCCAGCGGATGGTGCGGCGCCACCGCGTACACGAAGCGCAGCTCGCCGATCAGCCGGCTGCGGATGCCCGTGGCGGTGAAGGCGAGGCTCGCCGCGTCGAGCACCGCGCCGATCGCCAGGTCGGCCTCGCCGCTGGTCAGCGCCTCGATGGTGCCCAGCAGCGTTTCGTCGCGCAGCTTGAGGCGCGTGGGCGGCTCGAGCGCGAAGAAGGCGGTGGCCAGGTCGAGCAGCGGGTCGCGCGCGATCACGCTGTCGACCGCGATGGTCAGCATCGGCTCCCAGCCGGTGGCCACGCGCTTGACGCGGTTGGCCACGGCGTCGATTTCATCGAGCAGCCGGTCGGCCTCGCGCAGCAGCTCGGCGCCGGCCTCGGTCAGCCGTGCCTGGCGCGCGCTGCGGTCGAACAGGAGCACGTCGAGCGCGTCCTCGATCTGGCGCACGCGGTAGCTCAGCGCGCTGGGCACCAGGTCCAGGGTGCGCGCGGCGGCGGCAAAGCTGCCGGTGGCGGCCACCGTCTGGAGCATGGCCAGGGCGTCGGGGGTCAGTACGTCTCGGGGGCTGGGCATGGCGGCTCCATCGATCAAATTATTTGAATGGTGCCATCAAAACACGGCGTCTTTCCGAATGGGGTGCGGACCTAAAGTTCTTTACATCCGCTGCGCATCCGGCGCGGCATACGAAGAAGGCCCAAGCGTTCCCCACGGGGCAGGGCCAGAAGGAGTTCGAAGATGTTGCAAGTCCGTAAATCACAGGAACGCGGTTATGCCGACCATGGCTGGCTGCGCTCGTTTCACAGCTTTTCCTTCGCCAACTACTACGACCCGGCCCACATGGGCTTCGGCAACCTGCGGGTGATCAACGAAGACCGCGTGGCGGCGGGCGCCGGCTTCGGCACCCACGGCCACAAGGACATGGAGATCATCAGCTACGTGCTGTCGGGCGAGCTGGCGCACAAGGACAGCATGGGCAATGTGGAGAGCATTCCGCCCGGCGACGTGCAGCGCATGAGCGCGGGCCGCGGCGTGATGCACAGCGAGTTCAACCACAAGGCCGACGAGACCACGCACTTCCTGCAGATCTGGATCCAGCCGAACGTGCGCGGCATCGAGCCCGGCTACGAGCAGAAGAAGTTCGGCGACGACGAGAAGCGCGGCAAGCTGCGCCTGGTGGCTTCGCCCGACGGCAGCGAAGGCTCGGTGAAGGTGCATGCCGATGCGAGCCTGTACGCGGGCCTGTTCGACGGCACCGAGACGGCCAGCCTGGCACTCGACCCGGCGCGCAAGAGCTACGTGCACCTGGTGCGCGGCGAGCTCGAAGTGAACGGCCAGAAGCTCGTGGGCGGTGACGCCGCGATGCTCGAAGGCGAGTCGCGGCTGACGCTGGGCGACGGCAAGGACGCCGAGGTGCTGGTGTTCGACCTGGCCGCCTGATGTTTCCCCCGCCGGGCGCTGGTCGCCCGGCTTTTTTATTCATTTCAACAACCGAGGAGTTTTTTCAACCATGGCAACCGCAAACACCACCCCCAACCCCGCACAAGACACGCTGGCCCTGATCGGCCGCATCCTGGTCGCATACCTGTTCATTCCCGCCGGCTTCGGCAAGCTCATGGGCTTTGGCGGCACCGTCGGCTACATCACTTCCGCCGGACTGCCGCTGCCCGAAGTGGCCGCGGCCATCGCGATCATCATCGAGCTGGGCCTGGGCATCGCGCTGCTACTGGGCTTCAAGACCCGCTGGACCGCCATCGTGATGGCGATCTTCACAGTCGTGACCGCGCTGTTCTTCCACAAGTACTGGTCGGCACCCGACGCGATGAAGATGATGCAGCAGATCAACTTCAACAAGAACATGGCGATTGCCGGTGGCCTGCTTGCGCTGGCTGCCTTCGGTGCCGGTCGTTTCAGCATCGATAAAAAGTAAGCTCTTCTTTTCGGCTTCGGGGGCGGTCGCGCTCCCGAAGCGCACCCCTGGTAACCAACACTCGCACCTACCGGAGAAATATCTCATGGCAAACATCGTCATCGTCTTCCATTCCGGCTACGGCCACACCCAACGCGTGGCGCAGGCCGTGGCGGACGGCGCAGGCGCGCAACTGCTCGCCATCGACGCCGACGGCAACCTGCCCGAAGGCGGCTGGGAAACGCTGGCCGCGGCCGATGCCATCGTCTTAGGTTCGCCCACCTACATGGGCGGCGTGAGCTGGCAGTTCAAGAAATTCGCCGATGCTTCCTCGAAGGTCTGGTACACGCAAGGCTGGAAAGACAAGCTCTTCGCCGGCTTCACCAACAGCGCCACCATGAACGGCGACAAGGTCACCACCATGACCTACCTGTGGACCCTGGCCATGCAGCACAGCGGCATCTGGGTCAGCATGGGCATCCTGCCGACCAACAACAAGGCAGCCACGCGCGACTCGATGAACTACGTGGGTGGCTACGGCGGCCTGCTGACCCAATCGCCCTCCGACGCCAGCCCTGCCGAAATGCTCAAGGGCGATTTCGACACCGCCCGCGCATTCGGCGAACGCATCGCGGCAGTGGCAAAGTCGCACAAGTAACCGGCAACCCGCCCTCACTCACGGAGAACACGATGACCGATGCCATTCCAGAGACCCAACTGCTTCGACCGCACGACAAGGACCTGGGCGGTGGCTTCAAGGTGCGGCGGCTGCTGCCGGCGGCGCAGCGCCGCTCGGTCGGGCCGTTCGTGTTCTTCGACCACTTCGGCCCCGCCACCGAAGTGCCGGGCACCGAGCACGACGTGCGGCCGCATCCGCACATCGGCCTTTCGACGGTGACCTATCTCTTCAAGGGCGCGATGATGCATCGCGACAGCCTCGGCAGCGTGCAGGAGATCCTGCCCGGCGCCATCAACTGGATGACCGCGGGGCGCGGCATCGTGCACTCCGAGCGCAAGCCCGATCGCCTCAAGTCCGACACCTACGAGAACCACGGCCTGCAACTGTGGGCCGCGCTGCCGCAGGCGCATGAAGAGGTCGAGCCCAGCTTCGAGCACACGCCCGCCGGCGCCATTCCTGAAGTGACGGTGCAGGGCGTCGATGTGCGCGTGCTGGTGGGCGAGGCCTTCGGCGTGCGTTCGCCGGTCAAGACGCTGTCGCGGACGCTGTACCTCGACATCGCACTGCCGGCAGGCGGGCGCTTCGAGCTGCCCGCGCTGGCGCCCGAACTGGCCGTGTACACGGTCGATGCCGACGCGAGCGTCGATGGCGAGCCGGTGGCCGCGCACACCATGGCCGTGCTGCCCGCCGGGCAGGGCGCGGTGCTGACGGCGGACACCGCCGTGCGCCTGATGGTGATCGGCGGCGAGCCGCTGGACGGGCCGCGCTACATCACCTGGAACTTCGTCTCCAGCCGGCGCGAGCGCATCCTCGAAGCCGGCGCCGACTGGGCCGCGCAGCGCATGGGCCACGTGCCCGGAGAGACCGAGTTCATTCCGCTGCCGGGCAAGCCTTTCGGCGTGCGCGAGCCCGATACCGGCAGCACGCCGGTCTGAGCCCGCCCGGCCGGCCTGCCTTGCGGGGGAAGTAAGCTCCGCCCTGCAAGCGGCGGATCGAGGGGATCGCCGTCCCAACGACATCCCAGAAAGGGAGCAAGGCATATGGCAGTCTTTCGTACACCCGAGGTTGCACCGGGCGAATACGGCGATCTCTTCGAGTTCCTGATGAAGGAACTGAAGCTCTTCAAGCGACAGCTTCTGCTCATGCTCAAGCATGTGCAGACCGGCGAGTCGATGGTCTACCAGCAGGCTTGGTACGACTTCCACCTGAAAGACCGGCTCACGCACCTGCTCAAGGCCGACGACTACGCGGCGGTCGCCGAGCTGCCGATCAACAAGGACGGCCAGACCGGCATCTACATCGAGACCCGCTACGTGAAGAGCGGCAAGCTCGTGGGCCTGCAGCTGGTGGAAGCCCGCCCGCACGAGGGTGGCCGCTACGTCGGCCTGACGCCGGCCGCCGTATTCACCGATGGGGACGGCGAGCGCCTGCTGGCGTTCGCGCAGAAGCTGAAGTAAGCGGCCGGTCGGCGGCGCATGCGAAAAAGGCCCGCAATGCGGGCCTTTCGTTTGGCGGAGCCTGGAATGGCGCTTACTTGCCGCCGCCGCCCATCGAGGCAGCCTCCGCGGGCGGTGCGCCTTCAGGCGGCTTGGGCAGATCCACCATTGCCTTGCGGCCGCCGCGACCGCGCCATGCCGAGTAGCCCACGCCCAGCAGCAGCAGTGCGCACAGGCCGATGAAGGTGCCGCTGATCGGGCGCGTCACGAACACCGACATGTCGCCGCGCGAGAGCAGCAGGGCGCGGCGGAAGTTCTCTTCCACCATCGGCCCGAGCACGAAGCCCAGCAGAATCGGCGCGACCGAGAACTCCAGCGTCATCAGCACCGCGCCGACGATGCCGAACACCAGCACTTCCCAGATCTGGAACAGGCTGTTCTGCGTGCTGTAAACGCCCGTCGCAATGAAGAACATCGCGGCCGGGAACAGGTACTTGTAGGGCACCTTCAGCAGCTTCACCCACACGCCGATCATCGGCACGTTCAGGATGACGAGGATCACGTTGCCGATCCAGAACGAGGCGATCAGGCCCCAGAAGATGTCCGGATGCTCGGTGATGAGCTGCGGGCCGGGCTGGATGCCCTGGATCAGCAGCGCACCCAGGATCAGCGCCATCACCGCGTCGCCCGGAATGCCCAGGCTCATCGTCGGGATGAAGTCGACCTGCGTCTTCGAGTGCGCGGAGGCTTCGGGTCCGGCCACGCCTTCGATCATGCCGGTGCCGAACTTGTTCGGCGTCTTCGACACCTTGCGCTCCAGCGCATAGGCGATGAAGGTGGTGATGGTCGGACCGGTGCCGGGCATGGCGCCGAACACCGTGCCGACGAGGGTGCCGCGGATCATGGCGGGGAAGGCGCGCTTGAGCTCTTCCTTGCTCGGGCGCATGTCGCTGAGCTTCAGCGTGCCGGTGTCGCCGATGGCCTTCATGCGGTTCACGTTGAGCAGGAAGTCGGCCACGCCGAACAGGCCCATCGAGATCGCCACCAGTTCCAGGCCGTCGCTCAGCTCAGGCAGGCCGAACGCGAAGCGGAAGCTGCCGCTGTTCACGTCGGTGCCGACCACGCCGCACAGCAGGCCGAACAGCGTCATGGCCACGCCCTTGAGCGGCGAGCCGCGCGACATGGTGGAGCCGGCCAGCAGGCCCAGCAGCATGATCGAGAAGATCTCGGTCGGGCCGAACTTGAACGCGATCTGCACCAGCAGCGGCGAGGCGAAGATCATCACGATGATGCCGACCGACGCCGCGAAGAACGACGCGATCATCGTCACCCCGAGCGCGACGCCCCCCTTGCCTTGCTTGGTCATGGGGTACCCGTCCAGACAGGTCACCGCATGCGGCGGGTGCGACGGCATGTTCATCAGGATGGCGCCGATGGCACCGCCGTACTGCGAACCGTAGAAGATGCCGGCCAGCATCAGGATGGCGGGCACCGGGTGCATCACGTAGGTGAGCGGCAGCAGGATAGAGATGGCCTGCAGCGCGCCCATGCCCGGCAGCACGCCGATCAGGTTGCCCACCAGCACGCCGAAGAACGACCACAGCAGGTTCGAGCCCTGGAAGGCGACGCCGAAGCCGAACCAGAGGTCTTGTAGCGATTGACCGATCATGATCTCAACCTCCCCACTGGAACAGGGGCAACTGCAGCTTGAGCGCCCACCAGAACACGACCACCGCGATGAACGACATCGCCAGCGAAAGCAACAGCGCTTCGGTCAGCGTGTTGTCGCGGTCGCCGAGCGCCGAGATGAACACGATCGCGAAGGTGGCCGGCAGCAGGCCGCCGTACTCGCCGAACAGCAGGAACGCGAGGATGCCCAGGATGATGCAGATGCCGCCGCGAATGTCGGGCATGCCGCCCGGATGGCCGTGCGAGACGGCCTCTTCGTCGGATGCGGGCTTGTCGCCGCGCGCGGACACCGCGATCAGCAGGCCGGTCAGGGCCAGCAGCGCACCGAGCGCGACCGGGAAGAAGCCCGGTCCCATGTGCGCGAGCTCGCCCACGCGGTAGCCGATGCCGGCATACACCGCGGCCAATCCGATGACGATCAGCAGGGCGCCGCCGTAGTAGTCTTTTTTGAATCTGGAAGCGGGCCGGGGCGCGTGCGAGGCCGGATCTTCACCGAGCTGGTGCTGCATAAGTCTCCTTCGATTTGGAAGGAGGGCAGTCTAGAAATCGAGGCTTTCAGTCCCCTTTCGGACGGGGCGCAAGCGACCTGCGGACCCTCAAAATACGTGTAATCACGTACCGACGTATCGGGTGAAACCCTAGCAAAAACGGGCCTCGGCGGGGCTTCAGCCGAGGTGCAGCGGCAGCCTCAGCGTCGCGCGCAATCCGCCGCCGGTGTTGCTCTCGGGCATGCCCGCGCTGTCGAGCTCGATCTCGCCGCCGTTGCGCCGCGCATAGCCGCGCGCGATGGTCAGGCCCAGGCCCGCGCCGTGCGCCGCGCCCGCATCCACGGCGGGGTCGCGGTGAAAGCGCTCGAACACGCTCTCGCGCCGCTCGGGTGCGACGCCGGGACCGTTGTCGCACACCTCCGCCAGCGCCGACGAAGCCTCGCGCCGCACGGTCACGGTGATGTTGCCGCCGCGCGGCGTGTACTTGAGCGCGTTGTGCACGAGGTTCGCGAGCACCTCGTGAAGCTCGGCCGCGTTGGCGAGCACCGGCAGCACGGGCGTGTCGTCGTCCTCGGCGTCATCGCCGGCGGCGGTGTCGCTGCGCGCATCGACCCAGCCCAGGTCCTGGTCGTTCTCGCGCGCCAGCGGCAAGTATTCGAGCACCACGCCGCGCGCGATGGCGTTGAGGTCGACCACCGCTGGCTCGGCCCGCGCTGCCTCGCCTTCGGTGGTGGCATGCGCCAGCGCGAGCAGTTGTTCGCTCAGGCGCCGCGTGCGCGCCAGCTGCGCGACGATGGCATGCAGCGATTCGCGCATGCGCGCCGGGTCGGTCTCGCGCACCGCGTAGCCGGCCTGGATCGACAGGATGCTCAGCGGCGTGCGCAACTGGTGCGAGGCGTCGGCCAGGAACTGCGATTGCTCTTCCACCATGCGCCGGTGGCTTGCGATGTGGTGGTTGACCGCGTCGACCAGCGGCACCACTTCCTTGGGCACGCCGTTGGCGTCGAGCGGCTTCAGGTCGTCGCGCGAACGCTCGCGCAGCGAACGGCGCAGGCGCTCAAGCGGGCGCAGGGTCCAGGCCACGCCCAGCCACACCAGCAGCGCCATCACCAGCACCATGCGTGTGTCGCGCAGCAGCTCCTGGCGCAGCGACTCCGACTGGGCCTCCGTGCGCGGCCCGATGCCCTCGGCCGCCTGGATCAGCACGCTGTAGGCCACGCCGGGGTGGACGTGGTCGTACACCGTCTGCCGAAGCGCGGCCACGCGCACGCGGTGCTGCTCGTGCACCGCGTCGTAGAACACCGGCACGCCGTCGGCCGGGCGGGTGGCGGGGCGGGGCAGGCCGGGCACGCCCATGAGCGTGTTCTCGGGCGAGTTCACGTCGAGCGTTTCGCCCTTGGGAATGCGCTGCACGCCGACGTGCAGGTACTTGTAGCGCAGGTGCGTCGACTCGAACATGGCCTGGATCGAGAAGGGCTCCTGCACGCGCACGCTGCCGTCGCTCGCGACCACGATGCCGTTGGCCAGGGCCTGCACCGGCTCGAGCAGGCTCTGGTCGTAGGCGGCGACCAGCGAGTCGGTCAGCGCGTGATAGTCGTTCCAGCTGTCCAGCGCCAGCAGCGTGACCATGCCCGGCAGCAGCAGCGCCAGCAGCCGCGTGCGGATGCCGAAGCGCTGCGGCTCAGTCGCCGGCGATGGGGTCGGCGGCTGCGGCTGTGGATCCATCGGCAATGCCCTCGAGCATGTAGCCCAGGCCGCGCACGGTGACGATGCGCACGTCGCTGTCCGCCAGCTTGCGCCGCAGCCGGTGCAGCACCACTTCGATGGCGTCGGGGCCGGCGGTGCTGTCGTTGGTGAACACCTTGGCGAAGAGCTGCGACTTGCCCACCGGCGAGCCGCTGCGCATCAAGAGTGCCGTGAGGGCGGCCTGCTCGCGCGGCGTGAGCGACAGCAGCGTGCCGCGCAGCGTGAAGGCATGGCTCTGGCTGTCGTAGGAGAGCGAGGCGCACTGCAGGCGCGGGTGCTGCTTGCCGCGGCTGCGCCGCACCAGTGCCGACAGGCGCGCCTCGAGCTCGACCAGCTCGAAGGGCTTGGAAAGAAAGTCGTCGGCGCCCAGGTTCAGGCCGCGCACGCGGTCTTGCAGGGCGCCCTGCGCGGTGAGGATGAGCACCGGCGTGCGGTCGTCGGCGTTGCGCATGTCGGCCAGCACGCTCAGGCCGTGCTTGTCGGGCAGGCGCAGGTCCAGCACGATGGCGTCGTATTCGGTGCCGGCCATGAAGGCTTCGGCGGTGCGCGCGTCGGGCGCATGGTCGGCCACGAAGCCGCTCTGGGTCAATGCGCGGATCAGCCAGGAGGCCATGTCCAGTTCGTCTTCGACCAGGAGGATGCGCATGGGAGGCTGCCGGTTGTTGGGGTCAGGTCTTGAGGCCGAGATTCAGGTCGATGTCTTCCGCCGCGCGTGCGCTGGCATCGGCCGCGCGCGCGCTCAGGTCGGGCGCAAGCGCGCGCCGGCCGTCGAACACGAAGCAGTCGCCGTGGTAGTGCGCGCCGCCGACCTGCTCGAAATACTTGAGGATGCCGCCTTCGAGCTGCAGCACGTTCTCGATGCCTTCCTCGCGCATCAGGATCGCGGCCTTCTCGCAGCGGATGCCGCCGGTGCAGAAGCTCACCACCGTCTTGCCGGCGAAATCGGCGCGGTGCTCCTTCAGGGCGGGCGGGAACTCGGTGAACTTGGTGATGCGCCAGTCGATGGCGCCGTCGAAGGTGCCTTCGTCGACCTCGAAGTCGTTGCGCGTGTCGAGCAGGGCGATTTCGCGGCCCTCGTCGTCGTGGCCCTGATCGAGCCAGCGCTTGAGCGTGGGGGCATCGACGCCGGGCGCGCGGCCGGCGGCGGGCTGGATCGCCGGGTGGTCCATGCGGATGATCTCGCGCTTGAGCTTCACCAGCATGCGGCGAAAGGGCTGCGTGGCGGACCAGCTTTCCTTGGCCTCGAGGTCGGCGAAGCGGGCGTCGGCGCGCAAATCGGCCAGAAAGGTCCGTACGCCGTCGGCCGAACCCGCCAGAAACAGGTTGATACCCTCCGGCGCCAGCAGGATGGTGCCCATGAGGTCCAGGGCCTGGGCGCGGGCGCGCAGGTCTTCACGCAGCTCGGGGCTGTCGTCGATGGCCACGAACTTGTAGGCCGCGATATTCAAAATCTCTTGCACGGGGCGGGATTGTAGGGAACCCCAACTCACATGGTGGATGCGGTGCTTTCTACAATGGCCGCATGTTTGTTCACCTGCGCCTGCACACCGAGTTTTCCGTCGTCGACGGCACCAACCGAATCGATGAAGCCATCAAGGCCGCGGCTGCCGACAAGCAGCCCGCACTGGCCATCACCGACCTGAACAACCTGTTCGGGGCGGTCAAGTTCTACAAGCAGGGGCGGGGCAAGGGCGTCAAGCCGGTCATTGGCGCCGAAATCTTCATCGACGGGCTGGGCAAGGAGCCCGGCGCGCTGACCCGCATCGTGCTGCTGGTGCAGAGCATGGAGGGTTATCTGAACCTTTCCGAGCTGCTGGCGCGGGCCTGGACGCAGAACGTGGCGCGCGGCCAGTCGCAGGCCGCCTGCAAGCTGGAGTGGGTGCAGGAGCTGTCGGGCGGGCTGATCGCGCTGTCGGGCGCGCAGGCCGGGCCGCTGGGCCAGCCGCTGCTGCAAGGGCAGGGCGAGCGCGCGGCCGAACTCGCGCTGCAGCTGGCGGGGATTTTTCCGCACCGCTTCTACATCGAGCTGCAGCGCGCCGGTCGTCCCGAGGACGAGCCGCATGTCATTGCCGCGGTGCAGCTTGCCGCAAGGCTCAAGCTGCCGGTGGTGGCGACGCACCCGGTGCAGTTCGCGGCCCGCGAAGACTACGAGGCGCACGAGGCGCGCGTGTGCATTTCCGAGGGCGAGATTCTGGGCAACCCGCGTCGCGTGCGCCGCTTCACCGAAGAGCAGTACTTCAAGTCGACCGCCGAAATGCAGGCGCTCTTTGCCGACGTGCCGAGCGCGCTGGCCAACACGGTCGAGATCGCCAAGCGCTGCAACCTGACGCTGGTGCTGGGCAAGCCGCAGCTGCCGGACTTTCCGACGCCGTTCATCAGCGAGGGCGTGCGCATGCCCATCGACGACTTCTTCCGCCAGGAGTCGTTCGAGGGCCTGGAGATGCGCCTGAGGCACCTGTACCCCGACGAGGCCAAGCGCGAAGCGCAGCGCGCGCGCTATGTGGAACGGCTTGAGTTCGAGATCAACACCATCCTGAACATGGGGTTCCCGGGCTACTTCCTGATCGTGGGCGACTTCATCAAGTGGGCCAAGGAAAACGGCTGCCCGGTGGGCCCGGGCCGGGGCTCGGGCGCCGGCTCGCTGGTGGCCTATGCGCTGAAGATCACCGACCTGGACCCGCTCGAATACAAGCTGCTGTTCGAACGTTTCCTGAACCCCGAACGCGTTTCGATGCCCGACTTCGACATCGACTTCTGCCAGGGCAACCGCGACCGCGTGATCGACTACGTGAAGGACAAGTACGGCCGCAACGCCGTGAGCCAGATCGCCACCTTCGGCACCATGGCCGCGCGAGCGGCCATCCGCGACGTGGGCCGCGTGCTCGACATGAGCTATATGTTCTGCGACGGCATCAGCAAGCTGATTCCGAACAAGCCCGGCATGTCGGTGACGCTGCAGTACCCGCCCGAGAAGAAGATCGAAGGCGACAAGAACAACTACGCCATCGAGATGGAGCCGCAGCTCGCGGAGCGCATCGAGAAGGAAGAAGAAGTGAGGATGCTGGTCGAGCTCGCGCAGAAGCTCGAAGGCATGACCCGAAACATCGGCATGCACGCCGGGGGCGTGCTCATCGCGCCGGGCAAGCTCACCGACTTCTGCCCGCTCTACCAGCAGCCCGGCAGCGAATCGGCCGTGAGCCAGTACGACAAGGACGACGTCGAAGCCATCGGCCTCGTGAAGTTCGACTTCTTGGGTCTTGCCACGCTCACCATCCTGGAGATTGCGCGCGAGTTCATCATGAAGCGCCACAAGGGCCAGGAGAACTTCGCGTTCGAAAACATACCGCTGAACGACGCGGCCACCTACCGGCTGTTCTCCGAAGGCACGACCGAGGCGGTGTTCCAGTTCGAATCGCGCGGCATGCAGGGCATGCTGAAGGATGCGCGTCCCACGCGGCTGGAAGACCTGATCGCGCTGAACGCGCTGTACCGACCGGGCCCGATGGACCTGATTCCCAGCTTCGTGGCGCGCAAGCACGGCCGCGAAGAAGTGGAGTATCCGCACCCGGCCGTGGCCGAGATGCTCTCCGAGACCTACGGGATCATGGTCTACCAGGAGCAGGTGATGCAGACCGCGCAGATCCTGGGCGGCTACTCGCTCGGCGGCGCCGACTTGCTGCGCCGCGCGATGGGCAAGAAAAAGCTCGAGGAAATGGCCGAGCACCGCGAGAAGTTCCGCGCGGGCGCACTTGCCACGCACGGCATCGTGCAGGACAAGGCCGACGAAATCTTCGACTTGATGGAGAAGTTCGCGGGCTACGGTTTCAACAAGTCGCACGCCGCCGCCTACTCGCTGCTGGCGTATCACACGGGCTGGCTCAAGGTTCACTACACGGCCGAGTTCTTCTGCGCCAACATGACCGTGGAAATGGACGACACGGACAAGCTCAAGCTCCTGTTCGAAGACGCCCAGAAAAACTTCGGCATCACCTTCGAGCCGCCGGACGTGAACCGCGGCAACTACCGCTTCGAGCCCGTGACCGACCGCGTCATTCGCTACGGGCTGGGCGCCGTCAAGGGCACGGGCCAGCTCGCGGTCGAGGCCGTGGTGCGGGCGCGCGAAGAGGGCGGCCCGTTCAAGAGCCTGTTCGACTTCTGCGTGCGCATCGACCGTCAGCGCATCAACAAGCGCACGGTGGAAGCGCTCATCAAGGCCGGCGCCTTCGACGCCATCCAGCAGAACCGCGCGTCGCTGATCGCCTCGGTCGACCGTGCCTTCGAATTTGCCATTGCCACCGCGGCCAACGCCTCGCAGGTCGACATCTTCGGCGACTGCGAGCACGGCTCGGCCACCGCGGAGCCCGACCTGGTCGACGCCACGCCGTGGGGCGTGAAGGAGCGCCTGACGCTCGAGAAAACGGCCGTGGGCTTCTACCTGTCGGGCCACCTGTTCGACGAGGTCTCGCACGAAGTGCGGCGCTTCTGCAAGCGCGAGATCGGTGACCTGCTCGACAGCCGCGACCAGCAGGTCATTGCCGGCATCGTGAGCGACTTCCGCGTGATCAACGGCCAGCGCGGCCGGCTGGCGATCTTCAAGCTCGACGACAAGTCGGACGCGATCGACGCCACCGCCGACGAGGCGCTCATCAACGCCAACCGCAACACGCTGAAGGACGACGAGCTCGTCATCGTCAGCGGCAGGCTGCAACCGGCGCGCGGCGGCTTCGAGGCGCGCTTCCAGGTGCAGCAGGTGTGGGACCTCGCCACGGCGCGCTGCCGCTTCGGCAAGTTCCTGCGCGTGGCGGTGAACGGCAAGGCGCCCGACATCGCGCGCCTGATCAAGGACTTTCCGCCGCGCACCGAGCAGACCGAGGTCGGCGACCTGATCCAGGGCCTGCCGGTGCGGCTGTCGATGGCGCGCGGCGGCGCGCAGGTCGAGCTGCAACTGGGCGAGCGCGCCAAGTTCTTCCCGACCGATGCGGCGCTTGCCAGCTGGACCGCGCAGGCGGAAGCGGGCAAGGCGCAGATCGTTTACGACTGAGCCTCTGGCGCCCCGGAAAAGGGGCTCAGTGCGACAGCGGCGCCACCGCCAGGTCCGGCACCACGTTCATGATGCGCAGCGTCTGCTGCACCACCTGGCTGAACACCGGCGCCGCGACCAGGCCGCCGAAGTACTTGCCGGCGCTGGGCTCGTCGATCATCACCGCGACGATGATGCGCGGCTTGTCGATGGGCGACATGCCGGTGTACCAGGCGCGGTACTTGTTGCTCGCGTAGCCCTTGCCGACCTGCTTGTGCGCGGTGCCGGTCTTGCCGCCCACCGAGTAGCCCACCGTCTGCGCTAGCGGCGCGGTGCCGCCGGGCGCGGCGGCCAGGTGCATCATCTGCCGCACCTCGCTCGCGACCGTGGGCGAGAACACCTGCACGCCGGCCGGCTCCTCGCCGTTGTTCTTCAAAAGGCTCACCGGGATCACCTCGCCGTCGTGCGCGAAGGCCGTGTAGGCGTGCGCGATCTGGAACAGCGAGGCCGACAGGCCGTAGCCGTAGGACATGGTGGCCTGCTCGATCGGGCGCCATGACTTCCATGGGCGCAGCCGCCCGGTCACGGCGCCGGGAAAGGGCGTCTGCGGCTTCTGGCCCAGGCCCACCGCGGTGAGCGAGTTCCACATTTCCTGCGCCGACATGCGCTGCGAGATCTTGGTGGCGCCCACGTTGCTGGATTTCTGGATCACGCCCTGCACCGTGAGCACGCCGAAGTTCTCGTCGTCGTGAATGGTCGCGCCCGAGACGGTGATGCGCCCGGGGTTGGTGTCGATGATGGTGTTGGGCGTGACGCGGCCCAGCTGCAGCGCGGTGGCGACGGTGATGGGCTTCATGGTCGAGCCGGGCTCGAACACGTCGGTCATGGCGCGGTTGCGCAACTGCTCGCCCGTGAGGTTGCGGCGGTCGTTGGGGTCGTAGCTGGGGTAGTTGGCCATGGCCAGCAGTTCGCCGGTACGGGCATCGACCACCACCACGCTGCCTGCGCGCGCCTTGTTGGCGACCACGGCGTCGCGGATCTTCTCGTAGGCCACGAACTGCACGCGGTCGTCGATGCTCAGCTGAATGTCGTGGCCCTCGGTGGGCGGCACCTGGTCTTCGGTGTCCTCGACGATGTGGCCCAGCCGGTCCTTGAGCACGTGGCGCGAGCCGGACTTGCCGGCCAGCTCCTGGTTGAAGGCCAGCTCGATGCCTTCCTGGCCCACGTCTTCCACGTTGGTGAAGCCGGCCAGGTGGGCGGCGGCCTCGCCCTCGGGGTACTGGCGGCGGTAGTCGCGGCGCAGGTAGATGCCCTTGAGATTGAGCGCAGCCACTTCCTTAGCAATCGACTGGTCGACCTGGCGCTTGATCCAGACAAAGCTCTTGTCCTCGTCCTCCAGCTTCTTGTCGAGTTCCTTCTGCGGCATGCCCAGCAGCTTGGCCACCTGCTGGAGCTTGGCCAGCACCGCGGGGTCGTCGCGCTCGATGTCCTCGGGAATGGCCCAGATGCTGGGTGCCGGAATGTCCGAGGCCAGGATCAGCCCGTTGCGGTCGAGGATGCGGCCCCGGTTGGCCGGCAGCTCCAGCGTGCGCTGGTAGCGCACTTCGCCCTGGTGCTGGAAGAAGTCGTTGTTGAAGATCTGTACGTACGAGGCCCGGGCCGCCAGCAGCACGAAGCCGAAGGCAATGCTGGCCACGATGAACTTGCTGCGCCAGACGGGGGTGGGGCTGGCAAGGAGCGGACTGCTGCCGTAGCGGATGCGGCCGTTGGGATTCATGAGCCCTGATTATCGAGCTCCGGGTGACGTGCAAGTCACCCGGAGAGGGCCCGTTTTCTTAGCTGCGCGTTAGCAGGCGCACGAAGAGGTCAGCGCTTGGGCCGCAGCGACACGATGAGTGACGGGAAGATGCGCCCGTCGGTGTCGCGCGGCAGCTTGTCGGTCTTGCGCAGGCCGCGCTCGGCCGCGTCGTCCCAGCCCGGCAGGCCGCTCGACTTGCTGAGCTTGACGCCGACGATGGTGCCGTCGGGTGCCAGGCTCACCTCGAACTCCGCCGCCGGGTTGCCGTTCACGGTGTCGGCATCGGGGAAGGTGATGTTCGGGCGAACCGCCGCCGCGATGCGGCCTGCATAGCCGCTGGACGGACCCGACGAGCGCATGGCCGTGCCCTTGGAGTCGTCGCTGCCGCTGGCGCCGGCCAGGCCCTGCATGCGCTTGAGCGTGGCGGCACGGTCGGCGGCTGCCTGTTTCGCGGCCGCCTCGGCCTTCTTGGCTTCAGCCTGCTTGGCCTCGGCCGCGTCCTGCTGCTTCTTCTGCTC
The DNA here is from genome assembly GCF_022009635.1 of Variovorax paradoxus. Taxonomy (NCBI): domain Bacteria; kingdom Pseudomonadati; phylum Pseudomonadota; class Betaproteobacteria; order Burkholderiales; family Comamonadaceae; genus Variovorax; species Variovorax paradoxus. Next base: position 3,465,385 of record NZ_CP091716.1, read on the forward strand.
GGCCAGCTTCTGCTGCTGTTCCTTCTTGCGCTGGGCTTCGTCCTCGGCGCGCTGCTTGGCCTCGAGCTCCTTCTTCTTCTGCAGCTGCTGTTGCTGCTGGAGCTCGCGCTCTTTCTGTTCCTTCTGCTCCTTGAGCTTCTTCTCGCGCTCCAGGGCAATGTCGGGTGCCTTGGGTGCGGGCGCGGGCTCTGGCGCCTTGGCCACGGGCGGAGGAGGCGGCGCCGGGGCGGGTGGTGGCGGCGCGGGTACGGGAGCCGGCGCCTCCGGTGCCTGCAGGCGGGGCGCCGCCTGCTGCACCGTGGACGACCACAGCTCCGCGTCGACCGCGCCTTCGTCGGCCTCGCTTTTCCAGCGCACGCCCCAGGTGAGCGCGGCGATCAGCAGGCCGTGGGCGATGAGGGCCAGCACGACGGCGCGCGGCGTGCCGCGCTGCGGCGGCGGCGCGAACTCGGGGCGATCCAGTGCGAGCGACATGCCTTATTTGCCGCCCGTGGTCGTGACCGACAGGCCCACGCGCTCGACGCCGTTGCGCTTGAGCTGGTTCATGGCCTTCACCACGGTCTCGTACTTCACCGACTTGTCGGCGCTGATGACCACCGGGCGGTCGTTGTCGCCGCCCTGGGCCTGCTTGGCCGCGGAGCCGATCTGCGCCATGGGAATCGACGTGCCGCCGGAGCCGGTGGCCGGGTCCTTCTTGATCTGCACTTCGTCATCGCTCTTGATGACGATCTCGATGGGCTTGTCGGGCTGCTTGTTGGCGCGGTCGACCGTGGGCAGGTTGATCACGCTCGGCGTGATGAGCGGTGCGGTGACCATGAAGATGATCAGCAGCACCAGCATCACGTCGATGAACGGGACCATGTTGATCTCGTTGATCGTCCGGCGGCCGCGGCCCCGGGATGAAACGGCGGGCATGCGTCGCGCCTCCGCTCAGCGGTTGGCCGGAGCCGTCGACGAAGCGGCGCCGCCGGCGTTCGGGCTGGCCGAGAGGTTGCGCTGCAGGATGTTGGAGAACTCCTCGATGTAGGTCTCCAGTGCAATGGCGATCTTGTCGATCTCGCGGGCAAAGCGGTTGTAGCCGACCACCGCGGGAATCGCGGCGAACAGGCCGATGGCGGTGGCCACCAGCGCTTCGGCGATGCCGGGGGCCACGGTGGCCAGTGTCACCTGCGTGAGGGCGGCCAGGCCGGTGAAGGCATGCATGATCCCCCAGACCGTGCCGAACAGGCCCACATAAGGAGAGACCGAACCCACGGTGGCGAGGAACGAGAGGTTCTGCTCGGCTGCATCCAGCTCGCGCTGGAAGCTCGCGCGCATCGCGCGGCGGGCGCCGTCGAGCAGCGTGGCGGGATCGCTCACATGGCGCTCGCGCAGCTTTTGGTACTCGCGCATGCCGGAGGCGAAGATGCGCTCCATGGGGCCGGCGAACTTGGCGTTCTGCGCGGCCGAGGCAAACAGTTCGTTGAGGCTGGTGCCTGACCAGAACTCGCGCTCGAAGTCATCGTTGAGCGCGCGCATGCGGCGCAGCGCGAAGTATTTGCGGATGATCGCCGCCCAACTCGCGATCGAGACGATCACCAGCAGCAGCACGACCAGTTGCACCACGAAGCTCGCATGGAGCAGGAGATTGATGATTGATAGATCTTGGTTCATGGCTTGATAGGTTGAGTCATGGAGCCGGTGTAGCGCTCGAGGGTTCCCGTGACTTGTTTCGGTATGCGCGCTGGACGCAGGGTGGCGGCGTCCACCCAGCCGATGCGGATCGTGCCTTCGCACAACAAGACGGGTGCCGGGGCACCGGTACGCTCTTGCTCTGTTTTTGATAGCACGCGCTGACCGATTATCAACGAGGCGGTGCCCAATTGTTGAAGATCGGCTGTAACCAGGAGTTCATCGTCGAGCCGGGAAGGGCGATGGTATTTGAGCTGCGTTTCGCTCACCACGAACTGGCCGCCCGTTTCCTCGCGCAGCTTGCGCTGTTCGACGCCCAGCGAGCGCAGCCATTCGGTGCGGCCGCGCTCCATGAACTTCAGGTAGTTGGCATAGAACACGATGCCGCCGGCGTCGGTGTCTTCCCAGTAGACGCGAAGCGGGAACGCGTAGCTCATGAGGCCGCGGTCTCGGCCATGGCCCGCAGGCGCTCGATGGATTCCTGCAGGTGCGCCATCGAACTCGCGGTGGAGAAGCGGATGAACTTGCCGGTCTCGGCCGTGCCGAAGTCGCGGCCTGGCGTCACGGCCACATGGGCGCGCTTCATGGTCTCGAAGGCGAAGTCCCAGCTGCCCGAGATGCCGAGCTTTTCGGCGAAGCCGGTGCAGTCGGCCCAGGCATAGAAGGCGCCGTCGGGCATCACGGGTACGTTCAGACCCAGCGCGTTCAGCTGCGGAATGAACCAGTCGCGGCGCGCCTTGAATTCGGCGCGGCGGCGCTCGTACTCGGCGATGCTCTCGTCTTCGAAGCAGGCGAGCGCCGCGTACTGCGACACCGTGCTCGCGCAGATGAAGAGGTTCTGTGCCAGGCGCTCGACCACCGGTACCAGCACTTCGGGCACCACCAGCCAGCCAAGGCGCCAGCCGGTCATGTTGAAGTACTTGCTGAAGCTGTTGATGCTGATGACGTTGTCGTCGATGGCCAGCGCCGTCTGCCCGAAGGCGTCGTCGTAGGAAAGGCCGAGGTAGATCTCGTCGATCAGCGTGATGCCGCCGCGCTGCGACACCACCTCGTGGATGCGGCGCAGCTCGTCGGGCGCGATCGAGGTGCCGGTCGGGTTCGACGGCGAGGCCAGCAGCACGCCGCGCGTCTTGTCGGTCCAGGCGGCCTCGACCTTGGCGGCGGTGAGCTGGTAGCGCTCTTCGGCCGTGGTCGGCACCAGCACGGCCTTGCCGTCCGCCGCGCTCACGAAGTGGCGGTTGCACGGATAGCTCGGGTCGGGCATCAGGATCTCGTCGCCCGATTCGATCAGCGCGAGGCAGGCCAGCTGCAACGCGGCCGACGCCCCGGCGGTGATGACGATGCGGCGGGCCGGCACGTCGACGTTGAATCGCTGGCGATACCAGGCGCTGATGCGCTCGCGCAGGTGGTCCAGGCCGGTGGCCTGCGTGTATTGAGTGGCGCCGGCGCGTACGGCGCGGGCCGCGGCTTCCTGCACCAGCGGCGGGGCGGTGAAGTCGGGTTCGCCGATGTTCAGGAAGATCATCGGCTGGTCGGTGTGGGCGACTTCGCGCGCCAAAGCACCCGCGGCTTTCGCCACCTCCATCACATAGAAGGGCTCGATGCGCTGCGCGCGCGTCGAGATCCTCATGCCTTGGCTTTCCCTGAAGCCCGATCGGCTTCCACCTCAAGTGGGCGCAACTGCGGTGCCAGGCCATTCAGCACGGCGTTCACGTACTTGTGGCCGTCGGTGCCGCCGAATTCCTTGGCAAGCTCGATGCACTCGTTGAGCACCACGCGCCACGGCACGTCGAGGCAGTTCTGGAATTCGTACACGCCGATCCACATCACGGCGTGCTCGATGGGCGAGATTTCCTCGAACTTGCGGTCCAGCAGCGGGCGGATCAGCGCGTCGAGTTGCTCGGCGCCTTCGATCGAGCCGTGCAGCAGGGCGTCGTAATGCAGCGCGTCGGCCTTGTGGAAGCCGGCGAGGTCGCGCGTGAAGTGGTCGATGTCGGTCGGGTCGTTGCGGCCCACCAGGTGCTGGTAGAGCGCCTGCAGAGCGAACTCGCGTGCGCGGCTGCGGTTCGACTTGGCCGAAGCCTTGCGCGCGCCGGTGCTCGTGAGGCCGACGCGCGACTGGCGCGGCTTGCCGCCGTCGGCGGGCTTCGCGGGCTTGAGGGGCTTGGAGGTGTCTTCGGTCATGAAAGGGTGGCCAGCAGTTGCGCCATCTCGACCGCCACGCGGGCCGCGTCGCGGCCCTTGTCGGTCTGCCGGGCAACGGCTTGCTCGAGGTTTTCGGTGGTGAGGATCGCGTTGGCGATGGGAAGTCGGTAGTCGAGCGCGACGCGGCTCACGCTGGCGCCCGATTCGTTGGCCACCAGTTCGAAGTGGTAGGTCTCGCCGCGGATGATGCAGCCCAGCGCCACCAGCGCGTGGTAGCCGCCGCGCTCGGCGAGCGCCTGCAGCGCCACCGGCACTTCGAGCGCGCCGGGCACCTGCAGGTGATGGATGTCGTTGGCAGCCACGCCCAGTGCCTCGAGTTCCGAGAGGCAGGCCGAGGCCAGCGCGTCGGTGATGTCGGCGTTGAAGCGCGCCTGCACGATGCCGATGCGCAGGCCTTTTCCGTTGAGTGGCGTGTTCTCGCCCTTGTTTGCGCCTTGCATGGTCTGGTCAGTCTTTCGTGAGGTAGCCGGCAATCTCGAGGCCGTAGCCCGCGGCCATGCTCGGCATGCGACGCGGCGTGCCCAGCAGGTTCATCTTGTGCACGCCGCATTCGCGCAGGATCTGCGCGCCGATGCCGTAGCTGCGCAGGTCCATGCGGCCGCGCTCGGGGGCTTGCGCGGGGCGCGCGGTGCCGTCGAACTGGGCCAGCAGCTCGCCGGCGGTTTCGCCGCAGTTCAGCAGCACGGCCACGCCCTTGCCTTCGTTCGCGATGTGCGAGAGGCTGGCATCCAGGCTCCACGAGTGCAGCGAGCGGTTGATTTCGAGCGCGTCGAGCACCGACAGCGGCTCGTGCACGCGCACCGACACCGTGTCTTCGGGGGCCCACTTGCCGCGCACCAGCGCCAGGTGCACGCCGCCGCTGGGCTTGTCGAGGAAGGCGTGAGCGGTGAAGGCGCCCCAGTTGGTCTGGATCTCGCGGCAGCCGACCTTTTCGACCAGCGACTCGACGCGGCTGCGGTGCTCGATCAGCGCGGCGATGGTGCCGATCTTGATGTCGTGCTCGGCCGCGAAGATCTGCAGGTCGGGCAGGCGGGCCATGGTGCCGTCTTCGTTCATCACCTCGCAGATCACCGAGGCGGGCGAGCAGCCGGCCATCGCGGCCAGGTCGCAGCCTGCTTCGGTGTGGCCGGCGCGCATGAGCACGCCGCCGTCCACCGCCTGCAGCGGGAAGATGTGGCCGGGCTGCACCAGGTCGGCGGCCACGGCGTTGGGCGCCACGGCGGCCTGCACGGTGCGCGCGCGGTCGGCGGCCGAGATGCCGGTGGTCACGCCTTCGGCGGCTTCGATGGACACGGTGAAGGCGGTCGAATGCTTGGCGCCGTTGCGCTGGACCATCGGCGGCAGCTGCAGGCGCTCGCACATTTCGCGCGAGAGCGTCAGGCAGATCAGGCCGCGCGCGTGGCGGGCCATGAAGTTGATGGCTTCGGGCGTGATGTGGTCGGCGGCGATGACGATGTCGCCCTCGTTCTCGCGGTCTTCCTCGTCCACCAGGATCACCATGCGGCCGGCGGCGAGGTCGGCCACGATGTCCTCGACAGGGGAGATCGGGGCTGGGGCGCGCGCGGCGCGGGGGGCGCCGATCGGCGTGACGGAGGCGTTCATTCGGCTGTGTCCTTGGAATACGTGGAAGACGGGGGCACCAGCACGCCGGCCTGGAGCATGCGCTCCACATAGCGCGCCACGGTGTCGATTTCTAGGTTGACCTTCGAGCCGGCCTTCAGGCCGCCGAGGGAGGTGTTGTCGACGGTGTGCGGGATCAGGTTGATGCTGATCTCGGCGCCGCCTTCGATGTCGGCCACCTTGTTGACGGTAAGGCTCACGCCGTTGACGGTGATCGAGCCCTTGTAGGCCAGGAAGCGGGCAAGCGCGGGCGGCGCGAACACGCGCAGCTCCCAGCTTTCGCCGACCGGCTCGAAGAAGCTCACGCTGCCGATGCCGTCCACATGGCCCGATACGATGTGGCCGCCGAGGCGGTCGCTGGCGCGCAAGGCCTTCTCGAGGTTGATGCGGCCGCCTTCGTCGGTCAAGCCGGCCGTCTTGTCGAGCGACTCGGCCGAGATGTCGATGGTGAATTGCCGTTGTTCGGGGACGAGGGTGGTGACGGTCATGCAAGCGCCGTTGAGCGCGATGCTGTCGCCCAGCCCGACGTCGTCGAGGTAGCCGTCGGGCGCCTCGATGCTGAGTCTTTTGCCGTAAGAGGAGGAGGTGCCGAGGTCGTGGATGGCGGCGATGCGCCCCACGCCGGTGATGATTCCGGTGAACATCCACGCATTTTCGCAGAGAACGAGGGGGCTTCGGGGTAAACGCTAGAAGGCGTCCCTTCCGGCGACCCGGGCCACGATGCGCAAATCGGGGCCGAGCATGTCGACGGACTTGAATTCGAGGGGCAGGGCGCCGGTCAGCGAGGTCAGCGGACCGTCCGCGTGCAGGTGGCTCGCGATGTCGAGACCGCTGCCGATCAGCTTGGGCGCCAGGTAGACCAGCAATTCGTCGACGCAGCCTTCGCGCAGCAGCGAGCCGTTGAGCTTGTGGCCCGATTCGACGTGCAGCTCGTTCACGCCGCGCGCCGCCAGGTCTTTCAGCATGGCGCCGAGGTCGACCTTGCCATTGGCATCGGGCAGGCAGGTGACGGTGGCGCCTCGTGCTTCGAGCGCCTTGGCTTTCTCCTCGTCGCGGTGGGCCGCGTAGATCCAGACGGCGCGGCCTTCGATGAAGATGTGGGCGTCGGGCGGCGTTTGCAGCCGGCTGTCGACGACGACCAGGTGCGGCTGGCGCGGGGTCTGGACCAGGCGCACGTCCAGGCGCGGGTTGTCCTCGAGCACGGTTCCGACACCGGTCAGCACCGCGCTGGCGCGGGCTCGCCATGCATGGCCGTCGGTGCGCGCGGCTTGCGAGGTGATCCATTGGCTCACGCCGTTCTCCAGGCCGGTCTTGCCGTCGAGCGACGCGGCCACTTTCATCCGCACCCAGGGCGTCTTTCGGACCATGCGGCTCAGGAAACCGATGTTGAGTTCACGGGCTTCCTGCGCGCCTGGCCCGACTTCGACTTCGATGCCCGCGGCACGCAGCCGCTCGAAGCCTTGGCCGGCGACCAGCGGGTTGGGGTCGGTGAGGGCCGCGACGACGCGGCTTACGCCGGCTGCGATCAGCGCGTCGCAGCAGGGGCCGGTGCGGCCGTGATGAGCGCAAGGCTCGAGCGTGACCCAGGCGGTTGCGCCAACGACGGAATTACCCCGCGCAGCAGCGTCGCGCAGCGCCATGACCTCGGCGTGCGGGCCGCCGACCTGCTGGGTGTGGCCCTGGCCGATCACTGTGCCGTTCGTGGCGACCAAAACGCAGCCGACGCGCGGATTCGGATCGGTCTCCGGGCCGGCTTGGCGTGCGAGATTCAGCGCCTGGGTCATGAAATTCGCGGTTTGATTTGTCATCTATTTATTAATTTAAATCGGCTGCAAATATTAATTTTTCGGCGCAATTGAAAACAATGACCGTTGATCCATTTATTTCGACCTTTTGTCGTGGGGTTTTTCCATTGCGCTGGAATTGAAAAATAGAATTTCCGGATATTGAAACGAGGGGAGAAGGGTTTGCCGGAGCACAGTGGTGCGAAGCGGCCGACCGTACAACATGAACAAGGGATTCTGCGCGTCCGCGCGCGCTTACCTGCGCCACGCGGGCAGGCGGCGGGGCTTCACGCTCGTCGAAATGATGGTCGTCGTCGCGCTGATGACCATACTGCTGGCCATCGCGCTGCCCAGCTTCAGCGGCCTGATCGAAAAGTACCGCGTCGAAGGCATGGCCTCGGCCCTGACGGCGAGCGTGAGCCACGCGCGTTCGGAAGCGGCCCGACGCGGAAAGACCGTGACCATCCAGGCGCGCGCCGGCTGCTCGGGCAGGGACTGGAGCTGCGGCTGGGACACCCTGGTCGTCAGCGGCGACGCCACCGAAACCCTCAGGCGCCAAGACCCCGACAAACGGGTCGCGGTCGAGAGGCGCGGCGCATCCGGCGCCATGTCGTTCGACGCCATGGGCTCGTCCGACTTCGCCAGGTTCAGTTTCTATCCAGTGGGAAACGCCGATTCATCCAATGCCGCCACAGTGTGCATTTCGCTTGGCGGGCGTCTTCGGAGGGCGAAGGGAGACAACGAATGCTGAGCCTTTCTGTTTCTATTCGCAGGCGGCCTTTGCAGCGCAGGGGGCAGGCGGGCTTCTCGATGATCGAAGCCTTGGTGGCGGTTCTCGTGCTCTCGTTCGGGTTGATGGCGCTGGCCGGCTTCCAATTGCGCGTGCTCGCGGACAGCGCTGGCGCCAGCAAGAAGAACATCGCGGTGCAACTGGCTGGCGACATGGCCGATCGCATCCGGAGCAACCTCGTCACGGGCCCGGTTGCAGGCAATCCCTACGTGTCCGACTGGTCGTTGGCCGGCGCAGATGCCCCCAAGCCTTCATGCGCGGAGGCCGACGCCGCTTGCAGCGCCTCCGAACTCGCGGCCTACGATGTGTGGAGCTGGAAGCGAACGGTGGCGGCCGCGCTGCCGGGCGGGGTGGCCGACATACAAAGCAAGGCAACAGCAGGCGGCCTGCTGTTCGTGCACATCGCGTGGAACGAGTCCGCCGTCGCCAATCCGATCCCGCCAGAATCGAGCTGGAACTGTCCGGCCGACAAGGCCTGCATGGAAGTCACCGTCGCGGTACCGCAGCCATGAACAGAAAGGCACTCGCACCCGGCTTTCGGCAGTTCGGCTTCACGTTGGTCGAGTTTCTCGTCGCGCTGATCATCGGCATGCTGGTGGTGCTGGCCGCCGTGGCCAGCATGCTCGGCACGCGCACCACGGCCATGACGGGCGACGACGTCAACGCGCTAAACCAGTCATCGGCATTGGCGTTCAGGGTGCTGGGCCAGCAGATCCGGCAGGCCGGCTATATCCCCATTGACGCCACCGAGCCGCTCTACTACTTCAACGTCAACGCGGACAAGAGCACCAATCTTGAGAGCGAGCGTGCCTTCTTCGCCATCAAGGGGGAAGAGGCGAAGGGCCGCGAGGTGAACGACAAGCTGAAGATTGGCTATGCACCAAGTCCCGATTACTTCAAGGACTGCCTGGGCCAGGGCGTGGCAACCAACGTGTACAACCCGCACGATCCCACTGCCTCAGGCAACCTGCGAGTGATCACCAGCGAGTTTTCGGTCTCGGGCGGCGTCCTGAGGTGCAAGGGCAGCGGCAACCCCGTGGCACAGCCGATAGTCGACGGCGTGGAGCACTTCGACGTCATGTACGGCATCGGTGCCGAGGCCGGAAGCGAGCGGGTAGTGCGCTACGTGACTGCTGCCGACGTCGCAGACTTCAACCTGGTTCGTACGGTGCGGGTCTGCCTGCAACTCGCGGGCAGCACCAGGAACAACCCGGGCGGCAGCTACACCGACTGCGACGGCACGTCGAAGACCACCAGCGACGGCAAGCTGCGACGCGTCTACACGGCGGTGTTCGCGCTGCGCAACAACCTGGGGGCGCTATGACGCACTCTTCCTGCCTTCGCGCACCTAGGGCACAGCGCGGATTCTCGCTTTTCATCGTGCTGATCATGCTGCTGCTCTCGGCCTTGCTGGCGGTGGGCGGCGCGCGGATGGCCCAATTGCTCGAGTCCGTGGCGGGCAACCAGCGCGAGCATCAGCGCGCCTTCGAGGCCGCCGAAGCTGCGTTGCTGGATGCGGAGCGCGACATCCGGCAACTGGCCTTCGCCAGCGCGAGCAAGACCTACGTTGCGTGTTCGGCACTCGCGACGTCGCGTTGCCGCAAGGCTGAAGATGGCCGCGTCTTCCCCGATCGCGACACGGGCTGGGTGACCGCCTATGTGAACGATGGCGCCAACAGCTGCGATCGCGGCATCTGCTACTTCTCCGCGACCGATTCGGTGGCGGCTGCATCCGGCAGCGAGGCCTATCGGTTCTGGATCAGCGATACATACGTGAGCAAGCACGCCTCGTATGGGCAGTTCACCGGAGCTCCCGACGCTGGCAATCCGGCGCTGCGGGGGGCCAAGTACTGGATCGAAGTCATCGACCGCAAGAACAGCAAGTACCCGTTGTATCGGATCACCGCCGTCGCCACGGGCGCTCGAAGCCCCGGCACAGCGGGCGGCACGCGGGTCGAACTGCAGATGGCTTTCGATCCTGATCCGGTCACCAAGGTGAATTGAGCAAAGCGAGAGGGAGGGATATGAATATCAAAGAGTTTTCGAGAGCTGCCGTGGCCGTCAGCTTGGTGCTGGCGCAGTGCGTCGGCCATGCCGCGCAATATCCGTTGATACAGGCGCCGCGCAACACCGCGATCAGGGAGCCGGCGCCGAACGTGATCGTGTCTGTCGACAACTCGGGAAGTATGAGTTTCTCGTCCTGGGCGTCGGAAACAAGCTCGCCGCCTCCCGGAACCCCCAACCGGATAGAAGCACTCAAGAAGGCGCTCAAAGACAACTTCTCCGCGGCCAACATTCCCAACGACCGGATCCGGCTCTCCTGGCAGGCGATGAATCTCGGCCGCGACGAGAACAGTTGTGTCGGTTTCTTCGGCGATATCTCTGAGGGGCCTTATCAGGCCAGCAAATGCAAGTTTGGAGGCCAAAGCAATGCAAACCTGATGCGCTCGTTGGACAGCACGCATCGCGCCAACTTCATGTCCTGGGTCGATGCCTTGACCGCAAACGGCGGAACACCGCTGCATGCCATGATGACTCGGGCCGGCGAATACATGAAGACCACCGGCCAATACAGCCCGTATTCGGACGATCCGGGAGTAGAGGGGGCTACGCAGTCGAGTTGCCGGAAATCGTTCCACATCTTCATGACGGACGGCGAGTACAACCTCTTCGGATTCAATCCGGATCCGGCGCAACTCAACATGCCGATCATCGGCAATGTGGACGGGGCGCGTCGAGTCTTGCCCGACTCCGTGGTCTATCTGCCGCGTGCGCCCTACAAGGACAACGCTGGCGCCATCAATCTTCCTTCCAATTGGAGCAAGGAGAAGAGCGGGAACAAGGACGTCTGGAAACCCACGGCCGAATATCGGCCTACCTTGGCCGACATGTCCTTCCATTACTGGGCCAGCGACTTGCAGCCGGGCATATCGAACAATGTGAAAAAGGTGATTGCCGAAGGCGGCAACACGATGGTGGGAACCGCGATGGTTCCGGAGTACTGGAACCCCAAGAACGATCCGGCCAATTGGCAGCATCTGACGACTTACACCATCGGTTTCGGCGCTGCGTCTTCATGGGCCGGAGCGCCCGCGATCACGGCGAGTGCGCCCCAGCCGACCTACAGTGGAGACTATGCCCGCTTGGTGGACGGTTCGATCGCGTGGGTCGACCCATTGGTGAACTCTTTGGGCTCCAGCCCCATGGGGCAAGGACTTGTTGTTTGGAACGCCGGCGCATCGGCATCCGGCTACTGGCACGAAACCGAGTCCAACACCGCTGCCGTCCGCATGGATCTCTGGCACGCCGCCCTGAACAGCCGCGGCACTTTCACGCCGGCGTCGAACGCGAACGCTCTCAGCGACGCCTTCAGATCCATCATCGGCCAGATCCTGCTCAACACCAGCGTCCCACTGACCTCCATTTCGGCCAGCGCCTCCAGGGTGTCGACCGGCACGGCTGTCTACAGGGCCGGCTACGACACGGCCGACTGGTCCGGCACGCTCACCGCCACCAGGTTCGGCTCCAGCGGCCAGCTGGAGAGCTCCGCCGATTGGTCCGCGCGCGACCTGCTCGACGCCCGCATGGCCGCAAGGGGCGCGCACGACAGCAACCGCAAGGTGCTCAGTTTCTCGGGCACCGCGGCGGCAACGGCGACCAGCGCCGCGACAAGGGGGAGCGGCATCCCGTTCCGATGGGCCAGCCTGAGCGATACGCAAAAGGCCGCGCTCAAGGGAAGCACCAGCAGCGATGACGCAAGCATCGCGCTCGGGCGGGCGGTGCTCGACTTCCTGCGCGGAGACCGCAGCAACGAGGGCGCGGGACTGGAGCTGCGCAAACGCGGCCATGTGCTCGGCGACATCGTGGGTTCCAGCGTCTGGTACGCGGGAAAGCCCAACAGCGGCTTCACCAACGACGCCTATGCCAAATTCGCCTCGATCGCCCGCACGCCGATGGTCTACGTGGGCGCCAACGACGGCATGCTGCATGCCTTCAACGCGGGCACCGGGCAGGAGGCGTTCGCCTACGTGCCCGAGGGGCTCTACGGCACGGCGGCCGCGCCAAAGCTCAAGCGGCTCAGCGAAGGCAGTTATTCGCACAGGTACTACGTCGACGGCAGCCCCTTCGTGGCTGACATTTACATGGGTGCGACCGCCACCGCCTCGACCACCGATGCCGAGAAGGTGGCCGCTTGGAAGTCTTTCCTCGTGGGCACGCTGGGGGCGGGCGGCAAAGGCTACTTCGTGCTCGACGTCACCAAGCCCCAGGACATCGACGAGACCAGGGCCCGCGAAACGGCGCTCATCGACACGACCGCGCTTTCCGACGACGACCTGGGCCACCAGTTCCAGCAACCGGCGCTCGACTCCTTCTCCCGGCGCGCGCTGCAGGTGGCCTCGCTGAAGAATGGCCGCAAGGCCGTGATCCTGGGCAACGGCTACAACAGCGCGAGCGAGAAGGCGATGCTGTGGATCCAGTATCTGGACGGCGACAAATCGATCCTCAAGATCCCCGCGCCCGTCACGCAGGTCACCGGTACCGGCAACGGGCTGTCCGCTCCGCGGGTGGTGGACCGTGACGGCGACGGCAAGGTCGACTTTGCCTATGCGGGCGATCTGCTGGGCAACATGTGGCGATTCGACCTGAGCGACCCCGACAGCCGCAAGTGGAAAGCCACCCTGGGCTCCGCCGCCACCGCCTCGAGCCTCGACAACGTGCCGCTGTTCGCGGCCGGCGCCACGCAGCCGATCACGGCGGCGCCGGTGGTCGTCGGCCACCCGCGCGGCGGCTACATGGTCGTGTTCGGAACGGGAAGGCTGTTTGCCGTCGGTGACGACAGCAGCACCGCCAATCAGTACCTGTACGGCATTCGGGACGGGGCCAACGGCAGTACCGGTACGGCTGTGTTGACCGACCTCGTGGCGCAGACTGTCGGCGCCTCCACCGTCGAGGAAGAGGGGGGCGAGTTCCGCACCGTCTCGAACAACAGCGTGAACTACAGCGGCTCTCGCGCCAAGCGGGGCTGGTACTTTCAGCTGCCGACCGCCAAGGAGCGCATCGTCTATCCGGGCGACGCCTTGAGCAGCAGCGCCGGCCTGTTCTCGAGCACCGTTCCCGGCTCCGGCAGCAACGCGCTCGATTGCACGGCGGGCACCAACGATGACGGATGGTCGATGGTGGTCGACTTCTTCGACGGCTCCGCCCCCGACGGCATTGCCTACGGCACAGCCGCCACCACCACGACCGGCTATCTCGGTTTCCGGAACAGCTCGGGCAAGGACGACATCGTCTTCGAGCCGCAGGGGCGGGAGAAGGGCAAGGACGTGATCTGCAATGCGGCGGGCGAGTGCAAGGCGCCGATAAGGCCGGACATCGTGCGCCGCTTTGGCTGGCGAAATCTGATGTCGTCGTCGAACTGATGGCGCAGCGGAGGCAAACCATGAACAGATATTTCAAAGCGCTGCGCCGCAAGCAAGCTCGCTCGCGTGGCTTCACGTTGATCGAACTCATGATCGTGACCGCGGTGATCGCCATCCTGGCCGCCATCGCCTATCCCAGCTATACGCGCTACGTGCTGCGAGCCAAGCGAGCCGATGCCAAGCAGCAACTGCTGCAGGCGGCGCAGTGGACCGAGCGTTACATGACCGCCAACGGGAGCTACCCCCCGAGGACCGTCGCGCTGCCGTCCGGGCTGAGCCAGGCGCCGCAGTCCGGTACGGCGAGCTATTCCATCAGCTATGTCGCGAGAAACGAGATCACCTACACCTTGCAGGCTGTTCCCACGGGGGCTTCGCGCAACGACGAATGCGGAACGCTCACGGTCAACCACCAGGGCGTCAAGCTGGCTGGCGGCAGCACGAACGCATCGAGCGCGCTGGTGCAGCTTTGCTGGAATCGTTGAAATGCCGTTTGAAAAGCCGGCGGCGACCGACGGGGCTCAGATGTCGCGCAGCAACTGCCTGAACTCGTCCACATCCTCGAAGCTGCGGTACACCGAGGCAAAGCGCACGTAGGCGACCTTGTCGAGCTTCTTGAGTTCGCGCATCACGAGCTCGCCCACCTTGGTCGAGTCGATTTCGCGCAGGCCGCTGGCCAGCAGCTTCTGTTCGATGCGAAGCAGGGCGTTGTCGATCTGCTCGATGCTCACCGGGCGCTTGCGCAGCGCCAGCATCATCGAGGCGCGCACCTTGGTCGAATCGAAATCAGCGCGGCTGCCGTCTTTCTTGACTACGACCGGGAAGTTGACGTCCGGGCGCTCGTAGGTGGTGAAGCGCTTGTCGCAGGCGCTGCACTGGCGGCGCCTGCGAACGAAGTCGGCGTCTTCTGAAACGCGGGTCTCGACGACCTGCGTTTCAAGATGACCGCAAAAAGGGCATTTCATGCGGTCAGGTCTTCTTTTCCGGAATCAGCGGTAGACAGGGAAGCGGCTCGTCAGCGCGTGCACCTTGGCGCGCACGGCTTCGATGTTCGCCGCGTCGCGCGGGTTCTCGAGCACGTCGGCGATCAGGTTCGCGGTGATGCGGGCCTCTTCGTCCTTGAAGCCGCGGGTGGTCATGGCGGGGGTGCCGATGCGCACGCCACTGGTGACCATCGGCTTTTCCGGGTCGTTGGGGATCGCGTTCTTGTTGATCGTCATGTGGGCGCTGCCCAGCACGGCTTCGGCTTCCTTGCCGGTGATCCCCTTGGCGCGCAAGTCGACCAACATCACATGGCTTTCGGTACGACCGCTCACGATGCGCAGGCCGCGCTCGGTGAGGGTGTCGGCCACGATCTGGGCGTTCTTGACCACCTGTTGCTGGTAGGCCTTGAACTCGGGCGTCATGGCTTCCTTGAACGCGACGGCCTTGGCGGCAATCACGTGCATCAGCGGGCCGCCTTGCAGGCCGGGGAAGATCGCGCTGTTGATGGCCTTCTCGTGTTGCGACTTCATCAGGATGATGCCGCCGCGCGGGCCGCGCAGGCTCTTGTGGGTGGTCGAGGTGACGATGTCGGCGTGCGGCACCGGGTTGGGGTACACGCCCGCGGCCACGAGGCCGGCGTAGTGGGCGATGTCGACCATGAAGATCGCGCCGACGTCCTTGGCCACCTTGGCGAAGCGCTCGAAGTCGATGCGCAGCGAGTAGGCCGAAGCGCCCGCGATGATCAGCTTGGGCATGTGTTCATGCGCCTTGCGTTCCATCGCGTCGTAGTCGATGGCTTCGTTGGCGTCCAGGCCGTAGCTCACGACATTGAACCACTTGCCGCTCATGTTCAGAGGCATGCCGTGGGTCAGGTGACCGCCTTCGGCCAGGCTCATGCCCATGATGGTGTCGCCCGGCTTCAGGAAGGCCAGCATCACGGCTTCATTCGCCGAGGCGCCGCAATGCGGCTGCACGTTGGCGGCATCGGCGCCGAAGATCTGCTTGACGCGGTCGATGGCCAACTGCTCGGCCACGTCGACGTGCTCGCAGCCGCCGTAGTAGCGCTTGCCCGGGTAGCCTTCGGCGTACTTGTTGGTGAGCTGCGAGCCCTGGGCGGCCATGACGGCCGGCGAGGCGTAGTTCTCGCTGGCGATCAGCTCGATGTGATGTTCCTGGCGCGCGTTTTCGGCTTGAATCGCGGCCCAGATTTCGGGATCGGTCTGTTCGACCAGGATATTGCGTTGGTACATGGCAGTCCTTTGAAGACGAGGTCCTTGTTCTTCAACCAAACAAGGGCTGCCCAGGCGAACGGCTGAACGCCTGTGGTGACCAGGCGGCACGCTTCCCAGTGGTATTCCACGTCAGCGCGTGGCACCTTTTTCGGGTGCTGCGCCTATCGCCAGTCGCGTACGAGGCCGAGTGTAGCTCACACCCGGCCAAGGCAGCTTCAGGAAACGCCGGAAAGCAGGGCGACCTTTGCGGGTTCGGAGCCTTCATCGGCCTTGACCGGCGCGGGTGCCGGCGTCACGACCGGAATCGGCTGTGCGCGCACGGTCGTGCGAGGCGGCAGCACAGACGGCGCGCGGCCGCTGGCAACCTGCAGCAGGCGCTCGTGCTCGGCCATCACCTTGCCGGCGTAGCCGCCGTCGTCTTCGAGGTTGGCCGCGCCCACGTAGTAGCGCAGGCCGCCTTCGAGAGAGCCGGCACGGGAGATGCATTCCTGAAGCACCTTCACGCCGACGCGCATGTTGGTCACCGGGTCGAAGGCGGTGAGCGTGCCGCCCGCGCTTTCGTACTTGTCGCCATGCACGCGGGTCATGACCTGCATCAGGCCCTGGGCGCCGACGTGGCTCTGGGCAAAGGGATTGAAACTGGATTCCACGGCCATGATGGCCAGGATCAGCGTCGGGTCGAGCTTGGTGCGCTTGCCGATGTTGTAAGCCTCGGCGACGAGCACGCTCAGCGGCTCGGGCGCCACGCTGTACTTCTTGCTCAACCAGTAAGCCACGGCGGCCTGCTGCTTGGGCAGGTCGCTGGGACTCGCGGCCGTGGTGCGCTCGATGGCGGTCGGCTCGAGGTCGGTGGCTTCAGGCGCGGGCTTGCGCGACTGCAGCCAGCCCATCAGTTGCTCCTCGCCGGTCTTGCGCAGGTCGGGCCGCGCCACGAGGGCGAGGGCCGCGAACACGATGGCCAGACCGACCAGTGCAAACCCGTTATGGGTAATTTCAAAAAAGCCGTCTGCCACATCGGACACGAAGGTCCGTAGCCCGCGGGCTGTGGCATCGAACGCCTTGTTCATCGCTCTTCCTTTCTGTGCGGCACCTGAAACGCAAAGCCGGTGAGGGCGATGGATGAAGGCAGCGGCGCTTGGATTGGTACGAATCAGGCTCCGCGCATGGAGTGAAGGAGGGTTAGGAGCGCGGTGACCTGATCAAGCCGGTTGGGATTCGGCAGCGGATTCAGGGAGGCTCTGCTGCGTCGGGCAGTCAGAGCAGGGCGGATTCTAGCGTGGGTTAATACCGGGTCAAGCATAAGAAATTGAATCGTTATGCTAATAGTTGTTTAAAAAAGTCGCCGTTTCGAAACGTTTTGGCTTACGGGAAACCCCTTTGTAATTTGCATTTGCAAAGCAAGGGAGGGACGCCTAATCTGAACAGGCCTGAGGTTTCAGGCGTTTTTCCGAGGTCAGGCAGCCCGAGGTGCAAGTCGAAGGCTCGAACGACCGAGGATCCACGGTGGCAATCTCTTGCTGCCAGCACGGCGGGAACCATTGACTTCCGGTCGCGCGAATCGATGGCATGGGTCTAGCGCCCGCCATCAAGCCCGGTGACAAGACTTTCGTCGAGCCACCGGGCTTTCTTTTTTGCCCCTGCCGGAGCCGCTTCCCCTGTGTTTCCGGTATTTCTTCCGCAGCGGGCGTTCGGCTGCTTTGGCAGTGGAGTGTTGACGCGTGTTTGCGGCACACTCCGGCGATGGACGTAGCTTCGATCAAACAAAACAAATGGGTGCGGCGTGGGATCGTCGCGTTGCTGTCGTTATTGGCCTTCTGGGCCATCGCCTGGCTGGCGGTGCCGCCGATCCTCAAGAGCCAGCTTCAGAAAATCGCGAGCGAGAAGCTCGGCCGGCAGGTGACCGTCGGCAAGGTCGACTTCAAGCCTTGGACGCTCGAACTCACGCTGAACGACCTGCGCATCGCCACCGCCGACGGCAGCAAGCCGCAGGTGGCCATCCAGCGCATCTACGCCGACGCGGAGCTGCAATCGGTCTTCCGCCTCGCGCCGGTGATCGATGCGGTGACGATCGACGCGCCGGCCATCCTGCTCACGCACCAGGCCGACGGCAAATACGACATCGACGACATCCTGGCCAAGCTGTCTTCCGGCCCGCCAGCCGACCCGAATGCCAAGCCCGCGCGCTTTGCCATTTACAACATCGCGATCAATGGCGGCTCGGTCGACTTCGACGACCAGACCGTCAAGCGCAGGCATGAGCTGCGCGACTTCGTGCTCAAGGTGCCCTTCCTGAGCAACCTCGATTCGAAGCGTGACGTCAACACCGAGCCCAAGCTTGCCTTCGTGCTCAACGGCAGCAAGTTCGACTCGGGCGCGCTGACCACGCCCTTCGCAGAAAGCCGCAAGACCGACGCCCGCGTGCAGTTCAAGGGGCTCGACCTGGTGCCTTACCTCGGCTACATCCCGGGTGGCCTGCCGGTGCGCCTGCAGGCGGGCAGCCTCGACGCCGACCTGAAGATCGGGTTCGAGCACGGCGCCACCAACGGTCTGAAGATTTCCGGCACGGTCGAGGCGCACACCACCAAGGTGGCCGACGCGCGCGGCCGCGACCTGCTGGCTTTCGAGTCGCTCAAGCTCGCGCTGGACGACGTGCGGCCGCTGGAGTCGGTGTTCCACCTGAGCGAGGTCGCGCTGGTCAATCCGCAGCTGGCGGTGGCGCGCGACGCCGCCGGCCAGCTCAACCTGCTGGCGACCGACCCCGCCACCGGCGCAACCGAAAAGGCCGCGGCCCTGCCGGCGGCGCCGGCCACCCCTGCGGCCGGCCAGCCCGCTGAAAAGCCGGTGCTGAAGGTGCAGGTCGACAAGATCGCGCTGAGCGGCGGCCGCATCGGCTGGCGCGACGAAACCGTCAAGCCCACTGCGGCCGTCGACGTGACCGAGCTCGGGCTCGACGTCACGGCCGTCATCTGGCCCATGGACAAGCCAGCCCAGTTCAGCGGCAGCACCGCCATTGCCGGCGCCTCGCTCAAGTTCAAGGGCAGCGCCACCGACAAGATGGCCGACGTGGAAACCGAAGTCGATGCGCTGCCGCTGTCGCTGGCCGCTCCTTATCTGGCGCAGAGCCTGGAGCCCACGCTGGACGGCAAGCTCAGCGGCCAGATCGACATTTCCTGGGCCCAGCCCGACCTCAAGTTCAAGGCGCGCCGCCTGGCCGCCGACGGGCTCGCGCTGACGCAAGCCAAGACGGCGTTGGCCAGCGTGGGGCGCTTCGAGCTGATCGACGCCGAGGCCGACATGACGAAGCACACGCTGAACGTGGCCTCGTTCACCGCCACCAACCCCAAGGTGCGCATCGAGCGCGACAACGAAAAGCGCTGGATGTTCGAGCGCTGGCTCAAGACGCCGGCCGGCGGCGGCACCAAGGAGGCCGAAGCCAAGGTGGCCGCACCCAAGCCGGCCGCCGCCGAGGCGCCGCAGCCCGGTGCCAACACCAAGCCCTGGGCGTTGACCGTCGGCAAGCTGGCCATCGACAACGGTGCGCTCTCTTATGCGGACAAGGCTTCCGCCACCCCGGTGACGATGGAAGTCACCGCGTTCAAGCTGCTGGCCCAGAAGATCGCACCTGAAACCAACACCGTTTCGCCGCTGGAGGTGTCGGGCCGCATCGGTTCCGGGCGCTCCGACCCGGGCCGCTTCGACTACAAGGGCAACGTCGTGCTCAAGCCGCTGGCGGCCGAGGGCCGGCTCGAGGTGGCGTCGTTCCCGGCGCATGCCTT
Source organism: Variovorax paradoxus (assembly GCF_022009635.1). Classification (NCBI taxonomy): domain Bacteria; kingdom Pseudomonadati; phylum Pseudomonadota; class Betaproteobacteria; order Burkholderiales; family Comamonadaceae; genus Variovorax; species Variovorax paradoxus. The sequence goes on from NZ_CP091716.1 coordinate 3,484,864, forward strand.
CAAGGCCTACTACGCCGACGCGCTCAACGTCGACATCCGCCGCGCCTTCGCGAGCTACCGCGGCACGGTGCACTACACGACCACGCCCGCCGGCATGAGCATCAAGTTGGCCGGCGACACCGCGCTCGACGACTTCCGCGCCAACAGCGTCTCGCTGACGCAATCGCCGGGCTTTGACCGGAACACCAACCAACTGCTCAGCTGGAAGACGCTGAGCCTGCGCGGCCTGCAAGTCAGCATGGCGCCCAACGCCGCCCCGACGGTCGATGTGCGCGAAACCACGCTGACCGACTTCTTCGCCCGCGTGATCGTCGACCCCACCGGCCGGCTCAACCTGTTGAGCCTGACCAAGAAGGGCGAGGCGGAAGCCACCGCAGCAGCCGCGGCGGCTGGCGAGGCCAGCACCCGCAAGGGACCGGGCGGAACGACTACCACCACGACGGCCCGCGCGCCGGCTCAACGGTCCACAGGCCGCGCGGTGTCGGCCGAGGAAATGGTCGGCGGCGCCCCCGAGCCCGCCAAGCCGGTGGCAACCGCCGCGGCCACGCCCGCGCCCGCTGCTGCCGACACGGGCCTCGCGCCAGTCATCAACTTCGGCCCGATGAGCCTGGTGAACGGCAAGATCGACTTCACCGACCTGTTCGTCAAGCCCAACTACTCGGCCGACCTCAGCGAACTGACCGGCAAGCTCAGCTCCTTCTCGTCCAATCCGCCGAAGGGCGAGGGCGGCCGGCCCGCGCTGGCCGACCTCGAGCTGCGCGGCAAGGCGCAGCAGACCGCCGCGCTGGAAATCACCGGCAAGCTCAATCCGCTGGTCAAGCCGATCGAACTCGACATCACCGCCAAGATGCGCGACCTCGACCTGGCGCCGCTGTCGCCGTATTCGGTGCGCTACGCCGGCCACGGCATCGAGCGCGGCAAGATGAGCATGGACGTCAACTACAAGGTGGCGGCCGACGGCCAGCTCACGGCCACCAACAAGCTGGTGCTCAACCAGCTGCAGTTCGGCGACGAGGTGGCGGGCGCGCCCGCGAGCCTGCCCGTGAAGCTGGCGGTGGCCCTGCTGGCCGACCGCAATGGCGTGATCGATGTCGACCTGCCGCTGAGCGGTTCGCTCAACGACCCGCAATTCAGCGTCGGCCCGCTGATCTGGAAGGCCGTGGTCAACCTGATCGTCAAGGCCGTGACGGCGCCGTTCAGCCTGCTGACCGGTGGCCTGGGCGGTGGCAGCGGCGAGTCGAGCGCCATCACCTTCGATGCCGGCAGCTCCGACCTGAGCGCGGCCGCCAAGGAAAGCCTCGACAAGGTCGCGAAGGCGCTGACCGACCGGCCCACGCTGCAGATGACGGTCGTCGGCACCGCCAGCCTCGAGAAGGAACGCGACGCCTACCAGCGCCAGCGCGTGCGCCAGCTCACCCTGGCCGAGAAGCGCCGCGTCGCCGTGCGCGGCGGCCAGACCGGCACCGACGTGCCGCCCGTCACTGATGCCGAATACCCCGAGCTGCTGACCGCCGTCTACAAGCGCGCGGACATCACGAAGCCGCGCAACCTCGTCGGCCTCGCCAAAGACCTGCCGCTCAAGGACATGGAAAATCTGCTGTTCGCGAGCGTGCCGGTCGACGAAGAGTCGATGCGGCAGTTGGCGGTCGAGCGCGGCGCTGCAGTGCGCGACTACCTGCTCGCGAAGAACCTGCCGAGCGAGCGCCTGTTCCTGGGCGCGGTGCGCACCACCGCCAGCGGCGCCGACTGGAAGCCGGGCGCGGAACTCAGCCTGACCATGAAGTGACCGGGCCGAACCTCCTCAGGGACTTGGTTTTTTTCTACAGCTTGCTATATATGTAGTCCGACAATCTCCCAGCCAGCAACCCCGGGGCTCGCCACGGTTCCAGGACGGAATTCGGTGGCCGGCCGCAAGTGGGTGAAAATGTCGATGTGCGCCGGCCTTTGCCGGCGCCTTCGCTTTCTCTACTAAGACAACGATTTCGCGCAGTGACCTCTACTTCTTCCAAGCCACACGACATTCAGGCCCTCGACACGCTGACCGGCGGCGCCTTCACCGCGCCGACTTCCGGCGAGCGCGCCGCGCGCATCCGCGACTGGCTCGCTGGCAACCCCGCGCCCGAGCAGATGCAGGAAGTCTTCAAGGAACTGAGCGGACGTGACAAGGGCGCCGCGCGCCTGCTGCGCGAAAAACTCGACGAACTCAAGCGCGCCAAGGGCCAGGAGGCCATTGCCGCCGAGTGGGCACAGAAGGCCGAGGCGCTGCTGGCGCAGTCCAAGCTCAACATCGCCGACGCACTGGCGTGGCAGCGCGACGCCGCCAAGGCCGGCGCACCGCTGTCGCGCGAACCGCTGGCCGGGCTGAAGCTCAAGCTGGCCGAGCGCGTCAAGGGCATCGAAGACTTGCAGCACCGCGCACAGGTGCACCGCGAAGCCGCCGTGCTGCTGGCCCAGCGCTTCGAAGTGCTGTCGACCAAGGGCTGGCAGGACGCCCAGGCGGCTGAAGAATCGCTGCGCGCCGACGTGTCCCACTGGCAGCAACAGGCGACAGAAATCACCGGCGACGCCAACTGGACTAGCCTGGACGCCAAGTTCGCGCCGCAGCTCGAATCGTCGAAGTCGCAACTGCTGGTTGTCTCCGACTCCTTCCATAGCGCGCTGGCCCTGGCGATTGCCGCCGCTGCAGACGCCGCGGCGCCGCTGCCGCCGGTGCCCGTGTGGGCCGACGAACTGCGCGCCGCGCGCGGCGAAGCCGTGGCGCCGAAGCCCGCCGCTCCCGCACGCCCCGCCGCGCCCAAGGTCGATCCGGCCGTCCGCGCTGCCGCGCAAGACGCGGTGCAGGCTGCGCTCGCCAAGCTCGAGCAGGAAACCGCCGAAGGACACGGCAAGGCCAGCGCCGGTGCCGCCGCCGCGCTGCGCGCCGTGCTCAAGGAGCATGGCAAGCTGGTCGAGGCACCGCTCGAAGCCCGTGTGCACGCCGCACTCGTGGCCGCCGGCGAACTCGAAGGCTGGCAGCGCTGGAGCGCCGACAAGGTGCGCGAAGACCTCGTCGCCAAGGCCGAAGGCCTGCTCAAGCGGCCCGAAGGCCAGGCCCTCGGCGGCCGCAAGATGCAGGAAACGCTGCGTGCCCTGCGCGACCAATGGAAGCAGGCCGACCAGGGCGGCGTCCCGAACCACGCGCTGTGGAAGCGCTTCGACGAAGCCTGCAACGAGGCCCACAAGGTGGTCGAGGCCTGGCTCGAGAAGGTTCGCGCCGACGCGGCCGAGCACCGCGCCCACCGCGTGGCACTGATCGAAGAAGTCAAGGCCTGGGCGGCGGAACACGCCGGTGCCACCGACCTGAAGGCGCACAACCGCGCGCTGCACCAGTTTGCCGACCGCTGGCGCGACGCCGGCCATGTGGGCGAGAAGGTGTTCGCCGAACTGCAGCCGCAGTGGAACGAAGCCTTCGGCGCCGCCCGCGCACCGTTCGAGACCGCGCAGAAGGCGAGTGTCGAACGCCGCCAGGCCATGATCGCCGAGGCGACCGAGCTCGGCGCCCAGCCGGTGCTGCGCATCGACGCCGTCAAGGCGCTGCAGCAGCGCTGGCAGGCCGAGGCACAAGGCGTGCCGCTCGACCGCCGCCACGAACAGAAACTGTGGGACGCCTTCCGCGCCCCCATCGACGAGGCTTTCAACCGCAAGACGGCCGAGCGCGAAAAGGCTTCGGCCGCAATGAGCGAGCACGACCGCCATGTGCTCGAGGCCTCCAAGGCGCTCGATGCCGCCAATGCCGGTGGCGACGTGCAGAAGATCCGCGCGGCCATCGCCCGCCTCGAAGGCGCGCTGCGCGGCGAAGCGCCGCCGCCGGCCCCGAAGGCGGAGCAGGCCGCCCCGGCGAGCGACGGTCCGTCGGTCGGTGCGACGGAGGTCGTGGCACCGGGCCAGGCGGCCGCCGAATTAGGCGAAAGCGCCGAACAGGCGCCGAGCCCGAGCGATGCGGAAGCCTCGCCCGGCACGCACACAGAGGCACCCGCTGCTTCGGCCGACCTGGTGGCGCCCGCCGACGGCGCCGATGCGTCGGCTCGCTCCGATGCAGTTGCGGAAGCACCCGCGGCCGCGCCGAAGCCGGCGCCCAAGCCCGTGGTGGCCATGCGCGGCGACGACCGCCCGAGCAGCAAGAAGACCGAGGCGGCGCCCGCCGCTCGCGGTGCCGGCGGCCGCTTCGGCGACCGGCGTGACGCGGGTCGGCCCGGCGCGGGCGGTCCGGGTCGCCCCGGCGGCGATCGTGGCGCTCCGCGTTCCGACGCGCGCGGGGACCGTGGCGATCGCGGCGCGCCTGGTGGCCGCTTCGGCGACCGTCCGCCGCGTTTCGAAGACCGCGGCCCGCGCCTCGGCGATGCGGCTTTCCGTGCCCAGCGCGAAGCGCTCGAGCGCGCCGACATGGCGCTGCGCAAGCTCGCCGCGCAAGCGCACGGCGAAGCCCTGACGCAAGTGCTTGGCGCCTGGGAGCAGCGTGATGCCGCCCGCCTGCCCAGCGTCCAGGAGCTGGGCCGTGCGGTCACGCCGGCCGTGCGCACCGGCTGGTCGCAGGCGATCGGTTCCGCGCCGACGGCTGCTGCCGGCGATGCCGCCGAAGCGCTGCTGCGCCTCGAAATGGCCGCCGAAGTGCCGACGCCTGCAGAACAGCTCGACGCACGCCGCGCGCTGCAGCTCAAGCTGCTGACGAAGCGCGGCGATCCGGCGCCGGCCCAGACCTGGGGCCAGGATGCCGGCAAGGTGCTGGCAGCCGCGCACGACGCAACGAGCGCCCGCCGCCTGCAGAACGCGCTGAAGGCACTGCTGCGCAAGTAAGCGCACATGAAAAAGACGCCCTCGAAGGGCGTCTTTTTCTTTGGGCCGCAGGGTGGTTACTGCGGCGTTGTCAGACCTTCTCGCCGATCACGGGCGTCTGAACCGCGCTGGCCTGTTCGGCCACGTAGCCGCTGGCAATGCGGCGCCGGACGAAGAGCCCGCCGATGCCCAGCAGCAGGGCGACGGCGCCGACGATCAGCGTGCCCTTGTCGGTGGCGCTCGATGCCGCTGCCTTGTCCTTGTTTTCCATGATCTTCTGCACGTCCGCGAGCGAGACCACCGGCTGCCCCTTCAGCTTGACCTCGTAGACCAGGTTGTTGTCCGAGGGGTCGACGCGCACGTCGACGGCTTCGTCGATCAGCGGCTCCAGCTTGCTGCGCCCGACCGCATAGTCGACGCGCCATTTCTCGGTGCTGCCGTCGGCCACCTTGGCATCGAGCACGAAATAGTGACGCGTCGTGCTGCCGCCTCGCCGGCGCTTGGTGGTTTCGGTGATTTCGCTTCCGCTGACGATGGTGCCGCTTTTGGCCACCAGGTCTTCGACCGCCGTGCCGTGCGTGTCGGCGTTGGCCTTGAACTGCGCGTAGCCCGCCCACCCCAGTATCCCGATACCGAACACCAGCGCGAGCCATGCCTTGCCGGTGATTTGATAGATCCAATCCCTCATGTTGTTTACCTTTTTTGCGAGTTGATAACCCGTCAATGCTAAAGGCTAAAGTGCTATTGAATAGATAGCAAACAATCGAGATCAGGCGTGAGATTGAGGCCTTTTAGGCAGAAAGAATTCATCGAAAATCGCGAGCACTTCGGGGAAGTCCCGGCCGAAATTCGGGCGGTTCACGAAGTAGGCCTCGCAGGCGACCGCGAAGAACTCGCTGATCGACGTGGCCCCATACGCATCGAGCCACGGCGGCTCGGCGCCGAAGCGTTCTGCCAGTATGGTTTTCTCGCGGAAGTCGTCATAGGCGGGCTTCAGTACCGCCATCCATGCCGCGCGTGCCTCGCGCGGATTGCGCTTGCCCGCAAAGCCGGCCGGCAGCGGCGGGCAGCCGTTGGCGTCGCCGTTGCGCATGTCGATCTTGTGGGCGAACTCGTGGATCACGACGTTGTAGCCGCGGTCCGAGGTGATGCTGCTCGCGAGCACGTCGTCCCAGCTCAGCATGACCGGGCCACGGTCCATGGCTTCGCCGGCCACGACCTCGTTGTACTCGTGCACGACCTGCGCGTCGTCGACCACCTTGCGGCGGGCCACGACCTCGGAGCGGTGCACCACGATGCCGACGAAATCGTCGTACCAGTCCAGGCCGCCCCTGAGATGCAGCACCGGCAGCACCGCCTGCGCCGCGATGGCCAGCGCCACTTCGTTGGTGATGCTGAAGTTGCGGGCGCCGTGGAATTCCTTGTCGCGCAGGAACTCGGCCGTGAGGGTGCGCAGCCGCTGCCGGTCGGCGGCGGGACGGTCGGCGAGGAAGGCGTATCGCTTGAGCACGGCCTGCCAGGCGGCATCAGGAATCGGGGGCAGGGCGCGCAACCGGCGCAGCCACTTGAACATCGGTGGCGGCGGCGCGGCTAGCGCAGATCGACGCGCTGCGCGCCGGCGGAGGAAAGACAGAGCAGCTGCGCGCGCGGCGGGTGGGCGGCGGCGTCCCAGTCGCTCAGCACGATGCGGCGCAGGCCTTCGCCCAGGTCGTGATCGGCGGGGCGGTGCGTGTGGCCGTGCACCAGCACATGGGCTTGTGCCTGCTGCAGCCATTGGCGCGCGGCGGCGGTGTCGACGTCGGCCCAGACGACCGAGGGATCGCGCTTGCGGTCTTCGCTCTGCACCCGCATCGAGCGCGCGAGCGCCCGGCGTTCTTCGAGCGGGCGCGCGAGAAACGCGGCCTGCCATGCGGGCGTGCGCACCTGGGCGCGGAACTTGAGGTAGTCGGTGTCTTCGAGGCAGAGGGCGTCGCCGTGGCTCAGCAGCCATCGTTGGCCATGCAGCACCAGCACCGTGGGGTCGTCGAGCAGCGTGAAGCCGCATTGCGCCGCGAGCGCGGAGCCGACGAGGAAGTCTCGGTTGCCGTGCATGAAGTACACCGGCAGCCGCTGCGCCGTGCGGCGCAGCAGTTCGGCGCATTGCGCCTCGAAGCCGGGTTGGGCGGCGGCATCGTCGCCGACCCACACTTCGAACAGGTCGCCGAGGATGATCAGCGCGTCGGCCGGCGTGGTCTGCAGGTAGCCCTGCCAGGCCTCGAAGGTGGCGGGTTCTCCGGCCTGCAGGTGCAGGTCGGAGATCAGGTCGACGGTGCGCCACGTGGGCGGCGCCACCAGCTCTGCGAAAGCCGGGTCTGCCACCATGTTCATGCCGCGCCGCGCCTGTTGCCGCTCATCATTCAGCGGTGACGACGGCCTTCTCGATCACGACGTCCTCGAGCGGCACGTCGTCATGGAAGCCCTTGCGGCCGGTCTTCACGGCCTTGATCTTGTCGACCACTTCGGTGCCGGCGATGACCTTGCCGAACACGGCATAGCCCCAGCCCTGGGCCGAGGGTGCGGTGTGGTTCAGGAAGCCGTTGTTCGACACGTTGATGAAGAACTGGGCGGTGGCCGAGTGGGGCGCGCTGGTGCGGGCCATGGCGACGGTGTAGTTGTCGTTCTTCAGGCCGTTGTTGGCTTCGTTCTCGATCTCGGCGCCGGTGGGCTTTTGCGTCATGCCGGGCTCGAAGCCGCCGCCTTGCACCATGAAGCCGGGAATCACGCGGTGGAACACCGTGTTGTCGTAGTGGCCCTTCTTGACGTACGAGACGAAGTTCTCGACCGACTTGGGCGCCTTGGCGGCGTCGAGTTCGAGCGTGATCACGCCGTAGTTCTTGATGTGCAGTTCGACTTGGGGGTTGCTCATGAGGGACTCCTTCTTCGGAAAACGGATTACTTTGCCACCACGGTGGCGGACTGGATGGTGATGGGCTCGACGGGCACGTTCTGCATGCCGCCCTTGTTGCCGGTCTGCACGGCGCGGATCTTGTCGACCACGTCGGTGCCGGAGACGACCTTGCCGAACACGGTGTAGCCGTAGCCGTCGGGGCTGGGCGCGTTGAGCGAGTCGTTGTTCTTCACGTTGATGAAGAACTGCGAGGTGGCCGAATCGGGGTTGCCGGTGCGGGCCATCGCAATGGTGTACTTGTCGTTCTTCAGGCCGTTGCTGGCTTCCAGCGGAATGGGCGCGCGGGTGGGCTTTTGCTTCAGGTCGGCGGTGAAGCCGCCGCCCTGGATCATGAAGCCGTCGATGACGCGGTGGAACACCGTGCCGTCGTAGTGCTTGTCCTTGACGTACTGCAGGAAGTTCTCGACCGACTTGGGTGCCTTGGCGGCGTCGAGCTCGACCACGATGTCGCCGGCCGAAGTGGCGAGCTTGACGCGCGGCGAGGCCGTCTGTGCGTGGCCGGCGGCGGCGAAGGTGAGGGCTGCGGCCAGCACCAGGGCGCTGCGGCGGCTGAATCGGGAAAAGGCGTGGATCGTCAAGTGATGCTCCGTATGCGTATGAGAAAGAGCCGGGGCCGCGCGACGAAGAGATCGCCGTCGCGCAGGAGACCTTGCTCGCTTGCTTCTTACTTGCTGGTGCGGCCGACCGGCTTGCGGATGACGGTGGGCGCGGCGGGCAGCGCGGCGGCCTCGGCTTCGGTCTTGGGCGTGAAGATCTGGCGGATCAGCGCCAGCTTGGGCGCGACGCTCGGGTTGGTGCTGGCGAACTGCTGGGCGCGCACGTATTCCTGGGCCGCGAGGCGGGCGTACACGTCGCCGAGGTTCTCGTGCGCCGTGGCGTAGTTCGGGTTGAGCTTGATGGCCTGCTCGAGGGCCGAGCGTGCCTGGTCGAACTTGCTTTGCGACGCATAGAGCGCGGCCAGGTTGTTGTAGGGCTCGGACAGCTCGGGGAAGTCTTGCGTGAGCTGGGTGAAGGCGGCGATGGCCTCGTCCTGCTTGTTCTGCTCGGTGAGGATCACGCCGCGCAGGAAGCGCATCTGCGGGTCGCGCGGCTTGCCGGCGATGTAGGTGTCGGCCTTGGCGAGCGCCTCGGCCGGCTTGCCCTGGCGCAGCAGCGTATTCACGTCGTCATACTCGTTGGCATGCGCGGCGCCCCACAGGCTGAAGAGCAATACGAAAGCAAGGGAGAGTCTGGAGAAAGCGGCGTGCTTCATGAAGCCTCGGAGTGGGAAGTGCGGGCTTGGGGAACACCCGGGAGATACTCGGCAGCAGCCGTTTATACTAGGTTGCATTGTAGCCGAGGGGCCATGTCCAACCCCTCGCGACCACAGCCCCCGTCACCCCTGAAAAACACCGTCGTTCGCCCGTGCCGCACGTGCGCGAAGCGACGTTTTCCGAATCTCATGAGTCTGCGCATCTACAACACGCTGTCGCGTGAATTGGAGGAATTCTCCCCCCTGCAACCCGGACAGGTGCGCATGTACGTTTGCGGCATGACGGTCTACGATTTCTGCCATATCGGCCACGCCCGCATGATGATGGCGTTCGACGTGGTGCAGCGCTGGCTGCGCGCCAGCGACTACGCCGTGGCCTACGTGCGCAACATCACCGACATCGACGACAAGATCATCGCCCGCTCGGTGCAGCGCGGCATCACCATCCGCGAGCTGACCGACGAGGTGATCGCGGCCATGCACGAGGACATCGGCGCGCTCGGCATCGAGCCGCCCACCATCGAGCCGCGCGCCACCGAATACGTGCCGCAGATGCTCGGCATCATCGAGAAGCTGGAGCACAAGGGCCTGGCCTACCGCTCGGACAACGGCGACGTGAATTACGCGGTGCGCAAGTTCCCGGGCTACGGCAAGCTGTCGGGCAAGTCGCTCGACGAACTGCACGCCGGCGAGCGCGTGGCCGTGCTCGACGGCAAGCAGGACCCGCTCGACTTCGTGCTCTGGAAGGCCGCCAAGCCGACCGAGCCCGCCGACGCCAAATGGGAAAGCGCCTACGGCACCGGCCGGCCGGGCTGGCACATCGAGTGCTCGGCCATGAGCTGCGCCACCCTGGGCGAGACCTTCGACATCCACGGCGGCGGCGCCGACCTGCAGTTCCCGCACCACGAGAACGAAATTGCCCAGAGCGAAGGCGCCAACGGCAAGCCGCTGTCGCGCTTCTGGGTGCACAACGGCTTCGTGCGCGTGGACAACGAGAAGATGTCCAAGAGCCTGGGCAACTTCTTCACCATCCGCGAAGTGCTGCAGAAGTACGACGCCGAGAGCCTGCGTTTTTTCCTGGTGCGCACGCACTACCGCAGCGCGCTCAACTACAGCGACGCCCACCTCGACGACGCCCGCAATTCGCTCAAGCGCCTGTACACCGCGCTCGACCTGGTCGCGCCGGCCGACGTGTCCATCGACTGGACCCAGCCCTATGCCGCGCGCTTCAAGGCCGCCATGGACGAAGATTTCGGCACGCCCGAAGCCATTGCCGTGCTGTTCGAGCTGGCCGGCGAAGTCAACCGCACCAAGTCCGCCGAGACGGCCGGCTTGCTGAAGGCGCTGGCCGGTTCGCTGGGTTTGCTGCAGGGCGACCCGCGATCCTTCCTGCAGGCCGGCAGCACGCTGGACGACGCCGCCATCCAGGCCCGCATCGCGGAGCGCGCCGCTGCCAAGGCGGCAAAGAATTTCGCCGAAGCCGATCGCATTCGCCAGGAACTCCTCGAGCAGGGCATCGTGCTCAAGGATTCGCCCACGGGAACGACCTGGGCGGCCGCGCAGTGAACGGTACGACGAATCCCATGCCCGCCACCAAGAAATCCAGCGTACAGATCTATACGCCGGACTATTGGGAAGAGGCATGCAAGCATCTCTCCAAGAAAGACCGCGTCATGAAGCGGTTGATCCCGAAGTTCGGCGACGCCTGCCTGGAGTCGCGCGGTGACGCGTTCACCACGCTGGCGCGCAGCGTGGTCGGCCAGCAGATTTCGGTGAAGGCCGCGCAGTCGGTCTGGGACAAGTTCGCCGCGCTGCCGCGCAAGCTGACGCCGGCCAACGTACTCAAGCTCAAGGTCGACGACATGCGCGGAGCAGGGCTCTCGGCGCGCAAGATCGAGTACCTCGTCGACCTGGCCCTGCACTTCGATTCGGGCATGGTGCACGTCGATTCGTGGAAGGACATGTCGGACGAGCTCATCATCGAAGAGCTCGTGGCCATCCGCGGCATCGGCCGCTGGACGGCCGAGATGTTCCTCATCTTCCACCTGATGCGCCCGAACGTGCTGCCTGTGGACGACCTGGGGCTGCTCAACGGCATCAGCGTCAATTATTTTTCCGGCGATCCGGTCAGCCGCAGCGATGCCCGCGACGTCGCCGTGGCCTGGGCCCCGTATTGCAGCGTGGCGACTTGGTATATTTGGCGATCACTGGACCCGGTTCCAGTCGCATATTGAACACAGGAGAAGACGTTGGCGAAACGAACCTTCCTCGACTTCGAGCAGCCCATTGCTGAACTCGAAACAAAAATCGAAGAACTGCGCTATGTACAGACCGAATCGGCGGTCGACATTTCTGAAGAAATCGATCAGCTCGGCAAGAAGAGCCAGCAGCTCACCAAGGACATCTACAGCGACCTGACGCCCTGGCAGATCACCAAGATCGCCCGGCATCCGGAGCGCCCCTACACGCTCGACTACGTCAACGAAATCTTCACCGATTTCGTCGAACTGCACGGCGACCGCCATTTCTCGGACGACCTGTCGATCGTGGGCGGACTGGCGCGCTTCAACGGCGTGCCTTGCATGGTGCTGGGCCACCAGAAGGGCCGCGACACCAAGGAGCGCACCGCGCGCAACTTCGGCATGAGCAAGCCCGAGGGCTACCGCAAGGCCCTGCGGCTCATGAAGACGGCCGAGAAATTCAAGCTGCCCGTGTTCACCTTCGTGGATACGCCCGGCGCCTACCCAGGCATCGACGCCGAAGAGCGCGGCCAGTCGGAAGCCATCGGCCGCAACATCTTCGAGATGGCGCAGCTCGAGGTGCCGATCATCGTCACGATCATCGGCGAGGGCGGCTCCGGCGGCGCGCTGGCCATTTCGGTTGGCGACCAACTGGTGATGCTGCAGTATTCGATCTACTCGGTCATCAGCCCCGAAGGCTGCGCTTCCATCCTCTGGAAGACCAGCGACAAGGCCCAGGAAGCGGCCGATGCACTGGGCATCACCGCGCACCGCCTGAAGGCGCTGGGCCTGGTCGACAAGATCGTGAACGAGCCCGTGGGCGGCGCGCACCGCGACCATCGCCAGATGGCCGCGTTCCTGAAGCGCGCGCTCAACGACGCCTTCCGCCAGGTCAGCGACCTGAAGCCGAAGGAACTGCTGGAGCGCCGCTACGAGCGCCTGCAGAGCTACGGCCGCTTCAACGACACCAAGGCCGACAACGGCAGGTAACGCAGTCTCCGTCATGAACTCCGCTTTCGAACGCGCCATGGCCGCGTTCGAGCCGGCGCATTGGCCGCTGGCGGTGGGGTTCAGCGGCGGCGCCGATTCCACGGCCTTGCTGGCTGCCTGCGCGACACGCCGGCCGGGCGAGGTGGTCGCCTTCCACGTGCATCACGGGCTGCAGGCCGCGGCCGACGATTTCGAACAGCATTGCCGCGACGTCTGCGAGCGTCTGGCCGTGCCGCTGCGCGTGCATCGTGTCGATGCGCGGCATGCGCGCGGAGACAGTCCGGAAGATGCGGCCCGCCGCGCCCGTTACGGCGCGTTTGCCGAAATGGCGCGCATGAGTGAGGGAAGGGCGGCTGTCAAATCGATAGCGCTGGGCCACCACGCCGACGACCAGATCGAAACCCTGCTGCTGGCGCTTTCGCGCGGTGCGGGGCTCCCTGGGCTGGCTGCCATGCCGGCGCGCGCGGAGCGCAGCGGGCTCGAAATTTATCGCCCGTTGCTGGCTGTGTCGGGTGCCGATATTCGCGAATGGCTGGCCGGGCGTGGCCTGCCCTGGATCGAAGACCCGACCAACGGCGACGCGCGCTATACCCGCAACCGGATTCGCGCCGTGGTGCTTCCGGCATTGGCGCAGGCTTTTCCGCAGTTCCGCGCCACCTTCGCGCGAAGCATCGGCCATGCGGCGCAGGCGCAGGAGCTGCTGGACGAATTCGCCGCGCAAGATCTCGAGACGGTGGGCAACCCGCCGCGCATCGCGACGCTACAGACCCTGTCGCATGCCCGGCAGGCCAATGTGCTGCGCCATTGGCTGATGCAGGCCCACGGCTGCGCGCCCAGCGCGGCGCAGCTCGACCAGTTGCTCAGCCAGGTCCGCGCCTGCACCACGCGCGGCCACCGGATTCATCTCAAGGTGGCCGCCGGATTCATCGAGCGGCAGGGCGATTTCCTGCATTGGTACAATGCCCCGCCCTCGCCGAAGACTTTGCTCTGACAGCTTGCAGGGCGCCGTCTTCAAGCGGCCCTTTTCTTTTCTCTGATTTCACCCATGGCATTGATCGTTCACAAATACGGCGGTACGTCGATGGGCTCGACCGAGCGCATCAAGAATGTCGCCAAGCGCGTCGCCAAGTGGGCGCGCGCAGGCCACCAGATGATCGTGGTTCCGAGTGCCATGAGCGGCGAGACCAACCGCCTGCTCGGCCTGGCCAAGGAGCTGGCGCCCAGCAAACCCGGCGTGGCCCACAACCGCGAACTCGACATGCTGGCCTCGACCGGCGAGCAGGCGTCTTCGGCGCTGCTGGCCATCGCGCTGCAGGCAGAGGGCGTCGAGTCGGTCAGCTACGCCGGCTGGCAAGTCTCGGTGCGCACCGACAACTCCTACACCAAGGCCCGCATCGAAAGCATCGACGATGCGCGCGTGATGGCCGACCTGAACGCGGGCAAGGTGGTGGTCATCACCGGCTTCCAGGGCGTGGACGACGACGGCAACATCACCACGCTCGGCCGTGGCGGCAGCGACACTTCGGCCGTGGCCATTGCCGCGGCCATGAAGGCGAACGAGTGCCTGATCTACACCGACGTGGACGGCGTCTACACGACCGACCCGCGCGTCGAGCCCGATGCGCGTCGCCTGACGACCGTGAGCTTCGAAGAGATGCTCGAAATGGCGAGCCTGGGCTCCAAGGTCCTGCAAATCCGCTCGGTGGAATTCGCCGGCAAGTACAAGGTGCCGCTGCGTGTGCTCTCGAGCTTCACGCCGTGGGACATCGACATCAATGAAGAGGCCAAGTCCGGCACGCTGATCACTTTCGAGGAAGACGAAAACATGGAACAAGCCGTCGTATCCGGCATCGCATTCAACCGCGACGAAGCCAAGATCTCGGTGCTCGGCGTGCCCGACAAGCCCGGCATCGCGTATCACATCCTCGGTGCCGTGGCAGACGCCAACATCGAAGTCGACGTGATCATCCAGAACCTGAGCAAGGACGGCAAGACCGACTTCAGCTTCACCGTGCATCGCAACGAATATGCGAAGACGGTCGACCTGCTGCAGTCGAAGGTGATGCCTTCGCTGGGCGCGACCGAGATCGTCGGCGACACCAAGATCTGCAAGGTCAGCATCGTGGGCATCGGCATGCGCAGCCACGTGGGCGTCGCGAGCAAGATGTTCCGCGTGCTGAGCGAAGAGGGCATCAACATCCAGATGATCTCGACCAGCGAAATCAAGACCTCTGTCGTGATCGACGAAAAATATATGGAACTTGCAGTGCGCGCACTGCATAAAGCCTTCGATCTGGATCAACCGAGCGCCTAAGTAATGGCATAATCGTGGCTTCTTTCAGGAACTGTGACCGAGTGGCCGAAGGTGCTCCCCTGCTAAGGGAGTATGGGGTGTAGAGCCTCATCGAGGGTTCGAATCCCTCCGGTTCCGCCAAACAAGCCCAGTAGCTTTCACGCTACTGGGCTTTTTTGTTTTTTGCAGCTGTGCTGCATCGAGAGCACTCAAGCGTCGTGCAGTTTCGGGAGCCCGCACAACACCACTCGGTACCGCCCGTGGGCAACGCCCACCGCGAGCGGTGCGACGTTGACCTCCGGCCGTGCCGCTCAGGGCGCGCCGACTGGTGCGATCTTGCGGATGCGATTGCCCAGGGTATCGGCCACATAGATCGTGCCGTCGGCTGCGACTGCCACGCCGGACGGTTGGCTGAACGTTGCCGCCGAGCCGATGCCGTTCTGCGAGCCCATCACGCCGGCCTGGCCAGCCACCGTGGACACCACGCCCTGCGGCGTGATCTTGCGCAGGATGCTGTTGCTCGTGTCGGCTACATAGAGGTTGCCGGCGGTGTCGAAGGCCAGGCCGCCTGGGCGATTGAAGGTTGCACTGAGGGCCTCGCCGTCCGCGGCGCCTGGTGCTCCCGAGCCCGCGAAAGTCGTGACCACGCGCCCTTTCACCCTGCGGATCCGGTTGTTTTCGCTGTCGGCCACGAAGATGTCGCCCGCGGCGTCGACCGCGATACCGTAGGGCCGGTAGAACGACGCCGCGCTGCCGGTGCCCTCGGCATAGCCGAACCCGCCGGAGCCGGCCAGCGTCTCAACGTCGCCCGCCGGCGTGATCTTGCGGATCAAGGAAGTGTTGAGTTCGGCCAGGTAGAGGTTGCCGGCACCGTCGACCGTCATCGCGATGGGGCCGGTGAAGCTGGCGGTCGCGGCGTTGCCGTCGACCGAACCAGCCGTATTGGTGCCTAAGAAAGTGGTGACGTCGGCCGCCGGGGTGATCCTGCGAATGCGGTTGCCGGAGAATTCCGCGGCGTAGAGATCGCCAGAAGGCGCAAGGGCGATGGCGGTCAGTGCGTTGAACGAGGCAACCCCGCCGTTGCCGTTGATCGTCTCGAACTTGCCGTCGCCCGCAAAGGTGGTGACGTCGCCATTGGCCGTGATCTTGCGCACGCGGTTGCCGGCCACGTCCGACACGATCAGGCCGCCGTTCTTGTCGATGACGATGCCGAAGGGGTCGGCAAAAGTCGCCGCAGTGCCTTTGCCGTCAAGCGCGCCGGAGGCGCCGGAGCCGGCGAGTGTCGACACTTGTGGTTTGGCCGCCGAGCAGGCCACGGCCACGTCGCCGACGTCGGCCGTGACGGTGCCGCTGCCCTTGGTCACTGTGCAGAATTGCCAGAAGGGCTGGGTGCGCACGGTCACCGCGTAATTCGATCCCGCTGCGATTGCTGTGGCAAAGCTGAACTTGCCGTCGGCCGTCACCTGAAGGTCGTCGCCCGCGTTGTTCTGCAGCACCAGGCTGCCGGCCAATCCGGTCACAGTGCCGCCGACCACATACTTTGTGACGACGGGGGGCACTATTGGAAGAAAAGCGCCCCCACCGTTGTTTCCGCCTCCGCCGCCACAGGACGCCAACAGCGCAATCGCACCGGCAACGGCGCCGCAGCGCCCATAGAAGAAACTTGCTTGAAACGTCATCCTCTGCCCCTTAATAATTTATTGGCACACAAGAAGCTCCCCTGGAGCCCAAGCTTCCAAGAGAGTTTCTAGTTGTTGATTTTTGTAACAGCGACGTTCCGCGCCTATCCCTGGAATTGGGTATTTCTGATATTTCTAGGGGACTGAAAGGCCGGCTCAGACGGCTTCATCTTCAGGATGGAAGCATTGGCGTGCGCCTCAGGCGTCGTTCAACTCCAGGAGGCCGGACAACACCGTCCGGCACCGCCCGCAAAGCATCTTCTGCTCGGCGTCATCCGTCACCGTGGCGTCGTGCCGCCAGCATCTCATGCAGCGCAGCGACGAGGTGCGCCTGACCTTGACCTCGACGGCATCGCTCTCTTTGAGCGCCACGTCGGCCACCATGAAGATCGACGGCAGTTCCGAGCCCAGCAGCGCAAGCGATTCGACGATTCCCACAGGCGCTTCGATGACGATGCTCGCCTCGCTCGATCGGCCGATGGCGCCTGACGAGCGAATGTCTTCTATCGCCTTCATCACGTTGGGCCGAAGCAGCCTCACCTGCCGCCAGAACTCCGAAACCTTCGAGTCGTCGATGCGAGGCGGCATGGCCTCGTCCCAGATGTGGACGAACACGCTGTCTTCCTGCGACTTGAACAGCACAGCCCAGGCTTCTTCCGCGGTGAAGCTGAGGATCGGCGCCGTCAGAAGCAGCAGGTTCTTCAAGATGGCGTGCAGCGCGGTCTGCGCGGAGCGTCTTTCGCGGCTGTCGCGCGCGCTGGCGTACAGCCGGTCTTTCAGCACGTCGAGGTAGAACCCGCCAAGCTCGTCCGCGCAGTAGCCGTGCAGCAGCCGCGTCACGGCGACGAAGTCGTACTCCCGGTAGCTTTTGCGGCATTGCTCGGCAAGCTCGCGGCAGCGAAGCATCGCGTACTGGTCGACGCTCTCGAGATCCTGCGCGCGCATGCAGTCGGCGGTCGCATCGAAGTCCGACACGTTCAGCAGCAGGAAGCGGATTGTGTTGCGGATGCGCCGGTACATCTCGACGACGCGGTCCAGGATTTCCTCCGACACCGAGATGTCCGTCGAGTAGTCGGTGCTCGCGATCCACAGGCGGATGATGTCGGCGCCCCGCGTGCTGGCCACCTGCTGAGGGCTGACGGTGTTGCCCAGCGACTTGCTCATCTTCTTGCCGTCACCGTCGACGGCGAAGCCATGCGTCAGCACTGCCTTGAACGGCGCGCGTGCATCGGCCGCGCAACCGGTCATGAGCGACGAGCCGAACCAGCCGCGATGCTGGTCGGAGCCTTCCAGATACAGGTCCGCGGGATAGCCGTGCGCGTCGGGGCGACGGGCGTCGCGGTACACGGTGGCATGAATGGAGCCGGAGTCGAACCACACGTCCAGGGTGTCCGAGAGCTTTTCGTATTCGGCCTCGTCAACGCCCAGGTCGGCGGGCTTCAGGCGCGTCCAGGCAGAGATGCCTTCGCGCTCGATGCGCAGCGCCACTTCCTCGACGAGGCGCGCGGTCTGCGGATGCAGCGACTTGTCGCTGCGCCTCACGAAAAAGGGCAACGGAACGCCCCATGTCCGCTGCCGCGAAACGCACCAGTCGGGCCGGCCGTCGATCATCGCTTCCATGCGCGAGCGGCCCGACGCGGGGTAGAACGGCACGTCCCTGATCGCTTCGCGCGCGGTCTCGCGCAGCGTGCGTGTGTCGCCTGTCGCCCGGCGGTCCATGCCGATGAACCACTGCGTCGTCGAGCGAAACAGAATCGGCGTCTTGTGGCGCCAGCAGTGCGGGTACGAGTGCTCGATGCGCTCCTGTTTGAGCAGCGAGCCGTCGGCCTGCAGCATGTCGAGAATCAGCTTGCTGCCCTCCTCGAGCCCCATGCCGCCGACCATCGGCAGCCCGGCCACGAAGCGCCCGGCACCGTCGATCACGTTCTCGCCGCCAATGCCCAGGCTGCGGCACAGCTCGAAGTCTTCGGCGCCGTGCGCAGGTGCCAGGTGGACCAGCCCTGTGCCGGTGTCCAGCGAAACGAAGTCGGCCGCCACCAGAGGCACTTCGGTGTCCAGCAAAGGGTGCTTCAGCCGCAGGCCGACGAGGTCGAGGCCGGGCGCGACTGCGCAGAGTTCGTGATCAATGCCGAGCCCTGCGAGCAGCTTCCCGCCGGTTTCCGCCGCCATGACCAGCATGCCGTTCGGCGTGTCGTACAGCCCGTAGCTGGCTCGAGGATCGAGGCCCACCGCCACGTTGCCCGGCAGCGTCCACGGCGTCGTGGTCCAGATCGTCAACCGGGCCTGTTTGCCCGGCATGGGCTGGCACTTGAAGCGCGAGGCGAAATCGACCGCGTCCAGCGCCAGCAGGCCGACATAAGCGGTCGTCGAGCGCTTGGGCGCGTATTCGAGCTCGGCCTCGGCCAATGCCGACTGGCAATCGACGCACCAGTTGACCGGCTTCTGCCCGCGAAACAGCAGGCCGCGCTGGCGGATGCGGTCGAGAAAGCGGATCTCGTTGGCTTCGGTCTCGAAGTCCATGGTGCGAAAGGCCCTGTCCCAGTCGCCCAGGAGGCCCAGCCGCAGAAAGTCTTTCTTCTGGCTCTGCGTCTGCTGCAAGGCGTAATCGCGGCACAGCTGCTGCACCTGTTCCGTCGGCAGGCCCCGGCCATTCGTCTGCTCGATGCGGTGTTCGATGGGCATGCCGTGGCAGTCCCAGCCGGGAATCCATTGCGAATCGAAGCCGTCGAAGAAGCGGCTCTTGAACACCATGTCCTTGAGCACCTTGTTCACCGCGTGCCCGATGTGGATGTCGCCGTTCGCATAGGGCGGCCCGTCGTGCAGGATGAAAGGAGGGCGTCCGGCCGCCGCGGCGCGCATGCGTTCGTAGACGCGCTGCTCGGCCCATCGCTTGACCAGTTCGGGTTCGCGCGTGGGCAGGTCGCCCTTCATCGGGAACGGTGTCTTCAATAGGTTCAGGGTGTCTTTCAGGTCGGGCATCGGGTCTTTTCTTTGGAAGTGGTGGGAGCGAAAGCGGTGGTGGGCGCCATTGCCCATGCGCCGGCCGACTGCATGAAGCGATCGGCGGCCTGCAGCTGCGTGGCGCAGATCCATTCGTCCGGCTGGTGCGCCTGCGCGATCGAGCCGGGGCCGCACACCACTGTCGGAATGCCTACCTGCTGGAAGAAGCCCGCCTCGGTGCCGAAGGGCAGATCGGCCTCGGGCCAGAGCGCGCCGAGTTCGCGCGCGACCGAGACAGCCATGTCGTTGTTTCGGCTCGAAAGCGCAGGAACCCCCGCGACCTGGAAGGCCTCGACCGTGACGCCGGTGGGCAGGTCGGCGAGCGCGCCCCGGACCGCATCGCGCACCAGCTCCGCCGCCGTCTCGTCCTGCGGGCGAAACTCCCACAGCACTTCGCAGCAGCCCGGCACGATGTTGATCGCCGTGCCGCCGTCGATGCGGCCGATGTTGAGCGTGGCCCCGCCGCCCCGCGAGGCAAGGCTGCGGCGCAGCCCCGCGAGGCAAGTGACGAGATAGGCGGCGGGCTCGATCGCGCTGGCGCCGAGCGACGGATCGCTCGAATGCGCGGGCAGGCCGCTGAAGAGCGCGCGATGCCCGAAGAAGCCCCGGTGCCTGACGCCGATCCGCATCTCGGTCGGCTCGCCGATGATGGCCAGGGCCGGTGCTTCCACCTGGGTCTTCAGCCGGTTCACCAGGCGCGGCACACCGAGGCAGCCGATCTCTTCGTCGTAGGAGAACGCAAGATGAATGGGCCGGCTCAATGCGCGTTGCTGCCACGACGGCACCGCGGACAGGCAGGCGGCGATGAACCCCTTCATGTCGGCCGCGCCGCGCCCGTGGAATCGGCCGTCGCGCTCGACCAGCGTGAACGGGTTGGCGCTCCAGTTCTGGTCGGTGACCGGCACGACATCGCTGTGCCCCGACAGCACCATGCCGCCGGCGGTGTCGGGGCCGATGGTGGCGAGCAGGTTCGCCTTGCGCTTGTCCTCGCTGTGCACGAGCTGCACCTTCGCCCGATGCGCCGCGAGATAGTCGGCCACCCAGTGGATCAGCTCGAGGTTCGAACGGTGCGAGGTCGTGTCGAAGGCCACCAGGGTCCGCAGGATGTCGACGGTCGTCATGCGGCGCCCCTTGCCCGACGGGATTCGGAAAAAAGGACAGTCATCTTGTCTCTATGGAATTTGTTGGGAAGCAAACGGACAGAAAAAAGCTAGAAACAACAGAAGGCGGTGCAGATATAGCAATAGAGGAACGGGACGCACATCGAGCGCCGCGTCATCGAGGAGCAGGACCTCAGGGCTGGATTGGCGAAGTGTTTGCGTCATGTGATTGCCTTGCTGTGTGATGCAGCATGACAGGGGGAGACGCAGCGATATTGGTGAAAATTTCGAGTGCGGCGGCTAGATGCATTCGCCGTCGAGCTGCATGCTGAGGCCCATCGCGTGGAACAGCTTCTGGTACTCGTTCAGCGCGATTTTTCGAAGCGCAAAGTGGTTGTCTGAAAAATCGAGTTTTTCCACGTCCATGAAAACTTCGTTCTGAAGTTTGATCGGCGATGCAAATCCGCTCTGCAAGACTTCCGAGGTTTCGTGCCGAACGACGGGGATCTTCGGCTCGCCGCCGGGCATCAGGCATGTCCAGATAAGGCCGTGGCGCTCGACCACCGGAAACATCGAAATCCTCAGGCACTCCGGCGTCTTCAATGCAAGTTTTTCGGGCGCCTTGCGGCATTGGCCATTGGGGCCGAAGCGCAGCCCGTGGTACGCGCAGACCAGTTCGTCGCCCTCGATGCGCCCCGTGGTCAGCGGCAGCCCGCGGTGCGGACACATGTCGCGTCCGACGCGAACTCCATCGCGCATGCGGTAGACGGCCAGACGCACGTCCAGCAGGACCCGTTGCACCGGCTTCGGCAGCACAGCGTCGGCACGCGCGACCGGAAACCACTGCGCGGCGAGCACCGGCCAGTCGTCGTCGGAGAAGCTGCAGTTCGCCGGCCGGAATCCTTCAGGCAGCGCGCCGGTGGTCATCGCTTCGCTCGGCATGTTCGGCCCGACGCTACTTGACCAGGCCGATCCGGATCCTCCGGTTGTGCTGGCCCTTGTTCTCGATCTTCAGGATGCGCAGCGGTGCCGACTGCGAGGTCTTCGAGAGGTGGGTTCCGCCGCAGGCCTGCCGGTCCAGCCCCACGATCTCGATGATGCGCGTGCTGCCGTCGGCTTGGCTCGGCGGCGCGACCGAGCGGCTGCGCAGCACGCCGGGTTCGCGCGCGAGCGACGCCGCGTCGAGGTACACCGCGTTCACCTGCAGCCCGTCGGAGATCAGCGTGTTGAGTTCCGGCTCGAGCTTGCGCAGTTCGTTGTTGTCGGCCGCGGGCAGGTCGAAGTCGATGCGGGCGGTGCCGTCGGCCGCCATCTGCACGCCGGTGACCAGCGAGCCCTCGAAGCGCTGATAGACCAGCGCATTGAGGATGTGCAGGCCCGTATGCAGCTGGCTCATCATGAAGCGGAACTCCGGGTCCACGCTCGCGACGATCTTCTCGCCGGGAACGGCGGCCGCTTCGGTTTCGTCGAAGCAATGCCAGGCGTTGCCGCCTTCCATTTCGACGTGGCTGATCCTGAGCTCGCCGCCGTTCCACCGCAGCGTGCCGCGATCCGCCAATTGCCCGCCGCCGCCCGGATAGAAATACGAACGGTCGAGAAGAACGGCATTCGCGCGGCGCGCTATGACGTTGGCTTCGAACTGGAGGCAATCGGGCTCGGTGTGGCAAAGATAAGTTGACATGAATTCCTCGGATTTGCGGGACGCTCAGGAGAACTTTCGTGCGGTGACGATGCCGACCAGGATGATCACGCCGCCCACGAATTCGGTGACGCTCAGGTACTCGTGAAACAGGTAGGCGCCGAGCACGGTCGCGATCACGGGCTGAATCAGCAGCGTGATCGAGGAAAGCGCCGCCGGAAGCTTGGCCAGCGCATAGGCGATGAGGCCCTGGCCGCCCACATGGGAAATGAGCGCCAGTGCCAGCAGCATCAACATGCCGTGCAAGGTGTGCGGCACCAGCGACTCGCCGCGCAGCAGCGTGATGGGCAGCAGGACGATCAGCGTGCCGACGCTGCTCCACGCCATGACGGTCATCGTCCGGTAGTTGGAGCGCACCAGGCTCACCGCCAGCAGATAGGAGCCATAGAACACGGCGGTCAGCAGCCCCAGCAGATTTCCCGCCATGTAGCTGGAGCCGAAATCGAGACGATGGCCAATGAGAATGAATGCGCCGGCCAGCGCGAAGAGCATTCCGAACAGGAACCCGGAGTTGAATTTCTTGCCCAGGAACAGGTTGGAACCGAGCACGACGAAGATCGGCGCGAGGTTGGCCAGCAAGTTTGAGTTGGCCAGCGTGGTCAGGGTCATCGACCAGTGGTAGAGCGCCAGATTCCCCGAAAAGATGAATCCCACGAGGATGAGCTTGACCGGTATGAGCGGCCTGCGCTCCGCGGGCTGGGCCGGTTCGGATCTTGCGGCAAGCATGTCGAGCAGAAAGAAGATTGGAATGGCCAGCGCGACGCGATAGACCGCGCTTGCGGTCGGGGGCAATTCGCTGTGCCGCAGAAAGACGCCGCCCAGCGCCAATGCCGCCGCGCCGAGAAACAGCGCAACGAAGGAAAATAGACTGTTTTTTGAAGTGGCGGGAAGTGCGATGGATGTCGTCATATTCAATTCCGACACGATCGAGTCTCCATCGATCGTGCCAGTCGGTTTGTTTTATTGAGCTTTGATGGGATGGGCGAAATTCACCGCCCTTCAAATCCCTCGATCACCATGAGTTGCATGTCCGCCGCGGCGCCCTCGCGCAATCCTCTTGCGTAGGTGTATTCCGGCGATTCGTAAAACTTCCTCGCGGCATCGGCGGATTTGAATTCCACGAGCACTACGCGCCGATCGTCCGGAGCGCCTTCCAGATGCATGCGATCGCCTCCGCGCGTCAGGAATTTGCCGCCGAATTTTTCGATGATCCCGGGCGTGAGCTGCTTGTATTGGTCGTATTGATCCGGGTCCACGATGGACATCCGGCCAATCAGATAGGCGACCATCGCTGTGCCGGCCGCTCAGACGTACGCGGCCTTCTTCTCGGACACGCCCGACCGCAGCAGGGCCGCGTCCAGCACGTCCCAGAGGCCGGTCAGCGAGTCCAGGAAGTCGTCGGCGCCTTCGACGACCAGGTGGGCGTATTCCGTCTTCAGCGCCAGTTCCACCGCGGTGCGGGCGTTCTGCTCGTGATGCTGCTCGGCGCCGACTTCGCCCCAGTGCTCCAGCAGGTAGTGCATCTCGGGCACGTCGAGCGGCGCGTCGTAGATGCCGCTGTCCACCAGGCAGTATTTTTCGCCCGGGATCAGCTGCTGGTTGGAGATCATCTCCAGCGCCAGCGTGGTGCCGAGGTTGCGGTAGGTGGTTTCGATGTCGGTGAGCTTGCGGTGCTCGAAGACACCGATGGCCTTGCGCACCTGCGCCGTCATGCCGGTCTTCAGGTCATAGCCGGGCAGGGAGCCGAGCAACTGGTTGGAGAAGTCCTTGAGCTTGGCCTCGACTTGTTCCTGGTTGTAGAGGTCCGAGAAGACGGGCGCTTCGGCGGACTGGTTGACGATGTATCCCGCCATCGTGGCCAGTTCCGGGCCGTGCCCCGATTCGCTTTCGACGATTTCCTCGAGCAGCTCGCTCTGCCGGTGCAGGCCGTGCTCCTTGAGGGCGTCCGGAAAATTCCAGCCGGGGCGCGTGGATGCGCAAAAGCTCTGGATCTGGTGGAAAAGGGCCCCCACGACGGGAGGTTCGGGGTCGACCTTCACCCAATTGTTGAAAATCGGGTGGGAATAGCATCGGTGATTTTTAACTCTATCAACCAGATCGGAAATGGTAACGCTCATTTCTTGCTCCTAATTACATGCGGTTAAAAAATACAGTGGGGAAATTAATTATCTACTTGCCATCAGCATTCGCCCTCCAGGGTGATCGAGGATTTCAATCCGCACGTTGGAAAAACCGGCGCGGGTTAATTTTTCAGTCCACTCCTTTTCGCTGAGGAGCTTTCTGGACATGAAATGGTTGTGCAGGTGGTTGAATGCAGCGGCGAACGGCTTTTCCCAATTCGATTGGGCGACCGGTATCGCATCGACAATGATCAGCGTGCCCTTGATTGCATTGGCGCAGCACGCGCGCAGCAGTGCATCGAGCGTTTCTTCCTCGGCGGGAAGAAGATCGTGCATGACGAAACCGGCATGAATGATGTCCGCATCGCGTATGAGCGACGGGTCCGTCACGAGGATCTGAATGGGCGCGGTCACGAACTGGAGCCTGTCGCTCATTCCCGCTTCGCTGGCCGCGTGCACCGCTTGTTCGGTGGCCGATGGGCTCAAATCGATTCCGATGCCCGTGGAGCCTGGGATTTTCCGGAGCATGCGAATCAGGAATCCGCCCGAGCCGGAGCCGAGGTCGACGATTTTCTTGGGCGCCATCGCCACGATGGCGTTTTCCGGCTGCGGATAGAACGATTTCTCGCCCATCCATTTCGAGGTGCGCGCGACCAATCCGCCGCTGCGGGGATATTTGAGCTGCGCCTCCTCGTTGTTCTCGGAGAATTCTTTTGCGTTATTGATCAGCGGCGCACAGGCACGCAGCGCCCAGGACAGATATCCCACCTCGTTGATCAGTTCGTCGAAATGGTTGCTGGTCCTGTAGGTGGCCGTCGGCTTCTTGTCCAGTTCCTCGATGATCCCGGCCTTGCTCAGGGAATCGAGGTAGGCGGCAATGACGGGTTCCTTGATTCCGCTCGAGCGGGACACCGTGGCGGCGTCCAGCACGGGCGAGTTCTGGAGGGTTTCGATAATTCCGTATTCCGCGCCTATTTCAAGCAGGATTGCAGAGCCTGCGAGCGAAGAACCGGTAATGCCGCGATCAACATTTTGCATGTGCCACCTGTGTATTCAGTGTTGTGAAAATAAAAGGATTACTTTGCGATAAGTGAGACCGTTCGATTGCACGATAGACAGCGTGCCGGGCTTCGTATTGGTAAAAATTGCGGGCGTGAAGAAGCCCGCAATGCAAAAAAGCGGGATTGCGGAGATTTCGCGGCGCATAAAGGCTGCGAGAAGATTTGAGGGTGGCGAACGCAGGCAGCGTCGCGAATGGCGCCAGCCTGAAGATGCCGTTCAGGCGGCGAAGGAAAGGCCCTTCAGTTCGGGGCCAGGGCGCCGGGGCGGCGCCCCGTCAGCACATGCCGGCGCGCACGTACTGCAGAGGCGTCATGCCGAAGGTGCGCTTGAAATGCTTGGTGAGCGCGCTCTGGTCGTAGAAGCCGCTGGCAATGGCGGCTTCGATCAGCGGCCGGCCCGCCGCGAGCTGGGCGATGGCCGCCCTGAGCCGCAACTGCGTGAGATAGGTGTGCGGCGTGAGGCCGATGGTGCGGTTGAATGCGCCGATCAGCTGGAACGGCGTCAGGTCGGCGGCGGCGGCCATCTGTTCCAGGGTCAGCCGCTCCGCGAAGGCGTCGTGCAGCAGTTCGAGTACCGGCGCGAGCACCTGCGCATCCGCCGGCACGCCGAGCACGCGCTGGCCGGCCTGCCCGTGGCTCTGAAAGAGGCTGCCGAAGCTGTGCACGAACAGCTCCTGCTGCCGCAGGGCATCCCACTGCTCCCTGTGGCCGTCGAAGGCACGGTGCAGCTCCAGGAAGCTCGCGATGAGTTCCCGGTCGCCGAGGATGTTCGACATGAAGTACCGGGTCTGGTCGATGCCCAGTGTGGTCAGCAGGTGCCGGATGCCCGGCTCGGCCAGGTAGAAGGCGCGATAGCGCCACCGCGAACTGCCGCCCATGCGGCCCGAGTGCGGCTCGGAAGGATTGAAGACGAGCAGCGCCTGCTGGTGGGCGATGTCGGTGCGGCCGCGGCTCTTGAACTCGGCGCCGCCGACCTCGGTGACCGCGATCACGAAGGAATGGTGCACATGGGGTGCGTATTCATGCGTCGTGAAATCCGCATGCAGCATGTCCATGCCCGGCAGGTCGGGCACATGCCAGTAGCGCGAAGTGTTCCGAGGGTCAAGCCTTGCCAACGAAAGCCTCCGTTCGGGTCGACGGTTGCGACGCTTCATGCGTCCGACCGGTTGCGTGGCACCTAAATGGTGAGCGAAGCCGTCGCGAAGCTTCGATCAAGCAAACGCTGTGCCATTTTCCACTGTTCGCGCCCGCCCTAGGCGGCCTCGGCCTCGCGTATCAGCGGCAGCCACAGCATGAAGCGCGTTCCCGTCGGCCGCGATTCCCAGCTGACGGCGCCCCCGATCGACCGCGCCCGCCGCCGCTGGTTCTGCATGCCCCGGCCCGACGGCGAGGCCAGCACCTTGTCGACGTCGAAGCCCGGCCCGTTGTCCTCGATCGTCACGCGCACGCCGGAGTCAACCAGCGCGGTCTCCACCCGGATCTCGGTCGCACGGGTGTGGCGCAGGATGTTCGAGATGCTCTCCTGCACGATGCGCAATATGTGCAGCGCGCTCGACGGGTCGAGCCAGGGCAGGGCGGGCAGCTCCTGCACTTCCCAGCGCAGCGACACGCCGGTGCCCTCGAGCCGCGGCGCAAGGCGGTAGCGCAGGGTGGCGAGCAGCAGCAGCAGGTCGGCATCGACCGGCTCCAGCGAATCGAGCGTGAGCTTCAGGTCGTCGAGGCAGCTCTTGAGGATCTGCGAGACCTTCTCGTCGCTCATGCCGCCGCCCTCGACCGACCGGATCGCGCTGACCAGCGAGGAGCCCAGGCCGTCGTGCATGTCCTGCATCAGGCGCTGGCGCTCTTCGCTGATGGTCCGCAGGCGCTCGACATCGCGCAGCCGCTGGTGGCTCAACTCGAGCTCGGCCTCGCGCTTGCGCAGCCGCTCGGCCAGGCTGTCGTTCAGTTGCTCGACCGCGCCGATGGCATGCACGTAGCGCCGGTACATCAGCACGCCGAACACGCTGAAGCTCACGGCGTTGGTGTAGGCGCCCAGGTACCAGCCTTCGGGGCTGATGAAGTTGTTCTGCAGCAGCCAGTCGGTGATGCCCAGCAGCACGCAGATGCCGATGCCGGCCGCCACCAGACGTCCCTCCGTGGAGCGGCGCCATGCGCTGATGCTGCCGATCAGGCACACGGCGGTGCCCATGAGGGCCGCGACCGCGTAGATCAGCGGCGTCACGCGCGGCGTGTTCTGCACCAGGTTCAGCCCGGGCATGGTCAGCACGCCGACCGCGCTGGTGGCCAGCACCACGGCCCAGGTCAGCCACTTGAGCCGCCGCTGGTGCAGTTGTCGCAGGAAGAAATGCACCACCAGCACCAGCCAGAACAGCGAATTGACAGTCAGCCACGCGAACCAGTCGTTGGCGATCGGCTGGCCCACGTAGAAGTGCAGGCCGCGCATGAACGACGTGGCCGACAGGTTGAAGAACAGCAGGTAGCCGACTTCGTCGCGGCGCCTGAGCCAGACGAAGAGCGCGAACACGCCCACGGCCATGAAGGCGGCGCTGAGCATTGCCGGCAGTTCCTGCTGCAGCCACTGGCGCAGGCCGTGGCGGCCCCGCAGCGCTTCGATGGGGCCGACCCACAGCGAGGACACCGCGATCTGCGCGTTGCGCGAGTGCTCCAGGCGGATGAGGATTTCGTGCGGCGGGGTGTTCTCGGGGCCACGGTCGAGCTCGACCCACAGCGGGGTGCGGGTGCTGTTCCACAGCGGGCCCAGTTGCTGGGCGCGGTGCACGAGGCGGCCGTCGGCATAGACGGCGACGGTGCCGTCGGTCTTGATGCGGGCGCCGTACAGCGCCAGGGGACCGTTCGAGGGTGGCAGGTGCCGCGTGGAGACCCGCAGCCAGGTGGTGCGCGTCGGACGGGCCGCGCGGGACATGCCGACGGCGGCGTCGCTGTCGGCCTGGCGCAGCAGTGCGATGGGCGGGGCCAGCGGCAGCTCGATCGGCTGCCAGGCATCGGGCAGGTCGCCGGCTTGCTGCCGCAGGGGCGGTGCGCTGAAGCCCGTGGTGTCCTCGACCTGCCAGTCGGCCTGCTTCAGGTGCAGCGCGGCATTCGATTTCTGCAGGCCGGAGCTTCCGCCGAAGAAGGCGCCGATGACGGCCAGCAGCGTCATCGACAGGACGAGCACCACATTGGCGAAGAAGGGCGCGGGGCGGGAGTTCAAGGCAGAGCGTTCGGGTGGTGCGCCTGAAACTGGCGCACCGCGTATGTAACCCATTTTCGCTCTTTGTTACTAATCTTGTTTTCCCTCGCGGCCTTGACCAGGAGGGACGGCCGGCTTTCAGCGCGCGGCGGACCGGGACAGCACCCAGTGCGCCAGCGCCCGGGCGTCGGCCTCCGACACATGGGCCTGCCGCGGCATGATGACCCGGCCCCAGGTGCCGACGCTGCCTTCGCGGATCTTTTCGGTCAGGCGCGCGGGGGCGTCGCTGTCGCCGCGGTAGCGCTCGGCGATCTGCGCAAAGCCCGGCCCCACCTGCTTGTGGACCAGGCCGTGGCAGGAAAAGCAGCCGTTCTTGCGAGCAAGGTCGGCGGGTGGCGTCTGGGCCGTGGTGGTGATCGAATGGGCGACCAGCAGAAGAAGGGTGGCGCTTGCGAGGACGAGTCGGGCCGGACGGCGCTTTTCGCGGGAAGGCATGAACGGGAAAGCTCGAGGGGAATGAGGGATCAGGTGCCGGGTTTCAGGTCGCGCTGGATGCGCCGCAGGATTTCCGCGAACAGCAGGAAGGCGGCGCCGATGATGCCCGCCATGGCCGGACCGCCCCACAGTTCGAACGCGTCGTCGAGCATCACATGGGTCGGGTTCGATGGCTGGACGTAGATCTGGACGCTCTCGCCGGCCTCGTAGCGCGGCGTGCCGCTGCTGCTCGAGGTGGTGAAATCGATCAGCGCCCCTGACGGCGCCTTGAAGCGCACCAGCGGCCGCCAGGTGCCGTCAGTGTTGTTCTTGTTGCTGCTTCGCACATGCTGCAACTCAACCACCTGGCCCTGCACGCGGTCGGCCGAGGCAATGAACTGCAGCTTGCCGAAGAGCAGATAGCAGCACAGCACGAGCAGCGCGCCGCCGATGAGCGCGAAAAAGAACTTGGCGAAAGTCTCTATCTTCATGAGGCTGGCGGCTGATGGAATCGCCTCATCGTCGCAAATCCTGGACGTCGTTCATTCGCGACAAGGCGATTCAAGAGTAACTATATGTATGGTTAAATCCTTCGAACAATCGTTAGAAGACGAGGGATTCCCATGAAGTTCCTGCTGAGCATTGCGGCCGCCGCTGTCGCACTGGCCGGATGTGCGAGCCAGCCGATGACGCCGACCGAACCCGGAACGGGGACCGGCCTCTCCTATGTGCCGAATGTCGCCATGGAAGGCGTGGACAGGGCGCGCTACGCCAGCGACGTCAGCGCCTGCCGCGAGGCAGCCACGCGCATCGTCGCGCGCAGCGAGGCCAACACCGATTTGATGTGGGCCGCGATCGGGGTGGGGCTCGTCACTTGGTACAGCCAAGGCATGGGCACCGGCTTTGCAGTGGCCGGCATCGGAACTTCGGCCGTCGATTTCGCGGGTCAGCCTTCCGCCGCATTGGTGGCCGAGCATCAGCAGATCGCCATCGTCCACTGCATGGCCAAGCGCGGCTATCGCAATCTCGATCCCAACGTGCGCGACTCGTTCTACGGCAACACCTTCGACCCGGGCGTCGTGTACAAGCCGCGCCGCACCGGTGTCGACACCTACAACGTCGAGATGCTGGCCAAGGCCGGCCGCTGCAAGCTGCAGCCGCGCGCCGAACTCACGGCCAAGGGCCCAGGCTACGAAACCTATAACGTGCCTTGCGACAACGGTTCCACCTGGGCGGTGCGCTGCGAGTTCGGCAAGTGCCGCGTGCTGGCTCAGGCGCTGATCCGCCGCTCCTGAGCCCTTCTACTTCTAGCGTCTGCGCTCAACGCCAGACGTAGTGGCCCGGCACGAAGTGGCCGCGCTCGCGATGCGCCGGCACCCACACCTTGTGCGGGCGATGGTGCGGCCGGTCGTAGCCTGGGCCGTGGCGCGGCGGCATGGGCTGGGCCATGGCCGCAGTGGACGCGAGCATGCAGGCTGCAAGTGCGAAGAGTATTTTTTTCATGTTGGAGTCCTTCTTTGGGTTGCACCTGGATCGGTACGAAGCCCAGCTTAGTGGGCTGCCCGGGGCGGCTCCGTAGGCGAAGTCGCACTTTACAAAGGGGACACCAAAGAAGTCCCGCAGGCATTACTTGATGATCATCCCCTTGAGCGCCGGGTCCGGCGGCGGGGGCTTGAGCTTCATCTGCCGCATCGTCTTGACCAGCAGTTGCGCGACCATCACGTTGCGGTGCCGCTTGCTGTTGGCAGGTATCACGTGCCAGGGCGCGTGCTCGGTCGAGGTGGCGGCCAGCGCGCTCTGGTAGGCCTGCTGGTAGGCGTTCCACTTGGTGCGCACCCGCAGGTCGTCCATGCTGAACTTCCATTGCTTGCCCGGCGTGTCGATGCGCGCCTGCAGGCGCTCGCGCTGCTCGTCCTTGTCGATGTGCAGCATGCACTTGATGACGACCGTGCCTGTTTCGGTCAGCAGCCGTTCGAAGTCGTTGATCTGCGCGTAGCGGCGCTTGGCTTCGGCCTTGTCGATCCAGCCTTCGACCACCGGTACCAGCACGTCTTCGTAGTGGCTGCGGTTCCACACCATGATCTCGCCAGTGCGCGGCACCGCGGCGTGGCAGCGCCAGAGGTAGTCGTGCGCGCGCTCTTCGTCGTTGGGCGCCTTGAAGGCCGTCACGCGCACGCCCAGCGGCGAGGTCCGCGAGAACACCCAGCGCACGGTGCCGTCCTTGCCGCTGGTGTCCATGCCCTGCAGCACCAGCAGCAGCTTGCGGCGGCCCTCGGCGTGCAGCAGGTCCTGCAGCTCGTCGAGCTCGACGGCGAGCGCGTCGACTTCGGCGCGCTGCGAGGCTTCGTCACCTTCGCAGAAGGGCGTGTCGTCGGGGTCGATGTGCGAGAGCTTGAACTTGTCGCCTACGCGGTATTTCTTGAAGCTGGCCATGCAACGGGTTCCTCGAAGAAAGAAAGCCCACAGCGTAAGCGATCAGCGTTCGGTGTCGTCCGCGTCGAGCGACGCGCTCCAGCGGCTGTCCCATTCGGCGTGCCGCGCCGCGCCGTCGAGCTCGCGCCGGTCGCGCTTGGTGGGGCGGCCCTGTTCGATGGCCAGGGCCGGCTCGCTGCCCATGCGGCGCAGTTCGCGGAAGGCGGCCTGGGCGGCAATGCTCTCGGGCGTTTCTTCATAGAGCTGCTGCGCCACCGGCGCCGGTCCGCGCTGGCCGCTGAGGCCGCGCACCGTCACCGTTCGGGTCAGCGCGCCCAGCCGCATGGCGACGGTGTCGCCGGCCTTGATTTCGCGCGAGGCCTTGGCGACGTCGCCGTTCACCTGCACGCGGTTCTTGCCGATTTCCTCCGCGGCCAGCGAGCGCGTCTTGAAGAAGCGGGCGGCCCAGAGCCATTTGTCGATGCGCAGACGTTCCATGGATTTCAGGAGTGAATATCAGGAATTGTGCCGCCACAGCGGCAGATGCACGACCGCGTCGAGCCCGACCACGCGTGCGGCGCTGTCCGACGTGGCGGGCGCGACACGGTTGTCCAGCGCGATGCGCCCGTCCAGCGCCAGCACGATCTCGCGGCAGATCGCCAGCCCCAGCCCCGAGCCGCTCGAAGCGCTGCCCGCCGAGAACGGCGCGAACAGCCGCTGGCGCAGCTCCGGCGCGATGCCCGGGCCGTCGTCGCGCACCATGAGCACAGCCTCGTCGCCCTCGCCGCGCACCGACACCGACAGCGCCGCGCCCGTCGGGCTCAGCTTGATCGCGTTGTGCAGCAGGTTGCGCGTGAGCTCCTGCAGCATCCACTGGTGGGCCCGCACAACCACCGGCGCGTCGATGGCCAGCTCGAAGTCCAGCGCCTTGTCGGCCACCAGCGGCGACAGGTCGAGCGCGATCTGTCGCACGATGGCGCCCAGGTCGAGCGCCACCGATTCCGGCTGCTGGCGCAACTGCTCGACCTTGGCGAGCGACAGCATCTGGTTGGCCAGCGTGGTCGCGCGCTCCACCGTCTGGCTGATTTCGCCGAGGGCCTGCTCCGGCGCCACGTCGCCGCGCCGCGCCGACTGCACCTGCGCCTTGAGCACCGCGAGCGGCGTGCGCAGCTGGTGCGCGCTATCGCGCACGAAGCGCTTCTGGTGGTCCAGCAGCCGCTGCAGCCGACCCATGACCTCGGTGGTGGCGTCGATCAGCGGGCGCAGCTCGCGCGGTGCGTCGGGCGCGTCGATGGGCGAGAGGTCGTCGGCCGCGCGTTTCTCGATGGCTTCGCCCAGCTCGCGCACCGGCCGCGTGGCGCGCTGCACCACGAACAGCGTGGCGAGCGCGATCACGCCCATCAAGAGGAACTGCCGCCACAGCGTGTCGACCAGCAGCTTGCGCGCCAGCGTCTCGCGGATCTCGAGCGTCTCGGCCACCTGCACCACCGCCATGCCGCGGCCGCGCGCACTGGCCACCGGCTGCAGCAGCACCGCCACGCGCACCGGCTGGTTGCGGAACTGGGCGTCGTAGAAATCGACCAGCGCCGCGTACGCGCTGCGGTCGGGGATGCGCCCGCGCCAGAACGGCAGTTCTGCAAAGCCCGAGATCATTTCGCCGTCGAGCGCCGACACCCGGTAGAAGAGCCGGCTGCGGTTGTCGGCCTCGAAGGCCTCGAGCGCGGAGTAGGGCACGATCGCGCGCAGTTGCGCCATCTCGTCGTAGCCCTCCACGTCGAGCTGCTCACCGATGGTCTTGGCGGAGGCCAGCAGCGTGCGGTCGTAGGCGGTGGTGGCGGCGGCCAGGCTCTGGCGGTACAGGCTCACGCTGTTGATCACGATGAAAACGGCAATCGGCGCGAGGATGCCGAGCAGCAGCCGCGCGCGAAGCGAGGAGATATGCCTCATGCTTCCGGTCGCAAGAGATAGCCCAGCCCGCGCATCGTCATGAGCACGGCGCCGGTGCCCACCAGCTTCTTGCGCAGCCGGTAGACCACCACCTCGATGGCTTCGTACTGCACCTCGGTCTCGCCCGGGAACACCAGCTCGAACAGTCGCTCCTTGGTCACCGCGTGGCCCGGCTTCATCATCAGCGCCTTCAGGAGCGCCAGTTCGCGCGGCGTGAGCTCGAGCAGCTCGGCCCGGTTGTAGATGGCGCCGTTGGCGGGCTCGAAGCGCAGCCCGCCGATCTGCTGCGGGTTCAGCCCCATGTCGGTCATCACGCCGTGGCTGCGGCGGCGCAGCGCACGGATGCGCGCTTCCAGTTCGTCGAGGTCGAAGGGCTTGGGCAGGTAGTCGTCCGCGCCGGCGTTCAGGCCCATGATGCGGTCGCCGACGGTGCCGCGCGCCGTCAGCAGCAGCACCGGCGTGCGCAGCCCTTCGGCCCGGGCCTGGGCCAGCACCTGCAGGCCGTCGAGGTTGGGCAGGCTCAGGTCGAGCGCCACCACGTCGGGCTCCAGCGCACGCCACATGGTGACGGCTTCGGCGCCGTCGCCGCACACGCGCACGTCGATCCGCTGGCGGCCAAGGGTGCGCTGCAGGGTGATTTGCATCGAGGGGTCGTCTTCGACCAGCAGCAGCTTCATACGGTCACGGGTGGGGGAGGCTTCGGTGTTTTCCCCAGTTTGTCGGACAGCCAACTGACAGCGGGGCGGCGCATGATACTCAGCTTCAAGTCAGGTTCCTTTCAAGTTACTTTCAGCATCAGGAGACAACAATGCGTCGCGACACCTTTCTGAAGTCATTGGCCGCGCTGGCCGCCGCCGGGGCCCTGCCACTGTCCGCCCGGGCCGCCGCCAACGTCAAGATGATGATCCCGGCCAACCCCGGCGGCGGCTGGGACACCACCGGCCGCGCCCTGGGCAAGGCTCTGACCGACGCCAAGGTGGCCGACACGGTCACCTACGACAACAAGGGCGGCGCCGCCGGCGCGCTGGGCCTGGCCCAGTTCGTGAACGGCTCCAAGGGCGATGCCAACGCGCTGATGGTCATGGGCTCGGTCATGCTGGGCGGCATCATCACCGGCAAGCCGCCGGTCAACCTGTCGCAGGCCACGCCCATCGCGCGCCTGACCACCGAATACAACGTGTTCGTGCTGCCGTCGAACTCGCCGTTCAAGACCATGAAGGACGTGATCGAGCAGCTCAAGAAAGACCCGGGCAGCGTCAAGTGGGGCGGCGGTTCGCGCGGCTCCACCGAGCACATCGCAGCGGCCATGATCGCGCAGAAGGTTGGCGCCGATCCCTCGAAGATCAACTACGTGGCCTTCCGCGGAGGCGGCGAGGCCACCGCCGCGGTGCTGGGCGGCAACGTCACCATCGGCGGCAGCGGCTACAGCGAGTTCGCCGAATACATCGCCGCCGGCAAGATGAAGGCCATTGCCGTCACCTCGGGCCAGCGCCTGCCGGGCATCGACGTGCCCACGCTGAAGGAACAAGGCATCGACGTGGAAATCGGCAACTGGCGCGGCGTGTACGGCGCGCCCGGCATCTCCGCCGAGCAGCGCAAGGCGCTGACCGACATGGTGCTGGCCGCCATGAAGAGCGCGTCGTGGGCCGAGTCGCTCAAGAAGAACGACTGGACGCCCGCCGTGCTGTCTGGCGAGCCTTTCACCAAGTTCGTCGACGACGACTTCGCCAGCCTGCGCGCCATCATGACCAAGTCCGGCATGGTCTGACCCCGGCGCGCACCTCTGGCCCGCCCCACGGCGCGCTGTCCTCGAAAGAGTCGACAGCGTGCCGTTTTCAAATCCAGCTCCACATCCCGGGAGAAAAAATGACAACTCCAGACTCCTCGGCCCCGCCGCAGCCCGCGGCCACGTGGCCGCAAACCCTGGTCGGCGCCGGCGTGCTGCTGACCGGCCTTGCGCTGGCGTTCGGCGCCATCGGCATTTCTTCCGAAGCCGGCTACGGCGGCGTCGGCCCCAACTTCCTGCCCTGGCTGGTGTCGGTGGTGCTGGTGCTGTGCGGCGGCTGGATCGTGTGGGAGGCGCGCACCGGCGGCTTCCGCGAACTCGACGCGCCCTCGGGCGCCGACCATGCCTACTGGCCCGGCTTCGTCTGGGTGTCGGCGGGGCTGCTGCTCAACGCCGCGCTCATCACCACGCTGGGCTTCATCCTGAGCTGCACGCTGTGCTACGTGCTGGCCGTGCAGGGCCTGCGCCGCGCGAGCGGGCAGGGCGGCGTGAATTCGCCGCGCACCTGGCTGACCGACTTCATCGCGGGGCTGTGCATCTCGGCGCCGGTGTTCTGGACCTTCACTCAATTCCTGGCCATCAACCTGCCCGGCCTCACTTCGACTGGCTGGCTCTGACATGGACATCTTCAACGCACTCATGGCGGGCTTCGCCGCGGCGATCACCCCCGTCAATCTGCTCTGGTGCCTGGTCGGCTGCGCCCTGGGCACGGCCGTGGGCGTGCTGCCCGGCATCGGCCCGGCGGTGGCTGTGGCCATGCTGCTGCCCATCACCGGCAAGGTCGACGTCACGGCCTCGATGATCTTCTTCTCGGGCATCTACTACGGCGCCATGTACGGCGGCTCGACCACTTCCATCCTGCTCAACACCCCCGGCGAAACCGCCAGCATGGTGACCGCGATGGAGGGCAACAAGATGGCCAAGAGCGGCAGGGCGGGCGCCGCGCTCGCCACCGCCGCCATCGGCTCCTTCGTGGCCGGCACCATCGCCACGGTGATCGTCACGCTGTTCGCGCCCTTCGTGGCCGAATTCGCGGTCAAGCTCGGCCCGCCCGAATACTTCATGCTGATGCTGCTGGCCTTCACCACGGTGAGCGCGGTGCTCGGCAAGAGCACGCTGCGCGGCATGACGGCGCTGTTCGTCGGCCTGGCCGCGGGCTGTATCGGCCTCGACCAGATCTCCGGCCAGGGCCGCTACACCGGCGGCGTGCCGGAGTTGCTCGACGGCATCGAGATCGTGCTGGTGGCCGTGGGCCTGTTCGCGGTGGCCGAGGTGCTCTACGCCGTGCTGTACGAAGGCAAGGTGGTCGAAGGCCAGAACAAGCTGAGCCGCGTACACATGAGCAAGCGCGACTGGAAGCGCTCGATTCCCGCGTGGCTGCGCGGCACCGCCATCGGCACGCCTTTCGGCTGCATTCCCGCCGGCGGCACCGAGATCCC
This sequence comes from Variovorax paradoxus, assembly GCF_022009635.1. Taxonomy (NCBI): domain Bacteria; kingdom Pseudomonadati; phylum Pseudomonadota; class Betaproteobacteria; order Burkholderiales; family Comamonadaceae; genus Variovorax; species Variovorax paradoxus. The sequence goes on from NZ_CP091716.1 coordinate 3,521,305, forward strand.
GACCTTCCTGAGCTACGCGGCCGAAAAGAAGCTGGCCAAGGACGCCGACGCCCGGGCCGAGTTCGGCACCAAGGGCGCCATCGAAGGCGTGGCCGGCCCCGAAGCCGCCAACAACGCCACGGTGACTGCCGCGCTGATCCCGCTGCTCACGCTGGGCATTCCCACGTCGAACACCACTGCCATCCTGCTGGGCGCGTTCCAGAACTACGGCATCCAGCCGGGCCCGCAGCTGTTCACCACCTCGGCCGCGCTGGTGTGGGCGCTGATCGCCTCGCTCTACATCGGCAACGTGATGCTGCTGGTGCTGAACCTGCCGATGGTCGGCCTGTGGGTCAAGCTGCTGAAGATTCCGAAGCCCCAGCTCTACGCCGGCATCCTGATCTTCGCGACGGTGGGTGCCTACGGCATGCGCCAGAGCGCGTTCGACCTGTTCCTGCTCTTTGGCATCGGCCTGCTGGGCGTGGTGATGCGGCGCTTCGACTTCCCGACCGCGCCGGTGGTGGTCGGCATGATCCTGGGCCCGCTCGCGGAAGCGCAGCTGCGCAACGCGATGTCGATGGGCGAGGGCAGCGCCATCGTGTTCCTGCAGCGCCCGATGTCGCTCACGCTGATCGTGATCGTGGTGGCCGTGCTGGTGCTGCCGCGTCTTGCCAAGCGCATGAGCGAACGCAAGCTGGCGCGGTTGGCCCAGATGGACGCGTAAGGATCTTTGAAGCCTGCTTCGAGACGGGCCGCACAAATAAAGAAGCCGCGGCATTTGCCGCGGCTTCTTTCATTTCCGCCAGGGTGTTTTACCGTCCTGCCGCGGGCGTCTCGACCAGGTCGTCGTCGATATGCGGGTCCGCCGGCTGTCCGCGCAGCTTGCGCACCGTGCGCCGGATCCAGTGCTCGATGTCGTCCACGTAGGTGAACACCGCCGGCACAACCAGCAGGCTCAGCACGGTCGAGGTGATCAGCCCGCCGATCACCGCCATCGCCATCGGCGAGCGGAAGCTCGAATCCGCCGAGCCGAAGCCGACCGCGATCGGCAGCATGCCGGCACCCATGGCGAGCGTGGTCATGATGATGGGCCGCGCGCGCTTGTGGCAGGCGTCGCGCAGCGCGTCCCAGCGGCTCATGCCGTGGTCGCGGCGCGCCACGATGGCGTATTCGACCAGCAGGATCGAGTTCTTGGTCGCGATGCCCATCAGCATGATCAGGCCGATCAGCGAAGGCATCGACAGCGCCTTCTGCCCGATCAGCAGCCCCACGAAGGCCCCGCCCAGCGCCAGCGGCAGCGCGCACAGAATGGTCACCGGGTGCAGGAAGTCCTTGAACAGCAGCACCAGCACGATGTAGATGCACAGCACGCCCGTCAGCATCGCCAGGCCGAAGCTCGCGAACAGCTCCGTCATCACCTCGGCGTCGCCCACCTCGGCAATGCGCACGCCGGGCGGCAGCTTCTGGATCGACGGCAGCTTCTGCACCGCGGCTTTCGCGTCGCCCAGGCCCACGCCCGACAGCTCGATCTCGAAGTTCACGTTGCGCGAGCGGTCGTAGCGGTCGATCACGGCCGGGCCGCCTTCCATGCTGAGCGAGGCCACCTGGTTCAGCATGACCGGGCCGCGCGTGCCGGGCACCGAGAGGCGGCCGAGCAGGTCGATGTCTTGTCGCGCGGAGTCTTCCAGCTTCACCACGATCGGCACCTGGCGCTGCGCGAGGTTGAGCTTGGCGAGCGACTGGTCGTAATCGCCCAGCGTGGCCACGCGCAGGGTCTCGGCAATGGCGGAGCTGGTCACGCCCAGGTCGGCGGCGCGGGCGAAGTCGGGGCGCACCGCGATCTCGGGGCGCACCAGGCTCGCGGTGGAGGTGATGTTGCCCAGGCCGGGAATGGTGCGCAGGTCTTTCTCGACCGCGCTCGCGGCACTGGCCAGCGCCACCGGGTCTTCGCCGGTCAGCGCCAGGATGTATTTCTCGCCCGAGCCGCCCAGGCCCACCGTGCTGCGCACGCCGGGCAGCGTTTCGAGCGCGCTGCGGATCTGGTTCTCGATGACTTGCTTGCGCGGCCGGTCGCCGCGCGGATCGAGCTTGATGGTGAGCGTGGCCTTGCGCGTCTCGGGCGTGCCGAAGCTGGCGAACGGGTCGCCGCCCGCGCTGCCGCCGGCCACCGTGGTGTAGACGCTCTTGACGTGCGGTATCTGCATCACGCGGCGGCGGGTTTCTTCCGCAGCCGCCGTGGTCTGCGCGAGCGTGGAGCCCGGCGCGAGCGACAGGTACACCTGCGTCTGCGAGTTGTCGTCCGGCGGAATGAAGCCGGTCTTGAGCAGCGGGATCATCGCCAGCGAGCCGAAGAAGAAGAGGGTGGCCAGCACCATCGTCTTGAAGCGGTTGTGCGTGCTCCACTCCACCGCGCGCATGTACCAGCGCAGCCAGCCCGGCTCCGTTTCGGCCGTGACCACGGGCTTGAGCATGTAGGCCGCCATCATCGGCGTGAGCACGCGCGCCACCACCAGCGACGCGAACACCGCGAGCGCGGCGGTCCAGCCGAACTGCTTGAAGAACTTGCCGGCAATGCCGCTCATGAAAGCCGTGGGCAGGAACACCGCGATCAGCGTGAAGGTGGTGGCGATCACCGCCAGGCCGATTTCGTCGGCCGCCTCCATGGCCGCCTGGTAGGGCGTCTTGCCCATGCGCAGGTGGCGCACGATGTTCTCGACCTCCACGATGGCGTCGTCCACCAATATGCCCACCACCAGCGACAGCGCCAGCAGCGAGATCACGTTGACCGAGAAGCCCAGCAGGTGCATGCCGATGAATGCCGGGATCACCGACATCGGCAGCGCCACGGCCGACACGAAGGTGGCGCGCCAGTCGCGCAGGAAGAGCCACACCACCACCACCGCCAGGATGGCGCCCTCGTACAGCAGGTGCAGCGAGCCGTTGTATTCCTCTTCCACCGGGTCGACGAAGTTGAAGGCCTCGGTCAGTTCGATGTCGGGGCGCTGCGCGCGCATGTCGGCCAGCGCCTTCTGCACCGCGTGGCCCACTTCCACTTCGCTGGCGCCGCGGCTGCGAGCCACTTCGAAGCCCACCACCGGCTTGCCGTTGAGCAGCGCGGCCGCGCGCGGCTCGGCGATGGTGTCGCTTATGCGCGCCACCTGGTCGAGGCGGATGCGGCGGCCGTCGGTCAGCACGATCTGCATGTCGGCGAGCTGGTCGGCCGACTTCACGGTGGCCATGGTGCGCACCGGCTGCTCGCTGCCGCCGAGGTCGAAGCGGCCGCCCGCGCTCTCGGTCTGCACCTGGCGCAGCTGGCGTGAGATGTCGCCGGCCGAGGCGCCCAGCGCCTGCAGCTTGACCGGGTCGAGGTCCACGTGCACCTGGCGCGTGGCGCCGCCCACGCGGTTGACCGCGCCCACGCCGGGCAGCGCCAGCAGCCGCTTGGTGACGTCGTTGTCCACGTACCAGCTCAGGGCCTCGTTGTCCATCTGCGACGACGCGATGGTGAAAGCCAGCACCGGCTGGCCCGCCAGGTCGAGCTTGGTGACGACCGGGTCTCGCACGTCGGCTGGCAGGTCGGCGCGTACGCGCTGCACGGCGGAGCGCACGTCGTCCACGGCTTCCTGCACCGGCTTTTCGAGGCGGAACTCGACGATCAGCGTGGCGGCGCCGTCCTGCACCTTGGTGGTGATGTGCTTGAGACCTTGCACCGTGGCGATGGAGTTCTCGAGCTTGCGCGCGACGTCGGTTTCCAGCTGCGAAGGCGCGGCGCCGGGCAGCGAGGCCGAGACCGTCACGGTCGGCAGGTCGATGTCCGGAAAGTTCTGCACCTTCATCGCGTTGAACGACAGCAACCCACCGAAGGTGAGCAGCACGAACAGCATCACCGCCGGAATCGGGTTGCGTATGGACCAGGCGGAAACGTTCATGGCGAGTCCTTTGTTTTTGCTTACTTGGCGGCCGCCGCGGTGGGTGGCGTGTCGACCACGCGCACCAGGTCGCCGTCGTTGAGGAAGCCGGCGCCTTGCACCACCACCTTCGCGCCCTGGGGCAATGCGCTGGTGATCTCGATGCGGTCGTTCAGGCGGCGGCCGACCTGCACCTTCAACTGCGCCACGTGGTTGTCGGGCTTGAGCAGGAAGACGTTGTTGAAGCCGTCGCGCGGCACGATGGCGCTCTGCGGCACCGTGGGCGCCGTGCTGCGGCCCAGCTCGAAGTCGCCGCGCGCGAACATGCCGGCCTTGATGCCGGTGTTCTGCTGCACGTTGGGCAGGTCGACGTACACCAGCGCCGCGCGCGTCTGCGGATCGACCGTGGGCGCGATGCTGCGCACCTTGCCGCGCACCTGCGCGCCGCTGGCGCTGACCACGAAGGCATTGGTGCCCACCGCGATGCGGCTCAACTCGGCCGAGGTGACTTCGGCGCGCCACTCGAGCCGGCCCTGGCGGATCAGCTTGAACAGCTCGGTGCCGGCCGCCACCACGCTGCCGACCGTGGCGGTGCGCGAAGAGATCACGCCGTCGTCGGGCGCCAGCACCTGCGTGTTTCGCCCGCGCACTTCCTGCGCGGCCAGCACGGCCTCGGCCGCCTCCACTCGTGCCTTGGCGGTCTGCTCGGTGGTCTGGTACTGGTTGATCTGCTGCTGGCTCAGCGCGCCGGTGGCCTGCAGCGTGCGGGCGCGCGCGGCGTTGCCGGCGGCGTCGGCCGCGGTGGCGCGGGCTTCGGCCAGCGAGGCGCGCGACTGCGCGATGTCGGCGCGCACCGTCTCGGGCGAGAACACGGCCAGTACCTGGCCCTTCTTGACCGTGTCGCCCACGTTCACCCGCACTTCGGCGAGCTTGAGCCCGTTCGACTCGGAACCGACCACGGCCTCCTGCCAGGCCGCCACGTTGCCGTTGGCTGCGAGCGTGAGCGTGAGTTCGGTGGCTTCGGGAGCGGCGACGGTGACGGTCAGCGCCGGCTTGGGTGCCGGCCCGGCGGCAGCGGCCTTGTCGGCCGGCTTGCGCGTCATGAACACGACCGCCGCGATGACGACGGCCAGCACGATCAGCAGGGTGACGAGGGTGGAACGCTTCATTGTTTTCATGGCGACGTCGCGACCTTGGCGGCCGGGGTGGTGTTCATCGAGGACGATTCAGACGATTCGGACGGCTGCCCGGGGCGGCTCCAGCCACCGCCCATCGAGCGGTACAGCGCGACCCAGGCCTCGGTGCGCTCGCGCTGCAGCGACACGCGCGCGGTCTGCGCCGCGAACAGCGTGCGGCGCGAGTCTTCCAGCTCGAACAGGCTGGCCAGGCCGCTGCTGTAGCGCGCCTGGGTGGCGTCGAAGGAGGCCTGGTAGTTCTTCACCGCCGTGTCGGCGTCGTTCGCGCGGCCGTCGGTGGCGTCGAGGTTGACGAGCGCTTCTTCGACCTCGCGCACCGCCTGCCGCACGTTGGCGCGGTAGATCGACACCGCCTCGGCATAGCGCGCCTTGGCGGCGTCGGCATTGGCCTTGCGCGAGCCGCCGTCCAGCAGCGGCACGCTCAGCGACACCGGGCCGATGGTCCAGTTCTCGAGCGACTGCTGCAGGCCGCTCACGCGGTACTGCGTGCGGCCGATGGAGCCCGAGATGGTGAGCTTGGGGTAGCGCTCGGCCTCGGCGGAGCCGACGTCGGCGCTGGCCGACGCCACGCCGAGTTCGGCCGAGTACACGTCGGGCCGCTGCGAAATGGCTTCGGCAGGCACGCTGGCGATGCTGCCCACCGCGGGCAGCGCGCGCTGCGCGGGGGAGGCCGCGAGCTTTTGCTCGAGCGTGCTTTCGTCGATGCCGCTGAGCGCGACCAGCGCCTTGCGCTGCACCGCGCACTGGGCGCGCTGCTGGGTCAGCCGGCCGGAGGCGTCGGCCGCGCTGGCGCGGGCCAGCGCGGCGTCGGCGGGGGCGGTGAAGCCGGCGCGCATCGACAGGTCGTTCAGGCGAGAGGTCTCGGCGCGCGAGCGGGTGTCGGACTCGGCCACGCGCAGTTGCTGCTGGCAGGCGCGCTCGGCGAAGTAGGCGTTGGCGGTTTCGGCCGCCACCGATACCCGGGCGTCATGCCACTTGGCATCGGCGCTGCCCAGCTTGGCCTGGGCGGCGTCGCGGTCGGCGCGCAGGCGGCCGAACAGGTCGACCTCCCATTTCGATTGCAGGCCGACCTGCAGCGTGGTGATGGGCGTCGTGGCTCCGAGGCTGCTGCTACTGCTGCTCGAAGCCGACCCGCCCGAAGGCGCGCCGGACGCGATGCCCGCGGTGCCCCGGCTCGCCGATGCCGTGCCGTCCAGGCTCGGCAGCAGCGCCGCGCCGGTCTGCACGCGCGTGAAGCGCGCCTCCGCCACGCGCGCCGCGGCGCTCGCGACATTGGGGCTGGCGGCCTCGGCGGCGGCGATCAGCTCGACCAGCAAGGGGTCGTCGAGCTGGCGCCACCAGTCGGCCAGCGACGCGAGCGAGCCGCCGTGGGGCAGGGGAGCGTGCCACTGCGCGGGCGTGGGCGCCTCGACCTGCGCCGGCGGGCGGTTCAGCGCGCAGCCCGAGAGGCCGAGGCCGAAGCCCAGCGGCAGGCACAGGGCGGCAAACAGTCGGAGTCTTCTCATTTCATTGGCTTTCTCTCGTCGCGGCGGCGCGCCGCCTCGGCCGCAACCAGCGCCATCGCGTAGCCGGTCAGGCGGTCGGCCCAGGTGTCGATGCCGCGCGCCGTGCGCAGCAGCGAGGGGCGGATGGCCTCGATGAAGTCCTGACTCACGTAGAGCTGCATCGACAGCCCGGTGATCGCGAACGTGAGGCGGTGGATGTCGTCGTCGGCCCGCGCCACGCCCAGGTGGCGGCACAGCAGGTCGGCGATGGCGCGGTGCGGGCCCTTGATGTCGTGCTCGAGTTCCTTGGCCCAGCGGCTGGTGGGCTCGAGCATCTCGCGCATGTGCAGCTGAATGCACTGGCGCACGATCTCGCCCTGCTTGAGCGGGTCGATCATCGACACCATGCAGATACGCAGCGTTTCTTCCAGCGGCCGCCCCGGCACCTTGCAGGCGGCCACCAGGTCGCTGGAGTCGCCGCCCATCGGCTCGTTGAAGGTGGCCGCGTACAGGCCTTCCTTGTCGCCGAAGTAGTAGCTGATGGCCGAGATGTTGACGTCGGCCTCCTTGGCGATCTCCCGCGTGGAGGTCTTGGCGAAGCCCTTCTGCGCGAACAGCCGCAGCGCTGTGTGCAGCAGCCGGTGGCGTGCCTCTGCGCCGTCGGCGCGCGGTGCGCGGCGCGGGGCCTGGGTGGTGGTGGCTTTCGCGTTCATGCCTGGCATTAAACCACGCGAAAAATCAAACGATTGATTAACTTAAGGCTTCATGAAGGGCTTCGGTTACACGATGATTCCGGGCATTTCCTGAAGTGGGGCGCCCCTGCATTTGTTGCCGATTGATGCACGCTACGATGCCGCCATGCCAGTTTCTCCTTCTCTGCCGCCCGCCCTGCCGCTCGATGCGCAGGGAATCCTCGCGCTCGCCGCGCGCTCGATGTTTCATTTGTTTTCAAGCATCAGTCAGGGCATGTTCCTGGTCGACCGCGGCGGGCGCATCGTATGGGTGAACGAGGGCTACCGGCGCTTCCTGCCGGCGCTGGGCTTCTCGTCCATCGACCAGTTCATGGGCCACATGGTGGAAGACGTGATCCCCAACACGCAGATGCGCCGCGTGCTCGAGACCGGCGAGCCGATATTGATCGACCTGCTGACCAACAAGGCCGGCACCTTCGTGGTGAGCCGCATCCCGCTGCGCGAGGAGCGCGAAGGCGCGGATGGCGGCATGGGCGAGGTGATCGGCGCCATCGGCATCGTGCTGTTCGACCAGCCCGAGACCACGCTGCAGCCGCTCATCAGCAAGTTCGCATTGCTGCAGCGCGACCTGGACGACGCCCGGCGCGAACTCGCGAGCCAGCGCAACAACCCGCTCTACCAGCACGCGGCCGACGGCCAGCGGCGCTCCAAGTACACCTTTGCGAGCTTCATCGGCAGCAGCCCGGCGGCGGTGGAGGTCAAGCGCCACGCGCGGCGTGCCGCGCAGTCGACCAGCCCGGTGCTGCTGCTGGGCGAGACCGGCACCGGCAAGGAACTGCTGGCGCATGCCATCCATGCGTCGTCCGCGCGCGCCAAGGGGCAGTTCGTCAGCGTCAACATCGCGGCCGTGCCCGACACGCTGCTCGAAGCCGAGTTCTTCGGCTTCGCGCCGGGAGCCTTCACCGGCGCCGACCGCAAGGGCCGCGAGGGCAAGTTCAAGCTGGCCGATGGCGGCAGCCTGTTCCTCGATGAAATCGGCGACATGCCGCTGGGCCTGCAGGCCAAGCTGCTGCGGGCGCTGCAGGAAGGCGAGATCGAGCCGCTGGGCTCCAACAAGCTGGTGCCTTTCGACGCCCGCGTGATCGCCGCCACCTCGCGCGACCTGCCGGAACTGGTGCGGCGCGGCCAGTTCCGCGAAGACCTGTATTACCGCCTCAATGTGCTGCCGCTGCGCGTGCCGCCGCTGCGCGAGCGGCGCGCCGACATTCCCGCGCTGGTCGAGGCGCTGGGCGAAGACATGGCGCTGCGCAGCGGAGAGGCGCCCCCCGAACTCACCCCCGACGCGCTCGCGCTGCTGGCCGGCCAGCACTGGCGAGGAAACATCCGCGAACTGCGCAACGTGCTGGAGCAGGTGACCATGCGCAGCGATTCGCAACGCATCGACTCGGCGCAGCTCGAACGCATCCTGCGCGAGGCCGGGCTGGAGCAGATCGAGCTGCCTGCCACCTTGCAAAGCGCGCACGACACCGACGAAGAGGCGGCGCTGCTGCGCCCGCTCGCGCAGCAGGTGGCCGAGCTGGAGCGCAAGGCGATCGCGGCGGCGTTGGCGTCCACCGGTGGCAACAAGCTGGCGACGGCGCGGCTGCTGGGGATTTCGCGTGCGACCTTGTATGAGCGCATGACGAGCCAGGAGCATTGAGCGCAGGTGCCGAGGCGATACTTCCGGCTTTCAATGCAACCCGAATTCAACGAACCATGAAGGCTCTCGTCCGCGCCGCCGCCTGTCTTGTTCTTTCCGCCGCCGCCGGCCTCGCCAGCGCCGCGCCCGCACCCCAGTGCGCCAGCGAAGCCGTCTCCCGCGCCAAGAAGCTGCTGACCTTCCACTTCGGCGAGGACGACCGCATCCAGATCGACCCCGACGTCAAGGAAATGGCGCCGATCCGCAACCCCGCCAACAAGAACCAGCAGTTCAAGGTGCTGGAGGTGTGGGGCTCTATCTACAAGGGCAACTACCGCATGCGGCTCATCTATTACGTGTCGGGCAAGGACTGCACGTTGATGGGCCAGGAGATCCTGGAGTTCGCAAGCCTGTGAGCGTCCAGGCCCTGCGCGCCACCTTCGGGCCCAACTGCCACTGGTGCGGCCTCCCGATGGACTTCAGCGAGCCGGCCGGCCGCCCGGAGTCGGCCACCATCGAGCACCTCGTCGATTCCACCTTCGGCGGCGTGCGCTCGCCGAAGCACCGGCGTCTGGCGCACGCTGCCTGCAACCATGCGCGCAACGAATTCCGCATGCAGGCCGAGCGCCAGTTCAGGCAATGGATCGCCGAGCGCCAGGCCTCCGCGAAAACCCTGAACGATAAATAGACAGTTGTCTGAAAAAAAGACAGCGACAGTGTTCTGAATTCAGCCGAACGGCGTTCTTCTCGAATGAAGAAACGTTTGTTATCAACGGCTTAGGAAATGGCACGAACTGTGCAATATTCAGTCACCATTTTCAGGAGACAAAGAATGAACCGTCGCCACCTCGTCGCCCTGGCCGCGCTCGCCACCTGCGCAGCCGCTGTTCCCGCCTGGGCCCAGTCCAACGAAATTCGCATAGCCCACATCTACAGCAAGACGGGCGCGCTGGAAGCCTACGGCAAGCAGACCCAGACCGGCCTGATGATGGGCCTGAACTACGCCACCGAAGGCACGATGATGGTCAACGGCAAGAAGATCGTGGTCATCGAGAAGGACGACCAGGGCAAGCCCGACCTCGGCAAGTCGCTGCTGGCGGCCGCCTACTCGGACGACAAGGCCGCGCTGGCCATCGGCCCAACCGCCTCGGGCGTGGCGCTGGCCATGCTGCCGGTGGCGGAGGAATACAAGAAGATTCTGCTGGTCGAGCCCGCGGTGGCCGACTCGATCACCGGCGACAAGTGGAACAAGTACATCTTCCGCACCGGCCGCAATTCGAGCCAGGACGCGATCTCCAACGCCGTGGCCGTCGACAAGCCCGGCGTGACGGTGGCCACGCTGGCGCAGGACAACGCCTTCGGCCGCGACGGCGTGAAGGCCTTCGGCTCGGCGCTCAAGAAGGCCAAGCTGGTCCATGAAGAGTACCTGCCGCCCGCCACCACCGACTTCACCGCCGGCGCGCAGCGCCTGATCGACAAGCTGAAGGACCAGCCGGGCCGCAAGATCATCTGGATCGTCTGGGCCGGCGCGGGCAACCCGTTCAAGATCGTCGACCTCGACCTCAAGCGCTACGGCATCGAGATCGCCACCGGCGGCAACATCCTGCCGGCCATGGCCGCCTACAAGGCGCTGCCGGGCATGGAAGGCGCGGCCTACTACTACTTCGGCATCCCGAAGAACCCGGTGAACGACGCGATGGTGTCGGCCCACTACAAGGAATTCAAGACGCCGCCGGACTTCTTCACGGCCGGCGGCTTCTCGGCCGCGATGGCGGTGGTGACGGCGCTCAAGAAGACGGGCGGCGACACCAACACCAACAAGCTCATCAGCACCATGGAAGGCATGAGCTTCGACACGCCCAAGGGCAAGATGACCTTCCGCAAGGAAGACCACCAGGCGATGCAGTCGATGTACCACTTCAAGATCAAGGTCGACCCGGCGTTCGCCTGGGGCGTGCCGGAGCTGGTGCACGAGATCAAGCCCGAAGAGATGGACATCCCGATCAAGAACAAGCGCTGATCACGGCGCCGATCGTCACCTGAACCCCGCGGCGCAAGAAAGGCGCCGCTCCCTTTTTCGCCCCGGATGGCCGCCGGGCGAAGCGCCAGCCTGCGCCCGTTTTCTCTCGATGGGGTAGGGCGGACCGGCGCGATCCACGGCCGATTCGTGAGCAAGCAAGCGTTCGACAAACCACAACAGAAGGAGACAGCGATGCCAGCGATGCGATTGAACTGGAAGGGACTTGCCGCGGCTGCGGCGATGACGGTGGCGGCGCATGCTGCGACGGCGGCGGTGCCGCTGCCGTCGCTCGGCGCCAACCCGGCGGAGGTGAGCGTGTCCGGCCTGTCGGCCGGCGGTTTCGCGGCGGTGCAATTGCACGTGGCCTATTCGGCCACCTTCAAGCGCGGCGCCGGCGTGGTGGCCGGCGGGCCGTTCTACTGCGCCGAAGGCTCGGTGCTCAATGCCACCGGCCGGTGCATGACGCACGGCAGCAGCATCCCGGTGTCGTCTCTCGTGAGCACCACCAACAGCTGGGCCGCGAGCGGCGCGATCGACCCGGTGTCCAACCTGGGCAGCTCCAAGGTGTACATGTTCTCGGGCACTTCCGACAACACCGTCAAGCAGGCGGTGATGGACGACCTGAAGACCTACTACCAGAGCTTCGTGCCCGCGGCCAACATCGTCTACAAGAACAACATCGGCGCCGGCCACGCGATGGTCACCGACGACTACGGCAGCGCCTGCAGCACCACCGCGGCGCCCTACATCAACAACTGCGGCTTCGACCTGGCGGGCGAGATCCTCACGCAGCTCTATGGCCCGCTGAACCCGCGCAACAACGGCACGCTGGGCGGCACCTTCACCGAGTTCAACCAGTCGGAGTTCGTGTCCGGCCACGGCATGGCCGCGACCGGCTGGATCTACGTGCCGCAGGCTTGCACCACCACCTCGTGCCGCGTGCACCTGGTGCTGCACGGCTGCAAGCAGAACTACTCGGACGTGAGCGACCAGTACGTGCGCAAGACCGGCTACAACCGCTGGGCCGACACCAACAACATCGTGCTGATCTATCCGCAGACCAGCACCGCGGCCACCAACAGCTGCTGGGACTGGTGGGGCTACGACAGCGCCAACTACGCGAAGAAGTCGGGCCCGCAGATGGCGGCGTTCAAGGCCATGATCGACCGCGTGACCAGCTCCGGCGGCGGCACCGGCGGACTGCCCGCGCCGACCGGCGTGGGCACCTCGGGCGCGACCAGCAGCAGCATGGTGATCGGCTGGAACGCCGTGAGCGGCGCCAGCGGCTACAACGTGTACCGCGGCGGCAGCAAGGTCAACGCCTCGCCGGTCACCGCCACCAGCTACACCGACAGCGGCCTGGCCGCGTCGACCAGCTACAGCTGGACCGTGGCCGCGCTGAACGCGAGCAACGTCGAAGGCGCCATGTCGACGGCCGCCACCGGCGCCACGACAGCGGGCAGCGGCGGAGGCACCGGCACCTGCTACACCTCCAGCAACTACACGCATACCATCGCCGGACGCGCCTATGCCTTGTACGGGCTGACCTACGCCTACGGCTCGAACCAGTCCATGGGGCTGTGGAACATCTACGCGACGACCACGCTGAAGCAGACCGGCCCCAACTACTACGTGATCGGCAGCTGTTGAGGCCGCCGTGCAATTTTCCGACTCCTGATTTGCAATGACCAACGATGCTTGAGACCCGAGATCTGACCATCCGCTTCGGTGGGCACGTGGCCGTCAACAGTGTGAGCTGCGCTTTCGCGCCGGGCACGCTGACGGCCATCGTGGGCCCCAACGGCGCGGGCAAGACCACTTACTTCAATCTGATCTCGGGCCAGCTCAAGGCGAGCGCCGGCACGGTGTCGCTCGACGGGCAGCCGCTGTCGGGGCTGTCGCCGTCCGCGCGCACGCACGCGGGGCTGGGGCGGGCCTTCCAGCTCACCAACCTGTTCCCCAACCTCACGGTGCTGGAGAACGTGCGCCTGGCGGTGCAGGCCACGCGCGAAGGCGCCCACCGGCGCGGCCTGAACCTCTGGAGCATCTGGAGCGACCACAAGGCGCTGACCGAGCGGGCCGACCAGATCCTGGCCGAGGTGGCGCTCAAGTCGCGCGAACACGCGACGGTGGCGAGCCTGCCGCACGGCGACCAGCGCAAGCTCGAAGTGGCATTGCTGATGGCGCTGGAGCCCAAGGTCTTCATGTTCGACGAGCCCACGGCCGGCATGAACGCGGCCGAGGCGCCCGTCATTCTCGACCTGATCCGCAAGCTCAAGCAGGACAAGACCAAGACCATCCTGCTGGTCGAACACAAGATGGACGTGGTGCGCGAGCTGGCGGACCGCATCATCGTGCTGCACAACGGCACGCTGGTGGCCGACGGCGAACCGGCCGAGGTGATCGCCTCGCCCGTGGTGCAAGAGGCCTACCTGGGCGTTGCGAAGGAGGCCGCCGCATGACGCGTCCGATGATGAATTTCTCCCTCTCCTTCCGGGGGAGGGCAGGGGTGGGGGCCGACGGCCTCCAATTCGCCGCGGTCGCGCCAGCGCCGCTTGCCCCCATCCCAACCTTCCCCCGGAAGGGGAAGGAGCAATACCGATGACAACTCAGAACCTGTTGAGCCTCGAGGGCGTGCACACGCACATCGGGGCGTATCACATCCTGCACGGCGTGGACCTCGCCGTGCCGCGCGGCCAGCTCACCATGCTGCTGGGGCGCAACGGCGCCGGCAAGACGACCACGCTGCGAACCATCATGGGCCTGTGGCATGCGTCGCAGGGCAGGGTGCGCTTCGGTGACAAGGAAATCACCGCCCAGCACACGCCGCAGATCGCCGGCCTGGGCATTGCCTACGTGCCCGAGAACATGGGCGTCTTCTCCGACCTCACGGTGAAAGAGAACATGCTGCTCGCCGCGCGCGGTGCCAAGAATGCGCAGCAGATCGACGACACGCGCCTGAAGTGGATCTTCAAGCTCTTCCCCGCGGTCGAGAAGTTCTGGAACCACCCGGCGGGCAAGCTCTCGGGCGGCCAGAAGCAGATGCTGGCGGTGTCGCGCGCCATCGTGGAGCCGCGCGAACTGCTCATCATCGACGAGCCCAGCAAGGGCCTGGCGCCCGTGATGATCAACAACATGATCGACGCCTTCGCCGAGCTCAAGCGCAGCGGCGTGACCATCCTGCTGGTGGAGCAGAACATCAACTTCGCCCAGCGCCTGGGCGACACCGTCGCGGTGATGGACAACGGCCGCGTGGTGCACGCAGGCTCCATGGCGGAGTTCTCCGCCGACGCGCAACTGCAGCAATCGCTGCTCGGACTGGCTCTATGAAAATCGACTTCGACTGGAAGCCGCTGCTGCTGGCCCCGGTGCTCGCGCTCGCCGCGCTGCCGCTGACCGGCTCTTTCTCCACCTGGCTCACGCTCACCGTCGCGGGGCTGGCGATGGGCATGATCATCTTCATCATCGCCTCGGGCCTGACGCTGGTGTTCGGCCTGATGGACGTGCTCAACTTCGGCCACGGCGTGTTCATTGCGCTGGGGGCCTTCGTGGCCAGCAGCGTGCTCGGCCTGATGGGCGACTGGACCGGCTCGGGCGAGCTGTGGCGCAACCTGGTGGCGGTGTTCCCGGCCATGCTGGTCGCGATGGCGGTGGCCGGCGCGGTGGGGCTGGCCTTCGAGCGCTTCATCGTGCGGCCGGTGTACGGCCAGCACCTGAAGCAGATTCTCATCACGATGGGCGGCATGATCATCGGCGAGGAGCTCATCAAGGTGATCTGGGGCCCGGCGCAGATTCCGCTGCCGCTGCCCGAAGCCCTGCGCGGCTCGCTGCTGGTGGGCGACGCCGCGATCAGCAAGTACCGGCTGCTCGCGGTGGCCGTGGGCGTGGTGGTGTTCGGCGTGCTCGCATGGACGCTGGGGCGCACCAAGATCGGCCTGCTCATCCGCGCCGGCGTGCAAGACCGCGAGATGGTCGAGTCGCTGGGCTACCGCATCGGGCGCCTGTTCGTCGGCGTGTTCGTGGTGGGCAGCGCGCTGGCCGGCCTGGGCGGCGTGATGTGGGGGCTGTTCCAGCAGAACCTGGTGCCGCAGATGGGCGCGCAGGTCAACGTGCTGATCTTCATCGTCATCATCATCGGCGGGCTGGGCTCGACGGGCGGGGCGCTCATCGGCGCGCTGCTGGTGGGGCTGATGACCAACTACATCGGCTTCCTGCTGCCCACGCTCACGCAGTTCGCCAGCATCTTCCTGATGGTCGCCGTGCTGCTGTGGCGTCCGCAGGGCGTGTACCCCGTGGCGAACCGCTGAGAAGGAGAAAGCCGTCATGTTCCTCAAACGACTTCTCTCCAACGACATGCCGCGCAGCCGCCTGCTGGCGCTGCTGCTGGTGGTGCTGTTCCTCGCGCTGGCGTTCGCGCCGTTCATCTTCCCGGGCGTGAAGGCGCTCAGCGTCGCGGCCAAGATCCTGGTGTTCGTGGTGCTGGTGGCCAGCTTCGACCTGCTGCTGGGCTACACCGGCATCGTGAGCTTCGCGCACACGATGTTCTTCGGCATCGGTGCCTATGGCATCGCCATCTCGGCCTCGCGGCTGGGGCCCAACTGGGGCGCGGTGCTGGTGGGGCTGGGCGCGTCGCTGGCGATCTCGCTGGTGCTCTCGTTCGCCATCGGCTTGTTCTCGCTGCGGGTGCGCGCGATCTTCTTCGCGATGATCACGCTGGCCGTGGCCTCGGCCTTCCAGACGCTGGCCTCGCAGCTGTCGGACTTCACCGGCGGCGAGGACGGCCTGACCTTCAAGCTGCCCGAGCTGATCTCGCCGAGCTTCGAGTTCTCGGAAGAGCCTTTCCTCGGCGTGTCGCTCGACGGGCGCCTGCTGTGCTACTACCTGCTGTTCGTGGCGGCGGTGGTGCTGGTGCTCGCGCTGCTGCGCATCGTGAATTCGCCGTTCGGCCGCGTGCTGCAGGCCATCCGCGAGAACGAGTTCCGCGCCGAGGCCATCGGCTACCGCGTGGTGGTGTACCGCACCACGGCGGCCGTGCTGTCGGCGCTGTTCGCCACGCTGGCCGGCGCAATGCTGGCCATCTGGCTGCGCTACAACGGGCCGGACACCTCGCTGAGCTTCGAGATCATGATCGACGTGCTTCTCATCGTGGTGATCGGCGGCATGGGCACGATCTACGGCGCGGCCATCGGTGCGGTGCTGTTCGTCATTGCCCAGAGCTACCTGCAGGACCTGCTGCGCATCGGCAACGAAGCCGCGAGCGGCCTGCCGTGGCTGGCCGCGCTGCTCTCGCCCGACCGCTGGCTGCTGTGGCTCGGCGTGCTGTTCGTGCTGTCCGTCTATTACTTCCCCACCGGCATCGTCGGCAAACTGCGAGCAAGGGCTGCGCGATGAGCGACAACCACAACAATCAGATTCCACTCTCGCGCTATGCGCAGCTCGCGGGTCGCGAGATCCACTGGCTCGAATGGGGTGCCGAAGACGCGCCCGTGGTCATCGCCTGGCACGGCCTGGCGCGCACCGGCCGCGACATGGACGAACTGGCGCAGCACTTCGCCTCGCGCGGCTTCCGCGTGATCTGTCCGGACACCATCGGCCGCGGCCTGAGCCAGTGGAGTCCGCTGCCCGACGAGGAATACAAGCTGTCGTTCTACGCGCGCATCGCCAATGCGCTGTGCGACGAACTGCGACTGGGGCGTGTGCACTGGGTGGGTACCTCGATGGGCGGGGCCATCGGCACGGTGTGCGCGTCAGGCCTCTTCGAGCCGCGCATGAAGGCCCGCATCGCGAGCCTGGTGCTCAACGACAACGCGCCGGAGCTGGCCCAGCCCGCCATCGAACGCATCCGCGCCTACGCGGGCCAGCCGCCCGCGTTCGACACCGTGGCCGAACTGGAGGCGTTCTTCCGCACCGTCTACAAGCCCTACGGCTGGCTCAGCGACGCGCAATGGCGCCGGCTGACCGAAAGCTCCACGCGCCGGCTGGCCGACGGCCGTGTCACGCCGCACTACGACCCGGCGATGGTCCGGCAGTTCAGCGCGCACGACAACGACTACCTGATCTGGCCGCACTACGACGCCATCGAAGTGCCGGTGCTGTGCCTGCGCGGTGTCGAGTCCGACCTGGTGCTGCCCGAGGTGATCGAGGAAATGAAGCGCCGCGGCCCCGGCGCCGCCGGCCGGCTGCAGGTGATCGAAGTGCCTGCCTGCGGACACGCGCCCGCGCTCAACGTGCCGGAACAACTGGATCCGGTCGAAGGGTTTATCCGGGCCGCCGGTCGGTGAAGCCGCGGCGGCGGGACAATCGCCGCCGCGTCTTCAACCACCACAACAAGGCCTCGAACATCATGGCGCTCTCGCTGTATGACCTGTCCGTGCCCGTCTTCGCACGCGGACTCGGCCAACTCACCCATCTGCTCGACAAGAGCCTGGCGCACGCCAAGGCCAACGGCATCGACCCGGCCGCGCTGGTCGAGGCCCGCCTGGCGCCCGACATGCTCACCCTGGCCGGCCAGATCCAGCGCGCCAGCGACGCGTCGAAGCTGGGCACGGCCCGCATCGCCGGCATCACCGCGCCGAGCTTTCCGGACGAGGAAAAGACCTGGGACGACCTGCTCGCGCGCATCGTGAAGACGCAGGACTTCCTGGCCACGGTTGACCGCGCGCTGATCGACGGGCAGGAAGAACGCCCCGTGACCATCAAGGCGCGCGAAGGCGAAGCGCACTTCACCGCGCAGCGCTACCTGCTGCAGTTCGCGCTGCCCAACTTCTTCTTCCACGTGACCACCGCCTACGACGTGCTGCGCCACAAGGGCATTCCGGTGGGCAAGATGGACTACCTCGGCAAGTTCTGAGGCCGCCTCCCCGGGGGGGCGCCCGGACAAAGTTCAAATTGCCGTGACACATGCGCACGCCCGGCGTGCGCCGCGAACAATCGCACCTGACCGCTGTCGGTCTGACACAGGAACGGGGTTGCGATCATGAAGAACATGCTGTCCAGGAGAGCGTTCTCGGGGCTCGCGGCGGGGGCGTCGGCCCTGGTGGCCGCGGCCGGTGGCGGATGGCCGGTGCGCAGTGCCTTTGCCGCGCCGCCGGTCCTGCGGGAGTACGGCAAGGCCCCCGAGTTCGCCGGCATCGACAAATGGCTCAACTCCGAACCGCTCACCCTCAGGAGCCTGGCCGGGCAGGTGGTGCTGGTCGATTTCTGGACCTACTCCTGCATCAACTGCATTCGCACGCTGCCGCACGTGGTGAGCTGGTACGAGAAGTACAAGGACCAGGGCTTCGTGGTGGTGGGCGTGCATTCGCCCGAGTTCGCCTACGAGAAGCTGACGCGCAACGTGGAAGACGCGATCCGGCGATTCAACATCCGCTACCCGGTGGCGCAGGACAACGCCTTTGCCACCTGGAAGGCCTACGACAACCAGTACTGGCCGGCTTTCTACCTGGTCGACAGCAAGGGCCAGGTGATGCGGCAGCACTTCGGCGAAGGCGAATATGCCGAGATGGAGACCGCTATCGAGGCGCTGCTGTCGCGCAAGTCGGCGGTCTGAGGCTTGCGGGCTACCGGGCGCGCGTCAGGGCTTGCGCGCGCACAGCGAATACATCAGCGGGATGCGGGGCATGCCTTCAGGCGGCGCCATGCGGCGGCCGCCGATGTCGCGCATGCCCTCGAAGGGCTTCCAGCCGTTGGCATACGGATACTCGTCGAGGCGCTCGACCACCAGGCCGGCCTGCGACAGCGCGGTCGTCACCTGGCCCACGCCCCATGAGAACTCGAAGCTCGGGTGCGGGTTGCTGAAGTCCTGCACGCCGGCCTCGTAGCCCTCGCGCACGAGGCCATCGCCGGACTCGGCCACGTAGTCGCTCACGCCGTCTTCCGGCACCGGCGCGTCGTTGAAATAGTCGTAGTGGAACCGCCACGCCGGGTCGAACACCATCGCGAACGGATGGAAGTCGATGAAGACGAAGCGCCCGCCGGGCGCGAGCACTTGCGACACGCCGCGCGCCCATGCCGACAGGTCGGACAGCCAGCACAGCGTGCCGTAGGAACAGAACACGATGTCGTGGCGCTCGCCGCGCGCCTGTGCCTCACCGAAGTAGTCGTACACGTCCGAGCGGACGAACCGCGCCGGAACGCCCGACTGCGCCGAGAGCCGCGTCGCGAAGGCGATGGCCTCGTCGGAAATGTCCACGCCCGTCACGTCGGCGCCCAGCCGCGCGATGCTCAGGCTGTCCTGTCCGGCGTTGCACTGAAGGTGCAGCACGCGCAGGCCCTGCACGTTGCCGAGCAGCCCGGCTTCTTCGGGGAAGAGCGTCGAGCCGCCGTTGCGGAAGAACGCAGCCTGGTCGCCCTTGTGGCTGTTGTGCGCGACGGTGGCCGCGTTCCACGAGAGCCGGTTGGCCTCGTGCAGTTCTTTTTTCATCGCGTGAATGCCTGTGTCGGCCAGCCCGCCAGGTTGCGCTCGGCGATGCCCGCGAGCGCGGTGATCCACGCCGGGCTGTCGTTGAGGCAGGGGATGTAGCTGAAGGCCTTGCCGCCTGCGTGCAGGAAGGCTTCGCGGCCTTCCATGGCGATTTCTTCCAGCGTTTCCAGGCAGTCGGCGGGAAAGCCCGGGCACACCACGTCGACGCGCTGGATGCCTGAGGCGCCCAGTTCGCGCAGCGTGGGTTCGGTGTAGGGCTCGAGCCACTTGGCGCGGCCGAAGCGCGACTGGAAGGTGACGCGATGCTGCGCCGCGGAAAGCCCCAGCCGCGCAGCGAGCAGGCGCGCGGTTTCCAGGCACTGCGACTGGTACGGGTCGCCGAGCGCGATGTTGCGCGCGGGAATGCCGTGGAAGCTCATCAGCAGCACTTCGCCGCGGCCTTCGGTCTTCCAGTGTTTCTCGATGCCTTGCGCGAGCGCCTCGATGTAGGCCGGGTCGTCGTGGAAGTCGTTGACGAAGCGGAACTCCGGTAGGCGGCGCTGCTTGCGGCTCCAGTCGTTCACCGCGTCGATCACGCTGGCCGTGGTGGTAGCCGAGTATTGCGGGTAGGCCTGCAGCACCAGCACGCGGGTGGCGCCTTCGGCCTGCAGCGCGTCGAGGCGCGAGGCGATGGACGGGTTGGCGTAGCGCATCGCGTCGCGCACCGTCACGCGGTGGCCGCGTTCGCCGAGCCAGCCGGCCAGCAGCGTGGCCTGCTTCTGCGTGAACACCTTGAGCGGCGAGCCTTCGGGCGTCCAGATGCTCGCGTACTTGGCGGCCGACTTGGCGGGCCGCGTGCGCAGGATGATGCCGTGCAGGATCAGCGCCCAGATCGCCTTGGGGATCTCGACCACGCGCGGGTCGCCCAGGAAGTCGGCGAGGTAGGGGCGCACGGCGGCGGCGGTGGGTGCGTCGGGCGAGCCCAGGTTGCACCAGAGCACGGCGGTGCGCGGGGTGCCCGGCTGGGCGGTCTCGGGATGTGGAGGCATGCGATATTCTCTCAGGCATGACCTCCGCTTCGACGGCGCCAGCGGGCGCCGAACCCCTCGACCTCCAACGCATTTCCGCGATTTCGCTCGACCTCGACGACACGCTGTGGCCGATCTGGCCGACCATCGAGCGCGCCGAGGGCGTGCTGCAGGAATGGCTGCTGCGCGAGGCGCCCAAGACGGCCTCGCTGCTGCTCACCCCCGGCATTCTTCGCGAACTGCGCGAGGCCACCGCCAAGGAACGTTCCGACCTCGCGCACGACCTCAGCGCGCTGCGCCGCGAGTCGATCCGCACCGCGCTCAAGCGCGCGGGCGAAGACCCGGCTCTGGCCGACCCGGCCTTCGACGCCTTCTTCGAGGAACGCCAGCGCGTGACGCTGTACGACGACGCGCTGCCCGCGCTCAAGTGGCTCAGCGAGCGCTATCCGCTGGTGGCCATCTCGAACGGCAACGCCGACATCCACAAGACCGGCGTCGGCCGCTGGTTCCGCACCGCCTTCAATGCCCGCGCCTTCGGCAGCGGCAAGCCGCATGCGCCGATCTTCCGCGCCGCCGCGGCATCGGTCGGCTTCCTGCCGAAAGACGTGCTGCACGTGGGCGACGACGCCGAACTCGACGTGGTCGGCGCGCTCAATGTCGGGATGCAGGCCGCATGGCTCGTGCGCGACGAGCGGCCCTGGGTGCATGGCGCCCGGCCGCAGCTGATCGTGCCGAACCTGCACGCGCTGTGCGTGGCGCTGGGCGCCTGAAGCCTTACTTGAATACCGGCCGGAAGAAGCTGCGTTCGTAGCTGAGGATGCAGCGGGTTTCTTCCGCGTACCTGAAGGCGGCCTGGCACTCCGGGTCCTGCATCGAGTCGGCGCGGTACTTTTCGTAGGCGGCAAGGCTCGGAAAGGTGAACATCGCCAGAGCCACGTTGTTCGTGCCTTCCGAGGGCAGGAAGTAGCCGTGGTGCTGGCCGCCGAACTTCTCGACCAGCGGAATCCAGAGCTTGCCGTAGTGCTCGAACTCCTTGAGCTTGTAGGCGTCGACGATGTAGCGCAGGTAGCAGGTGACCATGGGGCGGGTTCCGGGAAGTGAGGGGGTATTGGCGCGGCGTCTGCGCCGAATCGCCGGGCTGACTATAGTTTCCCGTCGTCCTCAACGTCTTGCGGCCTCGCGCCGGACAGGAACCCGAAGTGCATTTTTCGAACTGGCTCGTCTTCTGCGGCGTCACGCTGCTCGTCGCCTTCACCCCCGGACCGGCGGTGCTGCTCGCGGTCTCGAACTCGATGAGCGTGGGTCCGCGACGCGCGATGATCAGCTCGCTCGGCAATGCGACAGGGCTGTTCATGGTGTCGGCCGCGGCGATGGCCGGCCTGGGCGTGGTGCTCTCGACCTCGGCCCATGCCTTCATGCTGCTGAAGCTGGCCGGCGCGGCCTACCTGATCTACCTGGGCATCAAGCAGTGGCGCAGCCAGGGCAGCGTGTTCGCCGACCTGCAGGGCGCACCGGCCGGTGCCGTGCCGCGTTCGAGCCTGCGACTGTTCGGCAACGGCCTGACGGTGGCGCTGACCAACCCCAAGGGCATTCTTTTCTTCTCCGCGCTGTTCCCGCAGTTCCTCACGCAGGAAGCGCCGCTGGCCATGCAGTTCGCGGTGCTGACGACCACCTTCGCGACTGCCTCGGTGCTGTCGCATGCGTTCTACGTGCTGCTGGCACGCCTGCTGCGCAAGCAGCTGTCGGACCCGCGCCGCACGCGGCTGTTCAACAAGGTGTCGGGCGGGGCCTTCGTGCTGCTGGGCCTGAGCCTGCTGCGGCTGCGCAACAAGGCCGCGGCCTGAGCTTCTTCTTCGCGCTTCAGTCGAGCGCGAACTGCTCGCGCAATGCCGCGCAGAAGTCGGCCGAGCCGCTGAGCGAGAGGGTGACAGTGTCGAAGCGCGGGTTTTCCTCGCGCGTTTCCTGCAGGTCGTAGTCCCAGGTCGCGCCTTCGTCGAGGGGGCCCCGCGCGTGCGGGAAGGTGGCCTCGGCCCACGCCAGCACGGCGGCGATTTCCTGCTTTACCTCGGGCGTCTTTTCGGGCGTGGTCGATGCCATCGCGTCGAAGGTGCCGTGGCCTTCGGTGTCTTCGCTGTAGTCGAAGTCGAGATAGCGCAGTTCGGTGGTCATGGTGTCAATGCCTGGGCGGCGGCGAGCCCGCTGAGGACGGCGCCTTCGAGCGTGGCGGGGTAGGGGCCTTCGGTGTAGTCGCCGCAGGCCTGCAGGCCGGGCGCGATGGCCGAGGAAGGCCTGGCGAGGGCGGGCGTGCATGCGAAGGTGGCGCGCTTTTCGACCACGGTCTGCACGAGCTGCAGCTCCGATTGGCCCAGTTGCGCGGCCGCCTGCGCGATCACCTGTTCTTCCAGCACTTCACGCGAGCCCTCGTTGGCGCTGACGACCATCGCGAGTACCCCTTGCATGCCGCCAAGCTGGCCCCGGTCGAACGCGAACTGCGCGGGGGCGGTGGCCGGGTCGCTGCGCAGCGCGAGCATCGGTTCTGCCAGCGGCGAGGCGCCGCGCACGTAGACGGTGGCGATGGCTTCGAAGCGCAAGGCCTCGGTGGTCGCGCACCAGCCATCCGCTTGCAGGCCGGACGCGCGGACCAGCCGTGCCGCGTCCCACGGCGCGCAGGCCAGCACGACCTGGTCGAAGACTTCGCCGTCGGCACGCCACTGGACACCTTCGGGTGCGATCGCGCGCACCCGGGTGCCGATGCGCACTTGCGCGCCCTGTGCGGTCAGCCATCGGATGGCCGCGTCGGGAAGCAGTGCGCCCAGGTCGGCACGGGGCAGCAGCAGGTCGGCGCCGCCGCTGCCGCTGAAGAGGGCGTCTTTCAGAACGCGAAGGAACACTTCGCCGCTCGACTGCGCCACCGGCGTGTTGAGCGCGGAAACGCACAGCGGCTCGATCAGCTCCTTCATCACGCGCGGCGTGAGGCCGGCGCACAGATCGGCGACCGTGGTGGTGCCGGCGCAGCGAAAGCCCGCAAGGCGCCAGCCGATGGCGGTGCGCAGCAGCGACGACTTGTCGCGCCACGTCCAGCCGCGCGCGGTGAAGATGCCGGCCAGCAGGTCGAGCGGCGCGGGCAGCCGCGGCAGCTTGAGCCCGCCGCCGTCCGCAAAGCGCAGCGACAGCGGCAGGCGCAGCAGCACGCTGTCGACATCCACGCCGACATCGCGCATGAGCTTCAGCGTGGCGGTGTACGCGCCGATCAGGATGTGCTGCCCGTTGTCGAGCGCCAGCCCATGCATGTCGTCGACGCGCCGCGCCCGGCCGCCGGGCATGTGCGCTGCTTCGAACAGCGTGACGGCTTGCCCGAGCCGCGTGGCCTCGACCGCGCAGGCGAGGCCGGCCCAGCCGGCACCGATGACGGCTGTCTTCATGCGCGATGTGCCGCTGGCGTGGGGCCATTTCCAGGAACACCGAGGAACTGGCTTTGCCGGGCCTCAGGTGTTGCCCCCGGTAGGGGGGGGGCGAAGCGACACGAAGTGCGCGAAGCCTGGGGGCGAGTCATATTCTGCCCAGCGCCTGAACTTTCCAGGCCAGCCAGAACTTGCGTACCGGCGTCAGGCTCACGCGCTGGTTCAGCACCTGGAAGTCGTCGCGCTCGATCTCGCGCAGCAGGGTGCGGTAGATGCTGGCCATCATGAGGCCCGGCTTCTGCGCGCGGCGGTCGGCCAGCGGGAGCAGGGCGAGCGCCTCGTCGTAGGCCACATGGGCGCGCGCGGCCTGGAACTTCATCAGCGTGACGAAGCGGTCGGAGTGCACGCGGTTCAGGATCTCGTGCGCCTTCACGTCGAACTTCTGCAGCTCGTTCACCGGCAGGTAGATGCGTCCGCGCAGGGCGTCTTCGCCCACGTCGCGCAGGATGTTGGTGAGTTGCAGCGCCAGGCCCAGCTTGTGGGCGTAGGCGGTGGTCTGCGGGTCGGTCTGGCCGAAGATGCGCGCCGCGACTTCGCCCACCACGCCGGCCACCAGGTGGCAGTAGCGCGAAAGGCCCGGGAAGTCGAGGTAGCGGGTCTGGTGCAGGTCCATCTGGCAGCCGTCGATCACCTCGTTGAGCTGGCGCGCCTCGATGCGGTAGGCCGCGGCGTGCGGCATCAGCGCCTGCATCACCGGGTGGCGGGGCGTGCCGGCAAAAGACTGGGCCACCTCGGTGCGCCACCAGGCGAGCTTGGTGGCGGCCACGCCTGGGTCGCTGACCTCGTCGACCACGTCGTCGACCTCGCGGCAGAACGCATAGAAGGCCGTGATCGCGGCGCGGCGCGGCTTGGGGAGAAACAGGAAGGCGTAATAGAAACTGCTGCCCGAGGCGGCGGCCTTGTCTTGCACGTATTGCTCGGGATTCATCGGGGAGGCGCTGCTTTCATGGGCCGTGATTGTCTCCGCATCCGCATGGCCTTCCAGAGCAGCACGGGGGCATCGGCCTTGCCGACGGTGGGGCGCTGCGAGAAGGTGTCGAAGCCGAGGTCGACGATCTTGTCGAGGATGCGCAGCCCGCCCTGCACGACCAGCCGCAGTTCCCAGCCCGCGCGGCCCGGTAGCCGGTGCACCAGCGGCGCGCCTTCGGTCATGAGTTCGCGCGCCCAATAAGACATCACTGCTATCAGATTGATAGCTTCCTGCGGCGGCGGGGCCGGCGAGAGCGGCGCGAAGACCTTGAAGTTCTCGCGCGTCAGGCCGCGCCGATCGCAGTCGGTCAGCGGAAAGTAGAAGCGCCCGCGCGGCAGGTCGACGCCCGGGTCCTGCCAGAAATTGATGAGCTGCAGCGCGCTGCAGATGGCGTCGCTCTGCGCCAGCGCCTGGGCGTCGTGCACGTCGTACAGGTGCAGCAAGAGGCGGCCGACCGGGTTGGCGGAGCGGCGGCAGTAGTCGAGCAACTCGGCGCGGTCGGCATAGGTGCCGTGGTCGCGGGTTTTCTCGATGTCCTGCATGAAGGCGCTCAGCAGGTCGGCGAGCAGGTCTTCGGGCAGCTTGTACTGCGCGATGCTGTGGACCAGGGGGCCGAACACATGGGGCCAGCGCGACGACGCCAGCACCTCGCCCTGCGCGGCGGCGGCCAGTTCTTCTCGGTAGGCGCGCAGCTCGGCCAGCCGCTGGTCGGGCGAGGCTTCGCCTTCGTCGGCGATGTCGTCGGCGGTGCGCGCGAAGTGGTAAATGGCGGCAATGGGCGGTCGCAGGTGCGGCGGGCACAGCCAGGAGGCGACCGGAAAATTTTCGTAGTGGGCCGGCGCAGCGGCAAGGTGGGGAGTGGCAGGCACGCGACGATTGTCCGCGACGACGCAACGCCTCGGCACTATGCTCGCATCGTCGCCACTTCGAACTTCCTGCTTCTCATGAAAGCATCCGCACCGGCTTCCGGGTCCCAGGTTTCAGCGTATGGCGAGGCAGCGCACCCGGCGGGGCCGACGCTCATGATCGCCGCGCTGGGCGTGGTGTTCGGCGACATCGGCACCTCGCCGCTCTACGCCTTCAAGGAGACGATGAACCCGGAGCACGGCGTGCCGTTCTCTCCCGACTCGGTGCTGGGCCTGCTCTCGCTGATCTTCTGGGGGCTGATGTTCGTGGTCACGCTGAAGTACGTGGTGTTCGTGCTGCGCGCCGACCACGACGGCGAGGGCGGCATCCTGGCGCTGCAGGCGCTGGCGCGCAACGCGGTGGCCGGGCCGAAGACAAAACCCTGGGTATGGAACGTGATCGGCATGCTCGGGCTGGTGGGCGCGGCCATGTTCTACGGCGACAGCCTCATTACCCCGGCCATCTCAGTGCTGTCGGCGGTCGAGGGCCTGGAGGTGCAGGCGCCGGTGCTGCAGAAGGCGGTGCTGCCGATCACGGTGATCATCCTCATAGGGCTGTTCGCGGTGCAGAAAAAAGGCACGGGCGTGGTCGGCAAGGTGTTCGGGCCGGTCATGCTGTTGTGGTTCCTGATACTCGCCGCGGCCGGGCTGTGGCAGGTGCTGCAGCAGCCGCAGGTGCTGGCGGCGCTCGATCCGCGCCGGGCCCTCGGTTTCCTGGTCGAGCACCGGGCGCAGTCGCTGGCGGTGCTGGGCGCGGTGTTCCTGGCCTTCACGGGCGGGGAGGCGCTGTATGCCGACATGGGGCATTTTGGCGCCAGGCCGATCCGGCTTGCCTGGCTGTTCATCGCGCTGCCGGGGCTGGTGCTGAACTACTTCGGGCAGGGTGCGCTGGTGCTGGGCAACCCGGCGGCCATCGACAACCCGTTCTTCCGGCTCTTTCCCTCTTGGGGCGTGCTGCCGATGGTGGTGCTGGCGGCCATGGCCACGGTCATTGCTTCGCAGGCGGTGATTTCGGGCGCCTTCTCGCTCACGGCGCAGGCGATGCGCATGGGCTACCTGCCGCGGATGCGGGTGATCCAGACCTCGGGCACGGCCATCGGTCAGATCTACGTGCCGACGGTCAACTGGCTGCTGATGGTGGGGGTGCTGCTGCTGGTGCTGGGCTTCCGCAGCTCGGGCGCGCTGTCGGCGGCTTACGGCATCGCGGTGTCGATCACCATGGTGACGACCACGCTGCTGGCCGGCATCGTGGCCTGGGGCCTGTGGCGTTGGAACAAGGTGGCGGTGGTGGTCGGCGCGGCGGCCTTCGTGGTGGTCGACCTGACCTTCGTGGTGGCCAACAGCCTCAAGATCGCGGAGGGCGGCTGGCTCACGCTGGCGGTGGCGGTCGTGGTGATGGTGCTCTTCACCACCTGGGCCAAGGGCCGCCGGCTGGGGCTGGAAGCCGCCGCGGCCGAGAGCCTGCCGCTGCGGCCCTTCTTCGAGTCGCTGGCACTGCACATGCCGCATCGCGTGAGCGGCACGGCGGTGTTCCTGAACCCCGACGCCACGGCGGTGCCGCATGCGCTGCTGCACAACCTCAAGCACAACCAGGTGCTGCACGAGCAGGTGATCGTGCTGCGCGTGCAGCCCAGCGACACGCCGCGCGTCGATGCGCGCAACCGCATCGAGGCCGAGCAGCTGATGGACGGCATATGGGTGGTCACGGCGCATCACGGCTTCATGGAGCGGCCGGACGTGCCCGAGTTCATGCGCATCCTGGCCTACCAGAAGACGCTGGCGATCGACTCGATGAAGACCTCGTATTTCGTCTCGCGCGCCTCGGTCGGCGAGGAAAACCTGCCGGGCATGAACCCGGTCCGGCGCGCGCTGTTCGGCTGGCTGCAGCGCAATGCGGGGCGGGCATCGGACTATTTCGAACTGCCCGACAACCGCCTGGTGGAGATGGGGCTGCGCACGTAGCTTGGAGGCGCGAGCGGGGCTTCGTTCTCCGCTCTAGTGACCAACGGGTCATTGACAGTATTTCGCGCTTACCCTAGATTACTAACCAGTGGGTCATTAATGACCCGGTTCGTCCTCTTCTGGGTGTCTCATGACCGCCTCCACCACTGTCTTTTCCCGTGCCCGCAGCGCCGCATGGCTGCTGCTTCCCGCCGTCTTCCTGGTCGGCTGCTCGCCGAAACCCGCGGCCCAGGACCCTGTTCGCGCGGTCAAGTTCGTGACCGTGGGGGCGAGCGAATTCGACGCCCAGCCCGAGTTCTCGGCCGAGGTGCGGGCGCGTGTCGAGTCGCGACTGGGCTTCCGCGTGGCGGGCAAGATCACCCGGCGCCAGGCCGAGCTCGGCCAGCATGTGCAGGCCGGCCAAGTGCTGGCGCAACTCGATCCGCAGGATTACCGGCTCGCCGCCGAAGCCGCCCGCGCCCAGCAGGCCGCGGCGCTGACCAACCGTGATCTAGCCGCCGCCGACCTGAAGCGCTACCGCGAGCTGCGCGAGCAGAACTTCATCAGCGGCGCCGAACTGGAGCGCCGCGAAACCACCTGGAAGGCCGCGCAAGCCCAGCTCGAGCAGGCACAGGCCCAACTCTCGTCGCAAGGCAACCAGGCCAACTACACGACGCTCGTGGCCGACGTGGCCGGCATCATCACCGCCATCGAGGCGGAGCCGGGCCAAGTGGTGCAGGCCGGCACGCCGGTCGTGCGCATCGCGCAGGACGGCGCGCGCGACGTGGTGTTCGCGGTGCCGGAAGACCGCGCCACGCTCGTGAAGACGGGTTCGCCGGTCACGGTGCGCGGCTGGTCGGGCGGCAACGAACTGCAGGGCCAGGTCCGCGAGGTCGCGGCCAGCGCCGATGCTGTCACGCGCACCTATTCGATCAAGGTGGCCATCGACGCCGCCACCGCGCCGCCGCTCGGCGCCACGGTCTATGCGCGCCCGCAGGCGCTGGCGCATGCCGGCGCCACGGTGCTGAAGCTGCCGACCAGCGCCCTGCGCCAGGAAGGCAAGGGCTCGGCTGTGTGGGTGCTCGACAAATCGACCATGACGGTGCGCTCGCAGGCCGTGCAGGTGGCCACGGCCGACGGCAACGAGGCCGTCATCGCCAGCGGCATCACGCCCGGCATGATGGTCGTGGCCGCCGGTGTGCACGTGCTCTCGCCGGGTCAGAAGGTCACCATCTACCAGTCGAAGGAGGCGGCCGCGGCCGCCGCCAATGCCGGCACAAAGGCGTCGGTGCAGCCCGTGGCCGCCGTCGCCGCGACCGACAAGGAGATCGCGGCAGGCGCAACGGGTGGTGTTGCCAAATGAGCGGCAGCCCAGCGAACACCCACGACAAGCCCGCCGGCTTCAACCTCTCCAAATGGGCGCTGGACCACGCGCCCCTGACGCGCTACCTGATGGTGGTGCTGATGGTGCTGGGTGCGTTCGCGTACTTCCAGCTGGGGCAGGACGAAGACCCGCCGTTCACCTTCCGCGCCATGGTCGTCAAGACCTACTGGCCGGGCGCCACCGCGCAGCAGGTGGCCGAACAAGTGACCGACAAGCTCGAGCGCACGCTGCAGGAAGCGCCCTACGCCGACAAGATCCGCAGCTACTCGAAGCCGGGCGAGTCGCAGATCATCTTCAACATCAAGGACTCGTCGAAGTCCACCGAGGTCGCCAACGTCTGGTACACGGTGCGCAAGAAGATCGGCGACATGCGCGCCACCTTGCCGGCCGGCGTGCAGGGGCCGTTCTTCAATGACGACTTCGGCGACGTCTACGGCGTGATCTACGCGCTGGAAAGCGAAGGCTTCAGCTACGCCGAACTCAAGACGCTGGCCGACGACGTGCGCCAGCAGCTGCTGCGCGTGAAGGACGTGGCCAAGGTCGATCAGTTCGGTGTGCAGGACGAGAAGGTCTACATCGAGATCTCGCAGAAGCGCCTGGCCCAGCTCGGGCTCGACTTCAATGCGGTGCTGCAGCAGCTCGGCTCGCAGAACGCGGTGGAAAGCGCCGGCTCCATCTCGTCGCCGCAGGACGTGGTGCAGGTGCGCGTGGCCGGCCAGTTCACCAGCGTCGACCAGCTGCGCGACATGCCCATCCGCGGCAGCTCGGGCAGCCAGATCAAGCTGGGCGACATCGCGGACATCCACCGCGGCTATGTCGATCCGCCGGCGGTCAAGGTGCACCACCAGGGCAAGGAAGTGATCGCGCTCGGCGTGTCGATGGCCAAGGGCGGCGACATCATCGCGCTGGGCAAGGCACTGAAGGCCACCACCGCCACCATCGACAAGCGCCTGCCGGCCGGCGTGAAGCTGGCGCAGGTGCAGGACCAGCCGGTGTCCGTGGCCAGCTCGGTCAATGAATTCGTCGGGGTGCTGATCGAGGCCGTGGCCATCGTGCTGGCCGTGAGCATCATCTCGCTCGGGCTGCACAAGGGCGGGCGCTTCGGCTGGTACATCGACATGCGTCCGGGGCTGGTGGTGGCGATCACCATTCCGCTGGTACTGGCCGTGACCTTCCTGGCGATGAACTACTTCGGCATCGGGCTGCACAAGATATCGCTGGGCTCGCTCATCATCGCGCTCGGCCTCCTGGTGGACGACGCCATCATCGCGGTCGAGATGATGGTGCGGAAGATGGAAGAGGGCTACGACAAGGCCCGCGCAGCCACCTACGCCTACGACGTCACCGCCAAGCCGATGCTCACGGGCACGCTCATCACCGCCGCCGGCTTCCTGCCGATCGGCCTGGCCAAGTCGGTGACGGGCGAATACACCTTCGCGATCTTTGCCGTGACGGTGATCGCGCTGGTGCTGTCGTGGATCGTCTCGGTGTACTTCGTGCCGTACCTCGGCACGCTGCTGCTCAAGGTGAAGGCGCACGACCCCGATGCACCGCCGCACGAGATGTTCGACTCGGCTTTCTACAACGCCTTTCGCCGCGCGGTGAATTGGTGCGTGGAGCACCGCTGGGCGACCATCGGCGCCACTGTGTTGATCTTCGCGCTGGGTATCGTGGGCATGGGCAAGGTGCAGCAGCAGTTCTTCCCGGACTCGAGCCGGCCCGAGATCCTGGTCGACATCTGGTTCCCGGAAGGCACTTCGTTCGCCGCGAACGAGGAAGTTGCAAAGCGCGTGGAGAAACGATTCATGGAAGAGGCCGGCGTGAGTACGGTCAGCACCTGGATCGGCTCGGGCGTGCCACGCTTCTACCTGCCGCTGGACCAGGTGTTCCCGCAGACCAACGTGTCGCAGCTCATCGTGCTGGCCAAGGACCTGAAGGTGCGCGAAACGCTGCGCCTGAAGCTGCCGCAGCTGCTGGCGCAGGAGTTTCCCGAGGTGCGGGGCCGCGTCAAGCTGCTGCCCAACGGGCCGCCCGTGGCCTACCCGGTGCAGTTCCGCGTGATCGGACCCGACCCCGCGCTGCTGCGCGGCCACGCCGACGAGGTCAAGGCCGTGCTGCGCGACAACCCCAACATGCGCGGCGTGAACGACAACTGGAACGAGTCGGTGAAGGTGATCCGCCTCGAGGTCGACCAGGCCAAGGCCCGCGCCCTGGGCGTGACCAGCCAGGCCATCGCGCAGGCGTCGAAGACGATGTTCAGCGGCACCACCGTGGGCCAGTACCGCGAGAACGACCTGCTGATCGACATCGTGCTGCGCCAGGCGCCCGACGAGCGCCAGGCCATCTCGGACATCGGCAATGCCTACATCCCGACGAGCTCGGGCCGCTCGATTCCGCTCACGCAGATCGCCAAGCCGGTGTTCACCTGGGAGCCGGGCGTGATGTGGCGCGAGAACCGCGACTACGCCATCACCGTGCAGGGCGACGTGATCGAAGGCCTGCAGGGCGCGACCGTCACGACCCAGCTGCTGCCGAAGCTGCGCGAGCTGGAGGCCGGCTGGGCCGCGGCCGGGCAGGGCGGCTACCGCGTCGAAGTGGCGGGCGCGGCCGAGGAAAGCAGCAAGGGCTCGGCCTCCATCGTGGCCGGCGTGCCGATCATGCTGTTCCTGGTGTTCACGTTGCTGATGCTGCAGCTGCACAGCTTCAGCCGTTCGCTGCTGGTGTTCATCACCGGTCCGATGGGCATTGCCGGCGTGGCTGGCGCGCTGCTGGTGCTGAACCGGCCGTTCGGCTTCGTCGCGCTGCTGGGCGTGATCGCGCTGATGGGCATGATCCAGCGCAACGCGGTGATCCTGATCGACCAGATCGAGATCGACCGCGCGGCGGGCGTGCCGGCGTGGGACGCGATCGTCGAGTCGGCGGTGCGGCGGCTGCGCCCGATCGTGCTGACGGCGGCGGCCGCGGTGCTGGCGATGATCCCGCTGTCGCGCAGCGTGTTCTGGGGGCCGATGGCGGTTGCAATCATGGGCGGGCTGATCGTGGCAACGGTGTTGACCCTGCTCGCGTTGCCTGCGATGTACGCCGCTGCATTCCGTGTGAAGCGAGAGCCGAAAGCGGTGCCGATTAGCGTCTAAAATAGAAAGCTGACCGATTTCAAGCGGATGGTCTTTGGCCCACGGCAACCCGTGGCGCAGAAAGCCCGTCCGCTTTTGCATTCACCTGAAAAGATTGGCATCGCGCGGGTGGCGAAATTGGTAGACGCACCAGGTTTAGGTCCTGACGTTCGCAAGAACGTGCCGGTTCGAGTCCGGCCCCGCGCACCAGCCCTCTGCAACGTAGCCCGTTCTATCGAGCAGTAAAAAGCCCCGTTTCGCAAGGAACGGGGCTTTTTCTTTTGCGCCGGTTCTTACCAGTCGTTGTCGCCGCCGCTGTTGTCGCTGCCGCTGTCGAAACTGCCGCCGCCGCTCGAGTCGTCCCAGGAACTCGTGTCCTTGATGCCGAAGTCGTTGTCGACGATGCGATCGGACTCAGGCGTGGTCGACGAAGGCCAGAGGCCGCGGCCCATTTCGGTGTTGCCGTTGTCGGTGATGCGGCTCGTGCCGTTGTCCCGGTTGTCGATCGTGTTGCTGTCACTGCCGTGCATCCAGTGGCGCACCGCTTCCTGCGCGACCATCGCGCCGACGCCCACCGCCGCACCCGTGGCAAGCGCCGATCCGAGGCCCATGCCGGGGCTGGCTGCGGGCGGTGGCGCGGGTGTCCAGTTGCCGCCGGGGCCATAGCTTCCGTAGCCAGCCGGAGCGCCCTGCATGCCTGGCATTCCTGGGCCCGGGCCGTACGACGGAGCGACCGGTGTCGCGGGCGGCGCGACACGGCGCCGGAAGGCGAGATACCCGACGACCAGCAGCCCCAAAAGGACGATGGGCGTCCAGGGCACGGAGCTCGTTCCGCGCTCGGTGACGCGCGGCGCAGGCGCGGCGGGTTCGCTCACGCGAGAGGGCGCGCTCCTGGTCTGCGGCGCCGGCTTGTCGAGCTTGTTCGTGAGCCGCTCGACGGCCTCGGGCTTGGCGAAATCGAGTTCGGGCGACAGCGTCTTCGCCTTCGCGAGCTCGCTTCTCGCGTCGTCGAGCTTGCCTTCGGCCGCGAGCAGTTCGGAGTGGACGAAGTGCGCCTTGGCGCTGCTCGGGTGGTCCTTCAGCACCTTCGCGATCATCGCGTCGGCGTCGGACATGCGGCCGCCGTTGGCGGCCTCGTAGATCTGCTGGATGGTCGGCTCTTTGGGAGCCGGCGCGTCGGTCTTGGCCTGCGCGAGCGATGGCATGCCGAATGCCACGGCAAGGGTGAAGGCGAGGGCGGCGAACATTCTCTGGAGCATGAGAGTCTTCCTGTGCGTTCCTGTGAAGGACGATGAATCGATGGTCACTCTACGAGCCGAATATTGGCCAAACCTGACCGCCGTTCGCGCCGCCTCCCACCCCCGTGAAAACCCGCTTTCCCGCCGGATTAGAATCCCGGGTTGCCCAGTTTTGCAGGCGGCACCAGCGTGCCTCCGCTTAAATCCCGCCAGCGAGTGTAAGTCCTTGATCTGTATTGATAAAAAAAGATGCAGGCCCCGCGCAACAGCCCCCTTACCAGGAAGACATCATGACCGTGACCGTTGAAACTCTCGAGAAGCTCGAACGCAAGATCACGCTGACCCTGCCGGTCGGCACCATCCAGTCCGAAGTCGATTCGCGCCTCAAGAAGCTCGCGCGCACCGTCAAGATGGACGGCTTCCGTCCCGGCAAGGTGCCGATGAACGTCGTGGCCCAGCGCTATGGCTACTCGGTGCACTACGAAGTCATGAACGACAAGGTCGGCGAGGCCTTCTCGCAAGCCGCGAACGAAGCCAAGCTGCGCGTCGCCGGCCAGCCCCGCATCACCGAGAAGGAAGACTCGCCCGAAGGCGAACTCGCCTTCGACGCAATCTTCGAAGTGTTCCCCGAAGTCAAGATCAACGACCTGTCGGGCGCCGAAGTCGAGAAGCTCTCGGCCGAAGTGGGCGAAGACGCCATCGACAAGACCCTGGACATCCTGCGCAAGCAGCGCCGTACCTTCGCCCAGCGCGCGCAAGACGCCGTGGCCCAAGACGGTGATCGCGTGACGGTCGACTTCGAAGGCAAGATCGACGGCGAGCCCTTCCAGGGCGGCAAGGCCGAAGACTTCCAGTTCATCGTCGGCGAAGGCCAGATGCTCAAGGAATTCGAAGACGCGGTGCGCGGCATGAAGTCCGGCGACAGCCGCACTTTCCCGCTGTCGTTCCCGGCCGACTACCACGGCAAGGACGTGGCCGGCAAGCAAGCCGACTTCCTCGTGACCGTGAAGAAGATCGAAGCCTCGCACCTGCCCGAAGTCAACGAACAGCTCGCCAAGTCGCTCGGCATTGCCGAAGCCACCGTGGAAGGCCTGCGCGCCGACATCAAGCGCAACCTCGAGCGCGAAGTGAAGTTCCGCCTGCTGGCCCGCAACAAGAACGCCGTGATGGACGCCCTGGTGGCCAACGCCGAACTCGACCTGCCGAACGCCAGCGTGCAAGCCGAAGTGAACCGCATGGTCGAAGGCGCCCGTGCCGAGCTGAAGCAGCGCGGCATCAAGGATGCCGACAAGGCTCCGATTCCCGACGAAGTGTTCCGTCCGCAAGCCGAGCGCCGCGTGCGCCTGGGCCTGGTGGTGGCCGAACTGGTGCGTGCCAACAACCTGCAGGCCAAGCCCGAGCAGATCAAGGCCCACATCGACGAACTGGCCGCCAGCTACGAAAAGCCGGCCGACGTGGTGCGCTGGTACTTCAGCGACAACAACCGCCTGGCCGAAGTCGAAGCCGTCGTCATCGAGAACAACGTGACCGACTTCGTCCTGGGCAAGGCCAAGGTCAACGAGAAGTCGGTGTCGTTCGACGAACTGATGGCGCAGCAGCAAGGCTGATCTTCGCCGCCGCCCGCTACGCCAATGGGGCTTGTGCTTTGCGGCACGAGCCCCATTTCACTCAGGCGTACAGTTCACAAGTAGCGAACGATTTCATTTTCCGGAGAGCATATTCATGAGCGCACAGGAAATCCAAGGCCTCGGCATGGTCCCGATGGTCATCGAGCAATCGGGCCGCGGCGAGCGGTCTTATGACATCTACTCGCGGCTCCTCAAGGAGCGCATCATTTTCCTGGTGGGCGAGGTCAACGACCAGACGGCCAATCTCGTGGTGGCGCAGCTGCTGTTCCTCGAGAGCGAGAACCCGGACAAGGACATCTCCTTCTACATCAACTCCCCGGGCGGCAGCGTGAGCGCCGGCATGGCGATCTACGACACCATGCAGTTCATCAAGCCGGACGTGTCGACCATGTGCCTGGGCTTCGCGGCCAGCATGGGCGCCTTCCTGCTGGCGGCCGGCGAGAAGGGCAAGCGCTTCTCGCTGCCCAACTCGAAGATCATGATCCACCAGGTGCTGGGCGGCGCACGCGGCCAGGCCACCGACATCGAGATCCATGCGCGCGACATCCTGCGCACCAAGGACCAGATGAACCGCATCCTGGCCGAGCGCACCGGCCAGCCGCTGGAAAAGGTCAAGACCGACACCGAGCGTGACTATTTCCTCACGGCCGACGAGGCCAAGGACTACGGTCTGGTCGACCAGGTCGTCGCCAAGCGCGGTTGAAGGCCGGCGCCGGCGGCGCCAAATGGCAGAAACGGCGTTTTCCACACGGGAAACGCCGTTTTTGTTTAGTTATCATTGTCCCTACCCTGTAACGAGGCATCTGTCCATGGCCGAAAAAAAAGGCTCTTCCAGCGAAAAAACGCTTTATTGCTCGTTCTGCGGCAAGAGCCAGCATGAGGTCAAGAAGCTGATCGCGGGCCCTTCGGTCTTCATCTGCGACGAGTGCATCGACCTTTGCAACGAGATCATCCGCGACGAACTGCCCGCGGGTGAAGAGGCGCGCGAGGCACGCAGCGACCTGCCGACGCCGCTGGAGATCAAGACCAACCTCGACAACTACGTGATCGGCCAGGAGCCGGCCAAGCGCATGCTGTCGGTGGCGGTCTACAACCACTACAAGCGCCTGCGCCACAAGGAAAAGGCCAAGGGCGACGACGTGGAGCTCAGCAAGAGCAACATCCTGCTGATCGGCCCCACGGGCTCGGGCAAGACGCTGCTGGCGCAAACGCTGGCGCGCATGCTTGACGTGCCGTTCGTGATGGCCGACGCCACCACGCTGACCGAAGCCGGCTACGTGGGCGAAGACGTCGAGAACATCATCCAGAAGCTGCTGCAGAGCTGCAACTACGAGGTCGAGCGCGCCCAGCGCGGCATCGTCTACATCGACGAAATCGACAAGATCTCGCGCAAGTCCGACAACCCCTCGATCACCCGCGACGTGTCGGGCGAGGGCGTGCAGCAGGCCTTGCTGAAGCTCATTGAAGGCACCATGGCCAGCGTGCCGCCGCAGGGCGGGCGCAAGCACCCGAATCAAGACTTCCTGCAGATCGACACGACCAACATCCTGTTCATCTGCGGCGGCGCGTTCGCCGGCCTCGAAAAGGTCATCGAAAACCGCACCGAGGCCTCGGGCATCGGCTTCGGCGCCGCTGTCAAGAGCAAGGCCCAGCGCAGCATCACCGAGGTGTTCCGCGAAGTCGAACCCGAAGACCTGATCAAGTTCGGCCTGATCCCCGAACTCGTGGGCCGCATGCCCGTGGTCGCGTCGCTCGCCGAACTCAGCGAAGACGCGCTGGTCCAGATCCTGACCGAGCCCAAGAACGCCGTGGTCAAGCAGTTCACCAAGCTGTTGCAGATGGAAGGCGTTGACCTCGAGATCCGCCCGGCGGCGCTCAAGGCGATCGCGCGCAAGGCCCTGGCCCGCAAGACCGGCGCGCGCGGCCTGCGCTCGATCCTTGAACAGTCGCTGATCGACACCATGTTCGAATTGCCGAACGCGACCAATGTCGACAAGGTGGTGGTCGAGGAATCGACCATCGACGAAAACAAGCCCCCGCTGCTCGTGTACCGCGAGGCGGCGAAAAAGGCTTAAAGCCAAAGACGCGAAGGATCTGCATGTCTGGCCACACACCCCTGCCTCCCGAAGCCCTCGACCTGCCGCTGCTGCCGCTGCGGGACGTCGTGGTGTTTCCCCACATGGTGATCCCGCTCTTCGTGGGCCGCCCCAAGAGCATCAAGGCGCTGGAGCTGGCCATGGAGGCGGAGCGCCGCATCATGCTGGTGGCCCAGAAGGCCGCCGCCAAGGACGAGCCCTCGGTAGAGGACATGTTCGAGGTCGGCTGCGTCTCGACCATCCTGCAGATGCTCAAGCTGCCCGACGGCACGGTGAAGGTGCTGGTCGAGGGCCAGCAGCGCGCCCGCGTGAACCGCATCGATGACGGCGAGACCCATTTCTCGGCCAACGTGACGCCTGTCGAGGCGGTCGAAGGCGGCGAGAAGGGCACCGAGGTCGAGGCGCTGCGCCGCGCCGT
Source organism: Variovorax paradoxus (assembly GCF_022009635.1). Taxonomy (NCBI): domain Bacteria; kingdom Pseudomonadati; phylum Pseudomonadota; class Betaproteobacteria; order Burkholderiales; family Comamonadaceae; genus Variovorax; species Variovorax paradoxus. Next base: position 3,558,845 of record NZ_CP091716.1, read on the forward strand.
GATGCAGCAGTTCGACCAGTACGTCAAGCTGAACAAGAAGATTCCGCCCGAGATCCTGACCTCGATCTCGAGCATCGACGATCCGGGCCGCCTGGCGGACACCATCGCCGCGCACCTGCCGCTCAAGCTCGACAACAAGCAGGCCGTGCTGGACCTCGACGACGTCAAGGCCCGCCTGGAAAACCTGTTCGGCCAGCTCGAGCGCGAAGTCGACATCCTGAACGTCGACAAGAAGATCCGCGGCCGCGTGAAGCGCCAGATGGAGAAGAACCAGCGCGACTTCTACCTCAACGAGCAGGTCAAGGCCATCCAGAAGGAGCTCGGCGAAGGCGAAGAGGGCGCGGACATCGAGGAGATCGAGAAGAAGATCAAGCTCGCGAAGATGTCCAAGGAAGGCCTGAAGAAGGCCGAGGGCGAGCTCAAGAAGCTCAAGCTCATGTCGCCCATGTCGGCCGAGGCCACCGTGGTGCGCAACTACATCGACGTGCTGATCGGCCTGCCCTGGAGCAAGAAGACCAAGATCAAGCACGACCTGGCCAACGCGGAGGCGGTGCTCAATGCCGACCACTACGGCCTCGAGAAGGTCAAGGACCGCATCCTCGAATATCTCGCGGTGCAGCAACGTGTCGACAAGGTCAAGGCACCGATCCTGTGCCTCGTCGGACCTCCGGGCGTGGGCAAGACCTCGCTGGGGCAGTCGATCGCCAAGGCGACCGGCCGCAAGTACACCCGCATGGCGCTGGGCGGCATGCGCGACGAAGCCGAGATCCGCGGCCACCGCCGCACCTACATCGGCGCGCTGCCGGGTAAGGTGCTGCAGGGGCTGAGCAAGATCGGCACGCGCAATCCGCTGTTCCTGCTCGACGAGATCGACAAGCTGGGCACGGACTTCCGCGGCGACCCGTCGAGCGCGCTGCTCGAGGTGCTCGACCCCGAGCAGAACCACACCTTCGGCGACCACTACGTGGAAGTCGACTTCGATCTGAGCGACGTGATGTTCGTCGCCACCTCGAATTCGATGAACATTCCGCCGGCGCTGCTGGACCGCATGGAAGTCATCCGCCTCTCGGGCTACACCGAGGACGAGAAGACCAACATCGCGATCAAGTACCTGCTGCCCAAGCAGATGAAGAACAACGGCGTGAAGGACGAAGAACTCTTCGTCACCGAAGAGGCCGTGCGCGACATCGTGCGCTACTACACGCGTGAAGCGGGTGTGCGTTCGCTCGAGCGCGAGCTGTCCAAGATCTGCCGCAAGGTGGTGAAGGGGCTGCTGCTCAAGCAGCTCACGCCGAAGGTCACGGTCGACGGCGCGAACCTCAACGAGTTCCTGGGCGTGCGCAAGTACAGCTTCGGCCTCGCGGAAAAGCAGAACCAGGTCGGCCAGGTGGTCGGCCTTGCATGGACCGAAGTCGGCGGCGACCTGCTGACGATCGAGGCCGTGACCATGCCCGGCAAGGGCGTGATCAGCCGCACCGGTTCGCTGGGCGACGTGATGAAGGAGTCGGTCGAGGCCGCACGCACCGTGGTGCGCAGCCGCTCGCGCCGCCTGGGCATCAAGGACGAAGTGTTCGAGAAGCGCGACATCCACATCCACGTGCCCGACGGCGCCACGCCGAAGGACGGCCCGAGCGCGGGCGCGGCAATGACGACGGCCTTCGTGTCGGCGCTCACGGGCATTCCCGTGCGCAGCGACGTCGCGATGACCGGCGAGATCACGTTGCGCGGCGAGGTGACGGCCATCGGCGGCCTGAAGGAAAAGCTGCTGGCCGCGCTGCGCGGCGGCATCAAGACCGTGCTGATCCCGGAAGAGAACGCCAAGGACCTGCAGGACATTCCCGAGAACGTGAAGAACGGCCTCGAGATCGTTCCCGTGAAGTGGATCGACAAGGTGCTCGAGATCGCTCTCGAGAAGATGCCTGAAGAATTGTCCGACGAAGAAGTGGCCGCATCGGCTGCTGCAGTGGCCGAACTGGCCAAGCAGCGTGCTGCGGCGCCGGCTTCCGGAGGCTCCGTCAAACATTGATCGATCGATTGATCGCAAAACTTTCAGAGTCCAGAAATATTGGTATATAATTCGAGGCTCGAAACGCGGGAATAGCTCAGTTGGTAGAGCGCAACCTTGCCAAGGTTGAGGTCGAGAGTTCGAGACTCTTTTCCCGCTCCAGTTTTGAAAAAGGGAAGCTCCAGCTTCCCTTTTTTTCGCTAGGTCGATTTCGTTTTTCTGCGTGGCGCGATAGCAAAGCGGTTATGCAACGGATTGCAAATCCGTCTAGCCCGGTTCGACTCCGGGTCGCGCCTCCACCCTCTCGTTCAACTCGATTCGACCCCGACCACCAAGCCCCGCCAACCAACGTTGCCGGGGCTTGTTTTGTTTGGGTTATCTTCGATGTTCAACCTGACGCCCGGATGGTGAAATTGGTAGACACATCGGACTTAAAATCCGCCGCTTCCTTAATCGGGGCATACGGGTTCGACCCCCGTTCCGGGTACCACATTTACAAGGGAGCATTCGATGCCTCGCTACAACGCTCCATTTGAGATCCATGTGCACGGCGATGTGCCGTTGCGCGCGGACGTGAGCTTCGACCAGATCCAGGAGGCGCTCAAGCCCCTGTGGAAGTACGCCGGCGCCAAGTCGCTGGCCGACGGCGCCACCAGCACCTACGAAGAAGAGCCGGGCATCCGCTTCGAGCAGAAGGACCACATGCTCCAGATCTGCTGGACGGTGCCGGGCGACGAAGACTTCCGCCAGGCGCTCGACGAGATGTGCATGGGCCTGAACGAGCTGTCGGACCGCGGCGCGGCCATCGAGGTCACGTTCTACGACACCGACTTCGACGAGGAAGAGGGCGACCCCGAAGAAGAGTCGCGCGACGACTTCCTGATGCTGTTCGTCGGCCCCAATCCGGCAGCCATCATGCAGGTGCAGCGCGACCTGCTGGTGGAAGACGTCGTAAACCTCATGGAACGCCACTTCGACGGTGCCGAACTGGGTGGGGTCGTTTCCGAGATCGATCGCCTCTTCAGCGACCGTTTTGACGCCTTGGTGAACTCGCTGGAAATCGGCAAGCGCCCGCGCGGCACGGGCGGCCCCGGCAGCGGGGGCAGCGGCGGTGGACACGGCGGCGGGCGCCGTCCGCGCCACCTGCACTGAGCAACAGCAGAAGAAAAAGAAAAAAGAAACTTCAGGGTGCTTGCCGCAGCAGCGACTTCGGCACCTTGAAGCGCTCGCCGTCATAGCGCAGCGTCACTGTGCTGAACTTCGCGGGCAGCGCCTTCTCCACGCACCCCTGGTCTTCCTCTTCCTGCGCGCGGCTTTGCACCAGCGTGCGCGACAGCTGCAGGTCGGCAAAGCCGTTGCTCGTCGTCTTGCCGACCGACAGCATCGTGCGCAGCTTCTCGAAGTGGCCGGTGCAGGTCGAGTCCCATCCCCCGTTGTCGTGGTCGAGCTCGACCTCCTGCAGCACCTGGCGGAACTGCTTGCCGTGCTGCACGTACAGGCGCACGGTCTCGCTCGCCAGCGGGCTGCCGGGGGCGCTGGTGCCCCGGTAGCGCACGCGCACGCCGAAGGCGCGGGCGTCGGACGCCAGCACGTAGCGCGAGGTGTCGATGCGGATGTCCTGGATCGAGGTGGTGGCGTCCTCGTCGAGTGCCTCGGGCTGGAAGAGCCGGCCAATCACGGTGTCGCGTTCAGTGTTGCCGTTGTCGGGGCGCTGGATCAGCAGCAGCTCCAGGTCGAAGACCTTGGCGCCGTTATCGGTGGTCTCGCGCGGCAGCGGCAACACGACGATGCTGCGCCCCGGAAAAGCCGGCCAGACCTTGCAGGCCGCGAGCCGCTCGTCGAGCGGTCGCTTGGGGTGCAGCTTGGCGTGCATGCGTTCGGCCAAACCGCTCTCGCAGGCCGCATGACTCAGGCCGGCGGCCAGCAGAAGGCTCAGGAAGAGGGCAGCGTGGCGAATCTGGGAACGCATGGAAGTCGTGGAGTCCGATCAGGCTGAAGCGGCGGTGGTGCCGGTGGCAAGCCCGAGCCAGCGCGCCGCGGCGGCTTCGAGCACGGCAACATTGCCGCTGCTTTCGAGGCGCAGCCCGCCGGTGGTGCCGCTGCCCGCGAGCCGGCCGGCCGAAGCCAGCAGGCGCCGCGTCTGCTGCGCGACGGGCACACCGGTATCGATGAAGCGCAGCGTGGCCGGGGCATGCCGGCGCAGCTCGTCCTTCACGAGCGGGTAGTGGGTGCAACCAAGCACCACCGTGTCGACCTGCGTCGGCCCATCGCCGAAAGGCCCGGCCTCACGCATGTAGCGCTCGCACAGCGCCGCAATGCCGGCGGCATCGAAGCCTTCGATGGCCTTCACCAGCCCGTCGCAGGGCACCGGCCGCACCTCGGCCGACCCGGCGAACGAGGCGCGCAGGGCCGCGTACTTGGCGCTGGCCAGCGTGCCGCGCGTGGCCATCACCGAGATGTGCCCCGTGCGGCTGGCTGCCACGGCGGGCTTGAGACCAGGCTCCAGCCCGACGATCGGCAGGTCGGGATGCTCGGCGCGCATCAGGTGGATGGCGGCGGTCGTGGCCGTGTTGCACGCCACGACCAGTGCCTTGATGCCGTGCTCGCGCCGCAGGTGTTCGACCACCGCGCGCGAGCGCTCGATCACGTAGGCGTCTCCGCGCTCGCCGTAGGGCGCATAGGCCGTGTCGGCGAAGTACACGAAGTTCTCGTGCGGCAACTCGGCCCTCAGCGCGGCCAGCACGCTGAGGCCGCCCACGCCGCTGTCGAAGACGCCTATCGGGTTCAACTCAGGCTTCTTCCATCATGATGGTCTTGAATTCGCCGCTGGCGATGCGCTTTTGCCACTCGGCCGGGCCGGTGATGTGCGCGCTGGTGCCGCCGGCGTCGACCGCCACCGTCACGGGCATGTCGACCACGTCGAATTCGTAGATGGCTTCCATGCCCAGGTCCTCGAAGCCCACCACCTTGGCGGTCTTGATGGCCTTGCTGACCAGGTAGGCGGCGCCGCCCACGGCCATGAGGTAGGCGCTCTTGTGCTTCTTGATGGCCTCGATGGCGACCGGGCCGCGCTCGGCCTTGCCGATCATCGCGATCAGGCCGGTTTCGGCCAGCATCATTTCGGTGAAGCCGTCCATGCGCGTGGCGGTGGTCGGGCCTGCGGGACCCACGGCCTCGTCGCCTACCGGGTCGACCGGGCCGACGTAGTAGATGACGCGGTTGGTGAAGTCCACCGGCAGCTTCTCGCCCTTGGCCAGCATGCCCTGGATGCGCTTGTGAGCGGCGTCGCGGCCGGTGAGCATCTTGCCGTTCAGCAGGATCGTGTCGCCCGGCTTCCAGCTTGCCACTTCGGCGGGCGTGAGCTTGTCGAGGTCGACGCGCTTGCTCTTCTTTTCGTCGGGGGCCCAGTTCACGTCGGGCCACAGGTCGAGCGAGGGCGCCTCGAGGTACACGGGGCCGCTGCCGTCCATCGTGAAGTGCGCGTGGCGCGTGGCCGCGCAGTTGGGGATCATGGCCACGGGCTTGCTCGCCGCGTGCGTGGGGTACATCTGGATCTTGACGTCGAGCACGGTGGCCAGGCCGCCCAGGCCCTGCGCGCCGATGCCCAGCGCGTTGACCTTCTCGTACAGCTCGACGCGCAGCGCCTCGACCTTGCTCAGCTCGGCGCCCGAGTTCTTCTTGGCCAGCAGCTCGTGCATGTCGAGGTCGTCCATCAGGCTTTCCTTGGCCATCAGCGCGGCCTTCTCGGCGGTGCCGCCGATGCCGATGCCCAGCATGCCCGGGGGGCACCAGCCGGCGCCCATGGTCGGCACGGTCTTGAGCACCCAGTCGACCACGCTGTCGCCGGGGTTCAGCATGACCAGCTTGCTCTTGTTCTCGCTGCCGCCGCCCTTGGCGGCCACGGTGACCTCGAGCTTGTCGCCCGGAACGATCTCCGTGAAGATGACCGCGGGCGTGTTGTCCTTGGTGTTCTTGCGGTCGAACTGCGGGTCGGCCACCACCGAGGCGCGCAGCGTGTTGTCGGGGTGGTTGTAGCCGCGGCGCACGCCTTCGTTGATGGCGTCGTCCAGGCTGCCGGTGAAGCCGCCCCAGCGCACGTCCATGCCCACCTTGAGGAACACGTTGACGATGCCGGTGTCCTGGCAGATCGGGCGCTGGCCCGTGGCGCTCATCTTGCTGTTGGTCAGGATCTGCGCGATGGCGTCCTTGGCCGCGGGGCTCTGCTCGCGCTCGTAGGCGCGGGCCAGGTGGGCGATGTAGTCGGCGGGGTGGTAGTAGCTGATGTACTGCAGCGCGGCGCTGATCGATTCGATCAGGTCGGCCTGCTGGATCGTGGTCGTCATGGTGGGGGGCTTTTTTAGGAATGTGAAAACGCCCCCCGATTATCTCAGCCCATCGCCTAGGGAGCCGCCGCGGCCCGCGCCTGGGCGATCCACCCGTCGAACAGCTCCTGGTGCGCCTTGATCCACCCGTCGGTGTGCCGTTCCACGTCCTGCTGCGTGTTCGCGCCCTGGCTCATGCGCAGGTTCTGCGCGTTGATGTCGCTGATCGGCAGCTTCATGACCTCGAACAGCTTGCCCGCGGCCGGGTTCTTCTCGACGAAGGCCCGGTTGGCCACGATCTGCTCCTGGTTGGCCTGGAAGCCGTAGTTCTTGCCGTTCGGCAACTGGGTGTCGACGTTGCCGGCGTCGCCCTGCGACGAAGAGAAGGGCACCTGCAGCCACACCACGTCCGCCCCCGGGCGCAGCACGGCGCTGACCCAGTAGGGCGTCCACGTGTAGTACAGCACCGGCTTTTCCTGCTTGAAGCGGGCGATGGTGTCGGCCATCAGCGCGGCGTAGCTGCCTTGCTTGTGGGTGACGGTGTCGCGCAGCTGGTAGGCCGTCAGGTGGTTCTCGATGGCCAGCTCGCAGCCCCAGCCGGGGTTGCAGCCCGTGAGGTCGGCCTTGCCGTCGCCGTCCGCGTCGAACAGCTTGGCGATGGCCGGGTCCTTCAGCTGGGCGATGCTGGTGATGCCGTATTGCTCGGCCGTCTTGCGGTCGATCAGGTAGCCCTGCACCGCGCCGTCGGAGTACACGCCCTTGCGCCACAGCTTGGCATCGCCGCCGCTGTTCTTGTAGAAGTCGGCATGCAGCAGGCTCCAGTGGTTGGTCATGAAAGTGGCGTCGCCGTTGGCGATGGCCAGGTGCTCGGTGGCGGGCTCCAGGTCTTTCATGGGCTCGACGGTGTAGCCGAGCTTCTCGAGCGCGCGCATCACCAGCAGCGTCTGGAAGGCCTCCTCGGCCAGCGAGCTTTTCAGCGGCAGCACGGTCACGCCCTTGCCGGGCAGGTCGTTGCCCGTGGCCAGGGCCGTGGCGCCGCAGGCCACGAAGGCCAGGGCCAGCAGGCCGCGTGCGATGAGACTGGTTTTCTTCGTCATGCGTTGGTGTCCTCCGTTCATTGCGCCTGGGTCGACAGGGCAGGCACCGGCTCGCCAGCGGCGCGGCTCGGCGCCACCGCGCGTTGCAGCATGCGCAGCGCGAAGCCCACCGGCCCGGTGTGCCACCAGCGGCGGCCGCCGGCACGGCGCGACTTGCCCATGGCCTGCGTCAGGCGGTCCAGCGAGATCGCCAGCAGCACGATGCCCAGGCCGCCAACGGTGGCCAGGCCCATGTCGAGCCGGCCGATGCCGCGCAGCACCATCTGGCCGAGGCCGCCCACGGCGATCATCGAGGCGATCACCACCATCGACAGCGACAGCATCAACGCCTGGTTGATGCCCGCCATGATCGACGGCATGGCCAGCGGCAGCTGCACTTTCACCAGCATCTGCCAGGGCGAGGCGCCGTAGGCGCGCGCGGCCTCGATGAGGTCAGGCCGCACCTGGCGCAGGCCGAGGTTGGTCAGGCGCACCAGCGGGGCCAGCGCGAAGATGATCGTGACGATCACGCCCGGTACGTTGCCGATGCCGAACAGCATCACCACCGGTACCAGGTACACGAAGGCGGGCGTGGTCTGCATGGCGTCGAGCACCGGCCGCATGATCCGCTGCGCCCGGTCGCTGCTGGCCAGCAGCACGCCCAGCGGCAGACCGATGACCATGCAGAACACCAGCGAGGTCAGCACCAGCGACAGCGTCACCATCGCCTCGGGCCAGATGCCCAGCATGGCCACCAGCAGCAGCGCCACGGTGGTGCCGATGGCCAGCGCGCGGCCCGCGAACTGCCAGGCGAACAGGCCGATCAGCGCGATCATCGCCAGCGTGGGCAGGCCGGTCAGCAGGCTCTGCACCGAATTGAGCGTGCTGTCGATGGGCAGGCGCACGGTCTGGAAGAAGGGGCGGAAGTGCTCGACCACCCAGCCCAGGCCCTGGTTGATCCAGGACTCGATGGGCAGCGAGCCGTCCCACAGGCGGTGCAGCTGGAAGCCGCCGGTGGCGGCATCGGCCTGGCCGGCCATCTGGTGCGCTGTGTGGGCGGGGGCGTCGAGCCAGGCGCTGGTCGACGCGGGGTCGGGCGCGGCGGACATCGCTTCCCACGGATCGACCGGCGCAGGCATCGGCGCGGGCGTCGCGAGCGTGGAGGCAGCGTCGTTAAGGGGCGCGAGTTCGGAGGGCAGTGTGGTGTCGTTCATCTGGAGGTCCTTCGAAATCGGTCAGGCCACTGCTGCTGCGGCGGCGGGTTGCTGTTGCGGCTGGTGCGTGGGGTCGATCGGCGGCGTGTCGCGGTCGAGGAACTTCAGCAACGTCGTCTTGCTGATGGCGCCGCAGAAGCGGCCGTCGGCGGCCACCACAGGCACCGCGCACGGCGCCTGGCCCACCTGGCCGAAGAGGCCGGCCACGGGCGCGTCGGCCTCGATCACGCCCAGGTCGCTGAGAAACGCGTGCCGCAGGCCCAGCGGGCCCGAATGGCCGTCCAGCGCCGCGCGCAGGGTGTCGGCCGACACGGTGCCCAGGTAACGCTTGTTCGGGCTGGTCACGTAGGCGAAGTCGCGGTCCTGGTCTTCCAGCTGCTTGAGCGCCGCGCGCGCGCCGCGCTCGGGGTGCTCGCTGACCACGGTGAGCTGCTTGCGCGCGATGTCGCCGGCCTTGAACACGGCCGCCGCGTCCACGCCGCGCACGAAGCTGCGCACGTAGTCGTTGGCGGGGCTGCGCAGGATCTCGTCGGGCGTGCCGACCTGGATCACCTGGCCGTCCTTCATGATCGCGATGCGGTCGCCGATGCGCATGGCTTCGTCGAGGTCGTGCGAAATGAAGACGATGGTGCGGCGCTGCTCCTGCTGCAGGCGCAGCAGCTCCGACTGCATCTCGGTGCGGATGATCGGGTCGAGCGCCGAGAAGGCTTCGTCCATCAGCAGGATCGACGGGTCCGAGGCCAGCGCCCGCGCCAGGCCCACGCGCTGCTGCATGCCGCCGGAAAGCTCGTCAGGGTAGCTGGCGCCCCAGCCCGCCAGGCCCACCTGCGCCAGTGCCTTGTCGGCCTGCGCGAGGCGCTCCTTCTTGCCCGTGCCCGAGAGCTCGAGGCCGAAGGCGGTGTTCTCGCGCACCGTCATGTGCGGCATCAGCGCGAACGACTGGAACACCATGCTGATGTCCTTGCGGCGCAGCGCGCGCAGGCGGGCGTCGGAGTGTTCGTTGATGTCGGCGCCGTCGATCACGATGCGGCCCGCGGTCGGCTCGATCAGCCGGTTCAAGAGGCGCACCAGCGTCGACTTGCCCGAACCCGAGAGCCCCATGATGACGAAGATTTCTCCGGCCTGGATTTCGAAAGTGGCGTCGAACACGCCGATCGACTGGCCGGTGCGGGCCAGGATTTCTTTCTTGGACAGACCTTGCCGGACCAGCTCCAGTGCTTGCTCGGGCTCGTCGCCGAACACCTTGAAGACATGGTCGATGAGAATTCCTTTGGCCATACGTCGGGGCTCCTTTCGTGTGAAGGGTTGACAGATCGCCGCCCCCGAAAGGACGACGCGACCACGCCCCCAGCCCATTCGATGGACTGCCGACAGGCACTGAAGACGACTTGGCGACGAAACCAGTGCCCGCCGGATGCTTCATTCGCAGAGCGGCGGGCCTGGTCGAGGGGCGCCGCCTGGATGAGCTTGGCGTGGCAATGGGGACGGAAAGATCCGTCCGGTTTGCCGGGCTTGGCCCGGCGGGGGACCTTGCACCGCGACGGGATTCGGTGATCCGCGAGTAGTGAAGGCTTGACCGACGCTGTCATCATCATGACTTGTCGGTCGTCAGAAGACGTTAATCATAACTTTTTGACATGATGAGGTCAAGGCGCGGGAGGTATCAGCCTGTCAGCGGCAGCGCAATAGCCTCGTCAGATGAGAGCCACTCTTATTGGCGCGATACTGTGCATCGCGCCGGAAAGCGGCGCGCTTTTTCTTGAATGCGGAGCTTTTTCTCATGACGACTTCCCCCAAGACCCGTGCCGAGCGCGACACCTTCGGACCGATCGACGTGCCGGCCGACAAGCTGTGGGGCGCGCAAACGCAGCGCTCGCTGCAGAACTTCGACATCTCCGGCGAGCAGCAGCCGCGCGAAATCATCAAGGCGCTGGCGCAGGTGAAGCGCGCGTCGGCCGTGGTCAACCATGCGCTGGGCCTGCAGGACGAGAAAAAGACCGGCGCCATCGTGGCCGCGGCCGACGAAGTCATCGCCGGCAAGCACCCGGGCGAGTTCCCGCTGGTGGTCTGGCAGACCGGCTCGGGCACCCAGACCAACATGAACGTCAACGAAGTGCTGGCCAACCGCGCGAGCGAGCTGCTCGGCGGCGAACGCGGCGAAGGCCGCCTCGTGCACCCGAACGACGACGTGAACCGCAGCCAGTCGAGCAACGACGTGTTCCCGACCGCGATGCACGTGGCCGCCGTGGAAGCCATCACCCACAAGCTGCTGCCCGCCATCGCCAAGCTGCGCGGCACGCTGGAGCAGAAGTCGAAGGACTTCGCGGACATCGTGAAGATCGGCCGCACCCACCTGCAGGACGCCACGCCCCTCACGCTGGGCCAGGAGTTCTCCGGCTACGTGGCGCAACTGGCGAATGGCGAGGCGCATGTGCGCGCCGCGCTGCCGCACCTGAGCGAACTGGCGCTGGGCGGCACGGCCGTCGGCACCGGTCTCAACGCGCCCAAGGGCTACGCGGAGCAGGTGGCGGCCGAGCTGGCGAAGATCACAGGCCTGCCGTTCGTGACCGCGCCGAACAAGTTCGAAGCCATGGCCAGCGTCGACGCGCTGGTGCATGCCCACGGCGCGCTGAAGACGCTGGCCGCCAGCATGAACAAGATCGCCAACGACGTGCGCTGGCTCGCCAGCGGCCCGCGCAGCGGCATCGGCGAACTGAGCATCCCCGAGAACGAGCCGGGCTCGTCGATCATGCCGGGCAAGGTCAACCCGACGCAGAGCGAGGCGGTCACGATGCTGGCCGCGCAGGTGTTTGGCAACGACGTGGCCATCAACATCGGCGGCGCGTCGGGCAACTTCGAGCTGAACGTGTTCCGCCCGATGGTGGCGCACAACTTCCTGCAGAGCGTGCGCCTGCTGGCCGACGGCATGGTGAGCTTCAACGACCACTGCGCGGTGGGCATCGAGCCGAACCGCGAACGCATCACCGAGCTGGTGCAGCGTTCGCTGATGCTGGTGACGGCGCTGAACACGCACATCGGCTACGACAAGTCGGCCTACATCGCCAAGAAGGCGCACAAGGAAGGCACGAGCCTGCGCGAAGCCGCCATCGCGTCGGGCCACCTCACGGCCGAGCAGTTCGATGCATGGGTGGTGCCGGAGAACATGACCGGCCGTTGATTCGCCAGTCGGCACCATGAAAAAAGGACCCTCGCGGGTCCTTTTTCATTTTCAATAACCGGTGGTGTAGCGCTGACGGGGGTGAGAGGGCTTTTCCAGCTCGTCGATGAACGCGATCGCGTAGTCCGCGAAGGTGATCCAGCTGCGGCCTTCGGCGCTTACCAGCAGGTCGTCCTTGCCCAGGCGGAACTTGCCGGTGCGCTCGCCTTCGACGAATTCGGCGGAGGGCGACAGGAAGGTCCAGTCGAGATCCTTTTCGCTGCGCAGGGTGTCGAGGAACACGCCGCCGGCCGAGGCCTCGGCGCGGTAGGCGTCCGGGAAGTTGGGCGTGTCGATCACCTTCAGGCCGGGCGCCGCGAACAGGCTGCCGGCGCCGCCGACCACCAGCAGGCGCTTCACGCCGGCACGCTTCGTCGGCTCGATGATGGCCGCGGGCGGCACGGTGGCGAAGTGCGCGGCGCTGAACACGGCGTCGTGGCCGGCCAGGGCCTTCTCGAGGGCGGCGCCGTCGAGCACGTCGAGGTCGACGGCCTTCACGCTGGCGCGGCCGGCCAGCTTGGCGCTGGCCTTGCGGGCGATGGCGGTGACGGTGTGGCCGCGGCGCAGCGCCTCTTCGAGAAGCTGGCTGCCGGCGCGCCCGGTGGCGCCGATGATGGCGATGTGGCTCATGGTGATCTCCAGAAAGTGGATGGGATGAACCGCATCTTAGGTTTCTGCTTTCGAAAGAAATACCTCGATTTGCGCGCTTGTTTATTCCTAAAATCGTGCAAATGGATCGATTGAATGCAATGCGGGTGTTCGTCAACGTGGTCGATTCGGGCAGCCTTTCCGCTGCCGCCGACAAGCTCGACCTGTCCCGTCCGGTGGTCACGCGCTACGTGGCCGAACTGGAGCAGTGGACCGGCGCGCGCCTGCTGCATCGCACGACGCGCCGGCTGAGCCTCACGGCGGCTGGCGAAGAGCTGCTGCCGCGTTGCCGCCAAGTGCTGGAACTCACGGGCGACATGCAGGCCGCGGTGCGGCACCCGGCCGAGGCGCCGCGCGGGCAGCTGCGCATCACGGCCAGCACGTCGTTCGCGCAAGCGCAGCTGGCCGGGGCGGTGGCCGACTATGTGCGGCTCTATCCGGGCGTGGCGGTCGACCTGGTGCTGCTCGACCGGTCGGTCAACCTGGTGGACGAGCGCATCGACCTCGCGATTCGGGTGGCTGCGGAAATCGACCCCAACCTCATCGCCCGGCGGCTTACCGACTGCCGCTCGGTGGTGTGCGCCTCACCGGGCTACCTGAAGGAGCAGGGCAGGCCGCTGCGGGTGGAAGAGTTGGCCCAGCGCAATTGCCTCACGCATTCCTACTTCGGGCGCAGCCTGTGGAACTTCACGCGCAAGGAAGACGGGGAGCCGGTGTCGGTGGCCGTGGGCGGCAACGTGTCGACCAACGATGCGGCCAGCCTGATGTACCTGGCGCGGGCCGGGGCGGGCATCGCGATGCTGCCGACCTACCTCACGTCGGAGCTGCTGCAGAAGGGGGAACTGGTGCGGCTCTTTACCGATTTCGAGCCGCAGGTGGTGGGCATGTACGCGGTGTATGCCTCGCGCAAGCACATGCCGGCCACGCTGCGCACGATGCTCGACTTTCTGGCCGCGCGCTTTACTGAAGTGCCTGCGTGGGACGCGCCGCACGCAGGCTAGGGGCAGGGCTCAGTGGCGGTCGTCGCCGTGCGGCGCCGACGAGGTCATGAGCTTGTCGGTGTAGGCGATGGCCATGGCCGAGAACAGGAACGCGATGTGGATCACCGTCTGCGCGATGAGCACGCGGTCGGTGTAGTTGTCGGCGTTGATGAAGGTCTTCAGCAGGTGGATCGAGCTGATGCCGATGATGGCCGTGGCCAGCTTCACCTTGAGCACCGATGCGTTCACGTGGCTGAGCCACTCGGGCTGGTCGCGGTGGCCTTCGAGGTCCATGCGGCTCACGAAGGTCTCGTAGCCGCCCACGATCACCATGATCAGCAGGTTGGAGATCATGACCACGTCGATCAGCGCCAGCACCACCAGCATGATCACCGTCTCGTTCAGCGTGCCGACCGGTGCGGTGGTCTTGTAGCCGATGCTGGTGATCAGCGCCTGCAGGGCTTCCTTGCTGCCGAAGGCTGCTTCCACGAGGTGCAGCAGCTCGACCAGGAAATGCACCACGTACACCGCCTGCGCCACGATCAGGCCCAGGTACAGCGGCAATTGCAGCCAGCGGCTCGCGAAAATCAGCTTGGGCAGCGGCCGAAGCGGCGAACCACGGCGCGGTACGGGCGGGTTCCGGGTGTCGAAGGGATCGGGAGCGGACATCGGGAGGGCGGTTGTTTTGGACGGGGGATTCTAGGGGTGTCCCCGTGTCGCACTCGTGATAACCCCGCGAACTAACATCGGGCAGTCACCGACCCGTCAGTGACCCGTAAGTGGGCACGCCGACATTACGGCCGCATCCATCCAGGAGACATAGAGCATGAGCAGCGCATCGAAGAACATTGAATCCGTCCTGGTCGAGAACCGCGTGTTCCCGCCCGACGCCCGCGCCACCGAAGGCGCCCGTATTTCCGGCATGGCCGCCTACGAGGCCCTGTGCAAGGAAGCCGAACAGGACTTCGACGGTTTCTGGACCCGCCTGGCCAAGGGCAACCTGCAGTGGACCAAGCCGTTCACCAAGACGCTCGACGAGTCGAACGCACCGTTCTACCAATGGTTCGGCGACGGCGAACTCAACGCCAGCGCCAACTGCCTCGACAGGCACGTCGGCACCCCGGTCGAGAACAAGACCGCCATCGTCTTCGAGGCCGACGACGGCACCGTCACCAACGTCACCTACAAGGAACTGCTGGCCCGCGTGAGCCAGTTCGCCAATGCGCTGAAGGCGCAGGGCATCAAGAAGGGCGACCGCGTCATCATCTACATGCCGATGACCGTGGAGGGCGTGATCGCCATGCAGGCCTGCGCGCGCATCGGCGCCACCCACAGCGTGGTGTTCGGCGGCTTCTCGGCCAAGGCGCTGCAGGAGCGCATCATCGACGCGGGCGCGGTGGCGGTCATCACGGCCAACTACCAGCTGCGCGGCGGCAAGGAACTGCCGCTGAAGGCCATCGTGGACGACGGCATCGCGCTGGGCGGCTGCGAGTCGATCAAGACCGTGTTCGTATATGAGCGCACGCCCACCGCCTGGACGCGCGTCGAAGGCCGCGACAAGACCTTCGACGAAGCGCTCAAGGGCCAGAGCACCGAGTGCGCGCCCGTGCCGGTGAATGCCGAGCATCCGCTGTTCATCCTCTACACCTCGGGCTCCACCGGCAAGCCCAAGGGCGTGCAGCACGCCACCGGCGGCTACCTGCTGTGGGCCAAGCTCACGATGGACTGGACCTTCGACATCAAGCCCGAAGACGTGTTCTGGTGCACCGCCGACATCGGCTGGATCACCGGCCACACCTACGTCGCCTACGGCCCGCTCGCGGCCGGCGCCACGCAGGTGGTGTTCGAAGGCATCCCGACCTTCCCGCACGCGGGCCGCTTCTGGCAGATGATCGAGAAGCACAAGGTCAGCGTGTTCTACACGGCGCCCACCGCCATCCGCTCGCTCATCAAGGCGGCCGAGGGCGACGAGAAAGTGCACCCGAAGAACTGGGACCTCACCAGCCTGCGCATCCTCGGTTCGGTCGGCGAGCCGATCAATCCGGAGGCGTGGATGTGGTACCACCGCCATATCGGCGGCGAGCGCTGCCCGATCGTCGACACCTTCTGGCAGACCGAGACCGGTGGCCACGTCATCACGCCGCTGCCGGGCGCCACGCCGCTGGTGCCGGGCTCGTGCACGCTGCCGCTGCCGGGCATCATGGCCGCCATCGTCGACGAGACGGGTAAAGATTTGCCCAACGGCGCGGGCGGCATGCTGGTCATCAAGCGGCCCTGGCCCTCGATGATCCGCACCATCTGGAACGACCCCGAGCGCTTCAAGAAGAGCTACTTCCCCGAGGAAATGGGCGGCACCATCTACCTGGCCGGCGACGGCGCGGTGCGCAGCGCCGACCGCGGCTACTTCCGCATCACCGGCCGCATCGACGACGTGCTCAATGTGTCGGGCCACCGCCTGGGCACGATGGAAATCGAATCGGCGCTGGTGTCCAAGACCGACCTCGTGGCCGAAGCCGCCGTGGTGGGCCGACCCGACGACGTGACCGGCGAGGCGGTGTGCGCCTTCGTCGTGCTCAAGCGCGGCCGCCCGACCGGTGATGAAGCCAAGCAGATTGCCAACGAGCTGCGCAACTGGGTCGCCAAGGAAATCGGCCCCATCGCCAAGCCCAAGGACATCCGCTTCGGCGACAACCTGCCCAAGACGCGCAGCGGCAAGATCATGCGCCGCCTGCTGCGCAGCATCGCCAAGGGCGAGGCCATCACGCAGGACACTTCGACGCTGGAGAACCCGGCCATCCTGGAACAGCTGGCCGAGAAGCTCTGACGGCTGTAGGACGTGGCCCCCTGTGGGGCCATAAGCCCGTGGACGGCCTCCGGCTGGGGTAAAACCGTCGGAATGACCGTGCGCCTCGACGCGCACGGCTGTTTCCGATGTGTTCGATCTTTCCGAAGGAGGCCCCCATGGGCGTGAGATCTGCTTTTCTTTTTGTCATCGTGCTGCTCATCGCGGCACTCGCCGCGTTGAACTGGGGCACGCTGTCCGCGCCCACCGACGTGTGGCTGGGCTTCATGACCGTGTCGGCGCCGCTGGGGCTGATCATGCTGGGCCTCACGGTGGTGCTGGCGGCCTTCTTCCTCGTGTACGTGCTGTACCTGCACAGCTCCGTGCTGATCGACACCAAGCGCCACACGAAGGAAATGCAGGCTCAGCGCGATCTGGCCGACAAGGCCGAAGCGTCGCGCTTTACCGAGCTGCGCAATTTCCTGGAAGCGCAGGAGAACAAGCACATGGCGCAGAACGCCGACCGGCAGACCGCGCTGCTGGCGCGTCTGGATCAGCTGGAGACGTCGGTCCGGTTGCGCTCCGACCAGACCGACAACACGGTGGCCGCGCACATCGGCCAGCTCGAAGACCGCATCGAGCGCCGGCCGCTGTCGCCGGTCGTGATGCCGGCCGACATCAACCCGCAGGGTTGAGCGAAAAGGCGCTTTCTTTTTTACTTACTTCGTCTGCAGCACCCAGGTGGCGAGCTTCTTCGCATCGGCTTCGCTGACCTGGTTGTTGGCCGGCATCGGCACCGGCCCCCAGACGCCGGAGCCGCCCTTCATGATCTTGCTGGCGAGCTTGTCGACCGCGCCCTTGTCGTCTTTGTACTTCGCGGCCACGTCCTTGAACGACGGCCCGAGCACCTTGCGCTCGACCGCATGACAGCTCATGCAGTTCTTCGAGGTGGCCAGCGCCAGGTCGGCGAAGGCGGGCGCGGCGAGTACGCCAAGGCCGAGACCCAGGGCTGCCGTCATCAAGACTCTTTTCATGGGGATCTATTTCGTAAGGGCTGAGTTACATTCGGCTCAACGCGATTGTAGGTAGCGCCGTGCACGGCGTCCCTCAGCGTTGCCAATACAACCTCAAGGGATTCGCGATGTGGTTTCTGGCATTGGGCCTGCTCGGCCTGGCCCTGAAGTATCTCGAAGTCGGCATGGTCGCCGGCTGGAGCTGGTGGATCGTGCTGTCGCCGTTTGCCATGGCCCTCGCGTGGTGGGCATGGGCCGATTCGTCGGGCTATACCAAGCGCAAGATCATGGAGCGGGAAGACCAGCGCAAGCAGGCGCGCATCGACCGCCAGAAAACCAACATGGGCGTCAAGACCACCAACGCTCAGCGCCGGAAGTAGGGCTCGCCCCCAGGCTGCGCGGCACTTCGTGTCCGCTTCGCCTTCCCCCTACCGGGGGCAACACCTGAGGCCCGGCAAAGCCGGTTCCTCGGTGTTTCTTGCAATACCTGCCCTGGTCAGAATTTGTCGAGGACTGCGCCTGAGCTGGCGCTCGAGGCATTGAACGCGAACTTCGCCTGCACGCCGCGCGTGTAGCGCGGTGCCGGTGCCTTCCAGCCTTCGCGGCGCTTGGCGATCTCGGCTTCGGGCACGTTCAGCTCGAGCTTGAGTTCATGCGCGTCGATGGTGATCGAGTCGCCCTCGTTCACGAAGGCGATGGTGCCGCCCGCGGCGGCTTCGGGTGCCACGTGGCCCACCACCATGCCCCAGGTGCCGCCGGAGAAGCGGCCGTCGGTGATCAGGCCCACGCTTTCGCCGAGGCCCGCGCCGATCAGCGCGCCGGTGGGCGCCAGCATCTCGGGCATGCCGGGGCCGCCCTTGGGGCCGAGGTAGCGCAGCACCATCACGTCGCCGGCCTTGATCTTGCCGTCCAGAATCGCCTTGAGCGCCGACTGCTCGTCGTCGAACACGCGGGCCGGGCCGGTGATGACCGGGTTCTTCAGGCCGGTGATCTTGGCCACGGCGCCTTCGGGCGACAGGTTGCCCTTCAGGATGGCCAGGTGGCCTTCGTCGTACATCGGCTTGTCGATCGGGCGGATCACGTCCTGGTCGGCGCGCGGCACGTCCGGCACGTCCTTGAGCACTTCCTCGATCGTCTGGCCGGAGATGGTGATGCAGTCGCCGTGCAGCAGGCCTGCCTTCAGCAGCACCTTCATCACTTGCGGAATGCCGCCGGCCTGGTGCAGGTCGACCGCGAGGTACTTGCCCGAGGGCTTCAGGTCGCAGATGACCGGCACCTTCTTGCGCATGCGCTCGAAGTCGTCGATGGTCCACTCCACGCCGGCCGCGTGCGCGATGGCCAGGAAGTGCAGCACCGCGTTGGTCGAGCCGCCGGTGGCCATGATGACCGCTACCGCGTTCTCGATGGCCTTCTTGGTCACGATGTCGCGCGGCTTCAGGTCTTTCTTGATCGCCTCGATCAGCACCTTGGCCGACTCCTTGGCCGAGTTGGCCTTTTCGTCGTGCGGGTTGGCCATGGTCGACGAGTAGGGCAGCGAGATGCCCAGCGCCTCGAAGGCGCTCGACATGGTGTTGGCGGTGTACATGCCGCCGCACGAACCGGTGCCGGGAATGGCGCGCTTCTCGATCTCGAGCAGGTCTTCGTCGCTCATGTTGCCGGCGGCGTTCTGGCCCACGGCTTCGAACACGCTCACGATGTTCAGGTCCTGGCCCTTGTAGCGGCCCGGAAGAATGGTGCCGCCGTACACGTAGATGGCCGGCACGTTGGCGCGCAGCATGCCCATCAGGCCGCCGGGCATGTTCTTGTCGCAGCCGCCGACCACCAGCACGCCGTCCATCCACTGGCCGCCCACGCAGGTCTCGATGCAGTCGGAAATGACTTCGCGGCTGACCAGCGAGTACTTCATGCCTTCGGTGCCCATGGCCATGCCGTCGGAGATGGTGGGGGTGCCGAACACCTGCGCGTTGCCGCCGGCTTCCTCGATGCCCGCGATGGCCGCGTCAGCCAGCTTCTGCAGGCCCGAGTTGCAGGGCGTGATGGTGCTGTGGCCGTTGGCGACGCCGACCATCGGCTTCTTGAAGTCGCTTTCCTCGTAGCCCATGGCGTAGAACATGGAGCGGTTGGGGGCGCGGCTCTTGCCTTCGACGATGTTGGCGCTGCGGCGGTTGATCTGGATCGGTTTGGTGTCCATGGTGTCTCTTCTGTCGTGGGGGAGATCGGGGAGCCCAAGTATCGGACTTCTGATTGATTGCTTCCAATCCATTTTCAAGCATGGATTGATATGCTCAGCATATGAATGAAGCCCTCATCGACCTGCGGGCCTGGCGCCAGTTCGTGGCCGTGGCCGAAGAACTGCATTTCGGCCGCGCCGCGCTGCGCCTGCACATGACGCAGCCGCCGGTGACCCAGGCCATCGCCCAGCTCGAAAAAGCGCTGGGCGTGGTGCTGTTCGACCGCACCCGCCGCCGCGTGGCGCTCACCCCGGCCGGCGAGGCGCTGCTGCCCGACGTGCGCGAACTGCTGGCCCGCGCCCAGGCGCTGCCGGCACGTGCCCGCGCGGCGGCGGCGGGGCAGGTGGGCCGGGTGCGAATCGCCTTCGTCTCGACGGTCGGCTTCGAGCGGCTGCCGGCCTGGGTGCGCGAGTTTCGCGTGCTGTGCCCAGAGGTGGCGCTGGAGCTGGTCGAGGCCACCGGCGACGTGCAGCTCGAAGCCTTCGCGCGCGGCGAGATCGATGCCGGGCTGATGCTGCACTCGCCCGGCGCCGCGCCACCGGGGCTCGCGAGGCTGGCGGTGTCCGAGGAGCCGCTGGTGCTCGCGCTGCCCGAGCGGCATGCGCTGGCGCAAACACCCAGGCTGCTGATGTCCGAGGTGCTGGCCGAACCGCTGGTGATCTTTCCGCGCCGCATCGTGCCTTCGCTGCACGACGCGATCTTCGGCCTGTACCACGCGGCGGGGCGCGTGCCGCAGCTGGGACAGGAGGCGATCCAGATGCAGACCATCGTCAACCTCGTCTCCGGCGGCATCGGCGTGGCCTGGGTGCCCGAGAGCGTCACGCAGTTCCGGCGCGCGGGTGTCGTGTACCGACGTGCCGAGGAATTCGCGCCGGCCGCGCGGCGGCGCAATGCGCCGGTGCTGCCGGCCTGCGAAACAAGCCTGGTGTGGCCCGAGGAGGCGGCCAATCCGGCGCTCGCGCGCTTCATCGCGTTCGTGCGGGAGCGCGGCGGAACTGCCCCTGATGACGCCCAAGAAGAAAGAAGCGCCGTATGAAATTTGCTCCGTTCCTCCGCTGCCTGGCCGGCGCGGTGCTCGTGTTCCATGCCGTGAGCGGCAGCGCGGAGCCATCCGCTGTTCCCCAGTTCAAGGACTACCCGGCCGACGCGCCCTACACCGGCCCCAACAAACCGCTGCTGCTCGACAGCGAGTTCGCCCGGCTCTACCGCACCCGGCTGCGCGAGGCGATCGCCCAAGGCAAACCGGATTTCGCGGGGCGCTACATCGTCACGCGCTGGGGCTGCGGTTCGGGTGGCTGCAATGTCGGCGCGGTGGTCGACGCCTCCACCGGCCGTGCCACGCCCATGCCCGGCGCGTTGATGAGCGTCTATCCGCTGAAGCCGCAGTTCGAGAAGGAAGACGGCCAGGAACTCATCTACCGCAAGTCCAGCCGGCTGCTGGTGCAGGCCGGCGACACGGACAACGCGAACAGCTCCGGCACGGACGTGGTCGAGTTCTACGAGTTCAGCAACGGCAAGTTCAACTTCATCAAGAGCATGCCTTACGGCCGAGCCGCCAGCACGCGGCCCTGACGCGGTCTGCGCGGGCGGGCGGGGGCGGCCTTCGCGGGCGGGTCGAGCGAGTCGGTCAGCAGCGCCTCGAGCCAACCGGCAAAGGCCTGCATGCGGCGCGACAGGTTGCGCCGGTGCGGGTACACCAGTTGCACCGGCAGCGGCTCGGCGCGCGCGTCGGGCAGCACCTCGACCAGCTCGCCGGCCGCGAGATGCTCGCGCACGTCGTACGCCGGGATCTGAATCAACCCCAGCCCGGCCAGCGCGCAGGCGATGTAGGTCTCGGCATTGTTCGCCGCCACCTGGCTGCGCATGCGCAGCGACGCGGTTTCGCTGTTCTCCCGCCATTCCCAGGGGGCTGCGCGCCCGCTGGTGGCCGATGCGTAGTTGACGGCCAGGTGCCGTGTCAGGTCCGCGGGCGCGCGCGGCGTGCCGTGGCGCGCGAGGTAGGCCGGGCTCGCGCAGTTGACGAGCGTGAAGTGCCCGAGCGGCCGCGCCACCAGGCTGCTGCTGGCCAGCGGGCCCACGCGCAGCGCGCAATCGACGCCTTCGAGTACCAGGTCGACCGCGCGGTCGCTGGAGCCCAGCTCCAGCTCGATGCCGGGATGCCGCTCGAAGAAGCCCGGCAGCGCCGGCGCGATCAGCCGCCGCGCGATGCGGCTGGGCACGTCGACCTTGAGCCGTCCGCTCACCTGGCCGTCGGCGGGCAGGAACTGCTGCTCGATGTCTTCCATGTCGGCCACCAGGGCGCGGGCCCGCTCCAGCATCACCTCGCCGTCGGGCGTGAGGCCGACGCGGCGCGTGGTCCGGTGCAGCAGGCGCGAGCCGAGCCGCGTCTCGAGTTGCTGCACGGCGGTGGAGACGGTGGCGCGCGGCAGGCCCAGCCGGTCGGCGGCGCGCGTGAAGCTGCCGGTTTCGGCCACGCGCATGAAAACCTGGAGGAGGTCGATTCGGTCCATTGTTCGCGGATTTTCGAACAGTCTAGCTTTGGATGAGCGATTTATCTGTGAAGGAGCGATCAATAGACTGAAGCCTCCTGTCACTCGTCAACAATCAACCAAGGGATCACGCCATGTCCGCACGCACGCTCAAGAACAAGGTCGCCGTCATTGCCGGTGGCGGCAAGAACCTCGGCGCTCTCATCGGCCACCTGCTGGTCGACGGGGGTGCCCGCGGCATCGCCATCCACTACAACAGCGACGCCTCGCGCGCCGAGGCCGAAGCGACCGCATCCGCCCTCAAGGCCAAGGGCGCCGACACGCTGCTGGTGCAGGGCGATCTCTCGGTGGTCGACAACAACGCCAGTCTGTTCGACCAGGCCGTGAAGCATTTCGGGCAGGTCGACATTGCCGTCAACACCGCCGGCGTCGTCATCAAGAAGCCGATCCTGGACGTCACCGAGGCCGACTACGACAAGAGCTTCGACGCCAACGCCAAGGCCGCCTTCTTCTTCATCCAGCAGGCTGGCCGCACGCTGGCCGACGGCGGCAGCATCGTCACGCTGGTGAGTTCGCTGCTTGCGGCCTACACGCCGTTCTATGCGATCTACCCGGGCTCGAAGGCGGCGGTGGAACACTTCACGCGCGCCGCCTCCAAGGAATTCGGCGAGCGCGGCATCTCGGTCAACGCCATCGGCCCCGGCCCCATGGACACGCCGTTCTTCTACGGCCAGGAAAGCAAGGAGGCCGTGGCGTACCACAGCAGCGCGGCGGCGCTCAGCAAGTTCTCGAAGAAGGGCCTGACCGACATCGAGGACATCGCGCCCATCGTGCGCTTCCTCGTCACCGAAGGCTGGTGGATCACCGGCCAGACCATCTTCGCCAACGGCGGCTACACCACGCGCTGATCCGGCAGGATGCCGCCAGGAGGATCGACGACATGCACACGGTCATGGTGATGGGCGGCGGCTTCGCGCTGCTGGTGGTGTTCCTGCTGGCGGGGCGCTTCATGGGCGACGGCTCCGCGCTGGCCCTGGCCACGGCGGCCAAGTGGTTCATTCCGGCCTGGTTCGTCGGCGCCGGCATCAACATGGCCGTGGGCGTGATCAAGGCGGGGTATTCGGTGGCCGAGGAACTGCCGATCTTCCTGCTGATATTCGCCGTGCCGGCGGTGGTCGCGGGGCTGCTCTGGTGGAAGTTCGGTCGGTAGCTTCGGGCCGAATATCCCCGTCCCGGCCTCGACATTCGGCCGGGGCACAATCTGCGGATGCTCATGTATCCGCAGATCAATCCCATCGCCCTGCAACTGGGGCCAGTGGCCATCCACTGGTACGGCCTGACCTACCTGGCCGCCTTTGCGCTGTTCTATTTTCTCGGCACGCGCCGACTGCGACATGAGCCGTACCGCTCGCTGGTGGGCGCGGGCGCATGGCAGCGCAAGGACATCGAGGACATACTTTTCCTTGGCGTGATGGGCGTCATCGTTGGCGGGCGGCTCGGCTACTGCCTGTTCTACAAGCCCGAGTTCTATCTCACGCATCCGCTCGAAATTCTGTACGTGTGGCAGGGCGGCATGAGCTTCCACGGCGGCCTGCTCGGCGTGATCGGCGCAATGGTGTGGTTCTCGCACTCGCGCGCGCGGCCGTTCTGGCAGGTGATGGACTTCGTCGCGCCCTGCGTGCCGACCGGCCTTGCCGCCGGCCGGGTGGGCAACTTCATCAACGGCGAACTCTGGGGCCGCTTCAGCAGCCCCGACCTGCCCTGGGGCATGGTGTTTCCGCAGAGCGGCTCGATGCTGCCGCGCCATCCGTCGCAGGTCTACCAGTTCCTGCTCGAAGGGCTGTTGCTGTTCGCGATCATGTGGATCTACGCGCGCAAGGAACGCAAGCAGGGGCAGGTGGCCTCCGTGTTCCTCATCGGCTACGGCGCGCTGCGCTTCATTGCCGAGTACTTCCGCGAGCCAGACGACTTCCTGGGCCTGCGGGCGCTCAGCCTGAGCCAGGGCCAATGGCTCAGCGTGCCGATGGTCATTGCCGGCATTGCACTGTGGTTCTGGTTCGGCCGCGGCGGCAAGACGGCCGCCACCGCGCGCGCTTGATCCGGAAGTTCGCAGGGTAAGTCCCAGCCGCGCAGCGGATGCGCGGTCTTGCGCCGCCTCGCGTGCAAGCTCAGAATTACGCGTAATTACAGGAAATTACGCGGTCCGATCCATGCGCCTGGTCCCCAACTCCCTGCACGACGAAGTCGCCGCCACGCTGCGCGAGCAGATCTTCGACGGCACCCTGGCGCCCGGCAGCTTCGTGGACGAGATCGCGCTGTGCGAGCGGCTCTCCATTTCGCGCACGCCGCTGCGCGAGGCGCTCAAGGTGCTCACCGCCGAAGGCCTGCTTCGGCACGAGCCGCGCCGCGGCTGCTTCGTGAGGGAAGTGACGGAGCGCGACCTCGACGAGATCTTCCCGGTCATCGCGCTGCTCGAAGGCCGCTGCGCCTACGAAGCCGCCCGCAACGCCAGCGACGCCGAGCTGCACGAGCTCGACGCGCTGCACGAGCGGCTGGTGCGCCATGCCAAGGCGCGCCGCATCAACGACTACTACGCCACCAACCACCTCATTCACGAGGCGATCATCACGCTCGCCGACAACAAGTGGCTGGCCCAGGTGATCGGCGACCTGCGCAAGATACTGAAGCTCGCGCGCCTGCAGCAGCTGCATGCGCCCGGGCGGCTGGAGCAGAGCCTTTCCGAGCATCTGGCCGTGTTCGCGGCCCTGAAGGCACGCGACAGCGAAGGCGCCGACGCCGCCATGCGCACCCACATGCTGCGCCAGCGCGAGGCACTGCGCGAAGTGATGCGCCACCAGAAATCCAGGGTGATGTCGTGACCATCCCCTCAAGCATTGGAGCTTCCAGATGAGTGCGACCGAATGGTTCCAGGCCCGGCTGCGGTCCGGCGAAGGCTCGAAGGTGCCGGTGGCGCTGGAGAGCACCGCCAGGAGCGCGCCGAAAAACGCCCCCAAGCCCAGCGCGCGTTCCACCGCCGAGCGCCTGCAGGTCACGCTGCGCAAGGCCGACGAGGCCCTGTCGCCGCGCGCCCTGCGCCGCGTGCTGGCCGAACTGCAGGCAGTGATCGATCCGCGCGTGAGCGAGGTCGAGGGCGGGCGCCGCGCCCATGCCATTGCCGTGGCTTACGCCGCCGCCAAGCCCGAGGAGCGCCGCGACTACTGGGCGCTCATGAGCGAGCATTTCGCCGCCGACGCGCAAAAGCTCAAGACCGCCCGCGACCAGCATCAGGCAGCGGTCGGCACGCCCGACGAAGGTCAGGCCGAACTGCGTCTGCGCCGCGCGCTGGTGTCGCCGCGCATGCGCCTCCTGCAGCGCTTCGCGGTCGAGCCCGAGGGCATGCGCTTTCTGGTCGACCTGCGCGCCGACCTGCTGCCGTGCCTGAAAGCCGACAAGCGCCTGATAGCGCTCGACGCCGAGCTGGAGCACCTGTTCTCCACCTGGTTCGACGTGGCCTTCCTGGAGCTGCGCCGCATCGACTGGGATTCGCCGGCCTCGTTGATCGAGAAGCTCATCCGCTACGAGGCGGTGCATGACATCAAGAGCTGGTCCGACGTGAAGAACCGGCTGGACGACAGCGACCGCCGCTGCTATGGCTTCTTCCATCCGCGCCTGCCCAACGAGCCGCTGATCTTCGTCGAGGTGGCGCTGGTCGACCGCATCAGCGACGGCATCACGCCGCTGCTCGACGAAGCCGCCGTGCCGGTGCTGCCGGCCAAGGCCACCACCGCCATCTTCTATTCGATCAGCAACACGCAGAACGGCCTGCGCGGCGTGAGCTTCGGCGACTCGCTCATCAAGCGCGTGGTCGAGACCCTGCAGGACGAACTGCCGCGCCTGAAGACCTTTGCCACGCTGTCGCCGATTCCGGGCTTTCGCACGTGGCTCGCAAAGAACGCCGCCGAGCTGCTGCCGCGGCTCGATGAAAAGCGCGAGGCCGAACTCGGCCGCCTCGTCGGCTCGCTGCCGCCCACCGCGGAGCGCCTGCTTGCCGCCGTGGACGCGGCCACCAGCTTCGAGCCCAAGTCGCCGCTGCGCCAATGGCTCATGCAGGCCGCCGCCGAATACCTGGGCCGCGCGCTGGTCGACGGCACGCCGGCCGACCCGGTGGCGCGCTTCCACCTGGGCAACGGCGCGCGCGTCGAGCGGCTCAACTGGGCGGGTGACCCTTCGCCCAAGGGGCAGAAGCAGTCGTACGGTCTGATGGTCAATTACCTCTACGACCTCAAGCGGCTGGACAAACATCGCACCTGGCTGGCGGACGGCAAGGTGGCAGTGTCGGGAGACATCGAAAGCCTGTTCTTCAAAAAAGGCTGAAGTCCGAAAGAGCGCAGCAACAGCAAGTGCCAGTGCCGGCGCAAGAAACGCCGGCGGCCGCATCGGGCGGCAAAATCCACAACGACAGGAGACGAGACAAATGAGCCACAACTTCCAACGCCGCGACGTCCTGCGCGCGGCCGCCGCCGGAGCAGCCGTGCTTTGCGGGGCCGCGCGCGCCGAGCCGGGCTGGCCCGCCAAGCCGGTGACGATGGTCGTGCCGTTCCCGGCGGGCGGCGGCACCGACGCATTCGCGCGGCCGTTGTCGGGCCAGTTCTCGCGGCTGACGAACCAGTCGCTCATCATCGACAACCGCGGCGGCGCCGGCGGCACGCTGGGCGCCAGCGTCGCATCGAAGGCGTCGGCCGACGGCTACTCGCTCTTCATGGGCGCGGTCCATCACGCAATCGCGCCTTCGGTCTACCCGAAGCTCGACTACGACATCGAGAAAGACTTCGTTCCGCTGATGCTGCTGGCCAACGTGCCGCAGGTGGTGGTGGTCAACCCGAAGCGGGTGCAGGCCACGACCATCAAGGAACTCATCGCGCTGGCCAAGCGCAGCCCCGGGCAGCTCAACTACGGCTCGGCGGGCGCGGGCACCTCGCACCACCTGGCGGGCGAACTGTTCAAGCTGCAGACCGGCACCTTCATCACCCACATTCCGTACCGCGGCGCGGGCCCGGCGCTGGCCGACCTGATCTCGGGCAACGTCGACCTCATGTTCGACGGCCTCGGTTCCTCGGCGCAATACATCAAGAGCGGCCGCATCAAGGCGCTGATGGTGGCCGGCACCAAGCGCAACCCCGCGTTCCCCGACGTACCATGCGCGGCCGAAGTCGGCCTGCCCGACTACACCGTCACCACCTGGTACGGCCTGTGGGCGCCCAGGCGCACCCCGGCCGATGTGCAGCCGCAGATCATCGATGAAATGAAGAAAGTGCTCGCAAGCGACGACATCAAGAACATCTGGGCCCAGAACGGCTCGGAGATCCCGACCCTCACCGGCGCCGCCTACGGCAGCTTCGTGAATTCCGAAATCAAGCGATGGGCGACGGTGGTGAAGGCCTCGGGCGCGAAGATCGAATGAGCATCGGCGAGCAGCAAGGCAGCCAGGTTTCGTTGCGCCGGGAAGGCGCGATCGCTTTCGTCACGCTCTCGAACTCGGGGCGGCTCAATGCGATGACGCGCGCCATGTGGCGCACGCTGCGCGCCGTGTTCGACGACCTGCGTGAGAACGACGAAGGCAACGGCGGCCTGCGCTGCGTCGTCGTGCACGGGGAGGGCGGGGCCTTCTGCGCGGGCGGCGACATTTCCGAATACCCGTCGTTCCGCTTCGAAGAACCCAGCCTGCGCGAATTCCACGAGAACGAGGTGTGGGCCGCGCTGCAGGCCATGCTCGATTGCCCGCTGCCGCTGGTCGCGCAGATCGAAGGCGCCTGCATGGGCGCGGGCATCGAGATCGCGAGCTGCTGCGACATCCGGCTGGCGGGTGCGTCCGCGAAGTTCGGCGCGCCTATTGCCAAGCTGGGCTTTCCGATGGCGCCGCGCGAGGCCGCGCTGGTGCACGGTGCCATCGGCGATGTGCTCGCGCGCGACATGCTGCTGGCCGCCGGCGTGCATGGCGCGCAGCGGCTGTACGACGCGGGCTTCCTGCTGAGCGTGCTGCCCGACAACGAAGTTGCCGCCGCCGCGCGCGACCACGCCACGCGCATCGCGGCGCTCGCGCCACAGACCGCGCGCCTGCACAAGAAAACTTTCTCCGCGCTGCGTGCCGGCGCGCCCTCGGCCCACAGCCTCTTGGCCACGGCCTATGACTATGCCGACTCCCCCGAGCATCGCGAAGGCATCGACGCCTTCCTTGCCAAGCGCAAACCGAATTTCTGAAGTAGTACCTGCCTGATGAAGAAGACCGACAACGCCAACCTGTTCGCCGCCTTGCGCGCGGCCTTTCCCGCCGACCTCGACGCCATCGCCGTCGAGACAGACAGCGGCCTGTTCTATTCGTGGCGCGACGTCGAACGCGCCAGCGCCATGATCGCCAACCTGCTCGAGGCCCTGGGGCTCGAGAAGGGCGCGCGCATCGCGGTGCAGGTGGAGAAGTCGGTCGAGGCGATGCTGCTGTACCTCGCCACCTTGCGCGCCGGCTACGTGTTCCTGCCGCTGAACACCGCCTACCAGAGCGCCGAGATCGAATACTTCATCGGCAATGCAGAGCCGGCCGTGGTGGTGTGTACCAGCCGCAATGCGTCGTGGGTCGCTCCCATTGCCACCGCGGCGGGCACGAAGCACGTCTTCACGCTGGACGACGACCGCACCGGCACGCTGCTGGAGGTGGCCGCGCAATGCAGCGACCGGCACACGCCGGCGCGGCGCAAGGCCGACGACATGGCCGCCATCCTTTACACCAGCGGCACCACCGGCCGCAGCAAGGGCGCGATGCTGTCGCACGGCAACCTGCTGTCGAACGCCGAGGTGCTGAAGGACTACTGGGGCTGGACCGAAGGCGACGTGCTGATCCACGCGCTGCCCATCTTCCACGTGCACGGCCTCTTCGTGGCGCTGCACGGTGCGCTGCTCAACGGCAGCAAGATGCTGTGGTTCTCCAAGTTCGATCCGAAGCGCATCGTGCAGAAGCTGCCCGAGGCCACGGTGTTCATGGGCGTGCCCACGCTGTACGTGCGGCTGCTGGCGGAGCCGGGCCTCACGCGCGAGGCGGTGCGCAACATGCGGCTGTTCATCGCGGGCTCGGCGCCGCTGTTGATCGAGACCTTCGAGGAATGGCGCGAGCGCACCGGCCACACCATCTTGGAGCGCTACGGCATGAGCGAGACCGCCATGCTCACCTCCAACCCCTACAACCCCGCGCAGGGCGAGCGCCGCGGCGGCACCGTCGGCTTCGCGCTGCCGGGCGTGCAACTGCGCGTGCGCGACGACAGCGGCCGCGACTGCACCACCGACGAGATCGGCAACATCGAAGTCAGCGGCCCCAACGTGTTCTCGGGCTACTGGCGCATGCCCGAGAAGACGAAGGAAGAGTTCACCGCCGACGGCTTCTTCAAGACCGGCGACGTGGGCAAGATCGACGGCCTGGGCTACATCACCATCGTCGGGCGCAGCAAGGACCTGATCATCAGCGGCGGCTACAACGTGTACCCGGCCGAGATCGAGGGCTACATCAACGAAATGGCCGGCGTGGCCGAAAGCGCAGTGGTCGGCGTGCCGCACCCCGACTTCGGCGAGGTGGGCGTGGCCATCGTCATTCCCAAGGCGGGCGCCTCGCTGGACGCCGACGCGATCGTGGCCGACCTGAAGTCCAAGCTCGCGAACTTCAAGATCCCGAAGCGCTGCTTCGTGGTGCCGGAGCTGCCGCGCAACACGATGGGCAAGGTGCAGAAGGCGCTGCTGCGCGCGGAGCACAAGGCCTTGTTCGCCGCCTAGGCGGCGGGCTCGGCCTTGGCGTCGGTGCGCTGGAACACGATGTCCGCCACCGCCGGTTCGAAGGGCGCGGCGATGCGGTCGATGCGGCCTTCGCGATCGTAGAGAAAGGTCAGCGCCAGCTCGTCGGGGTGGAACTCGGCGGGCCGGTGCGGCGTGTGGAACACGTCGTAGTGCCAGTGCGCGAGCGGGCCCGAGAAGGTGCGCCAGCGCCAGGCCAGGCCCTCGGCTTCCCGCGCAATCTCGATGCGTCCGTAGGCCGGGTGCGCATAGACGCCGACGTACTCGTCCAGCGCATGGCTGGGCTGCGTGTCCTTGCGACGTTTGTCTTCGCGGGTGGCGCGCTCTGATTTCTGCTGCTCTACGAACTCGCGGCGCTTCGGCTGGAGGCGCGCGAACCAGTCGACCGGTTCGCGGCCGCTCACGTGGTCGAGCACGGCGTAGGTCAGTATCGAGGTGACCGTGCTCGGTGCCCGGTTGGTCAGCACCACCACGGCGGTGCGGCGTTCGGGCACGACCGTCATCAGCGTGCCCCAGCCGAGCCATGAGCCCGAGTGCGCGTACGTGCGGTCGCCGCGGTAGTTCTCGCAGAACAGGCCGAAGCCGTAGTGCGAATCGCCGATCTCGGCGTGTTCCGACCGGCCCATGTGCACATGCGGCGTGCACATCTCGCGCAGCGATTTCGCCGACAGCAGTTGCGCGCCGTTCACCTTGCCTTCGTCCAGAAGGAAGCGCGCCCATTTCGCGATGTCGGCCAGCGAGACATTCATGCCGCCGCCGGCCGTGGTGCGAATGGGCCACAGCGGAGAAGGCACGCATTCGTCACCGACCATTGCATGCGGCCGCGCTGCGTTGTCCGCGGCTTCGAGCGCCTCGATGGTGAAGCCGAAGTCCTTGAAGCCCAACGGCTTCAGCAGCCGCTCGGTGGTGAAGTCTTCCCAGCGCTGGCCGCTGATGCGTTCCGTGACCATGCCGGCCACCATGTAGCCCAGGTTCGAGTACTGGAAGGTATCGCGCAGTTCGCGGCTTGGTGCGAGGTGGCGCAGCAGTGGCAGCATCTGCGCGCCGCCGAGGTCGCCGGGCATGTGCACCCAGTCGTGGCGCGGCAGGCCGCTGCGGTGGCACAGCAGGTCGCGCACGGTGAGGCGTTCGGTCGCGAGCGCGTCGTGCAGGCGGAACTCGGGAATCACCTCGCGCACCGGGCGGTTCCATTCGAGCCTGCCTTCGTCGATCAGCAGGCCGAGGCCCGCGGCGGTCAACGACTTGGTGATCGAGCACAGCAGGAACTGCGTCTCGGGCGTCACGGGCTCGGCACCGCGCATGTCGCGCACGCCGTAGCCCTTCTGGTGCACCAGCTCGCCGTCGCGCACCACCGCGAGC
The DNA here is from genome assembly GCF_022009635.1 of Variovorax paradoxus. Lineage (NCBI taxonomy): Bacteria > Pseudomonadati > Pseudomonadota > Betaproteobacteria > Burkholderiales > Comamonadaceae > Variovorax > Variovorax paradoxus. The sequence goes on from NZ_CP091716.1 coordinate 3,590,011, forward strand.
GCGAGGCCCGGAATCTTCCACTCGCGCATCGAGGCTTCGACCAGCCTCTCGAGATCGCTCCACATGTCGGGTCCTTGCCTCGGGAATAGGGCTGGGCATCCTAAGGCATCCGGCATCGAACAGAGTTCAGGCCAGCCCGTTCATCAGCCCGCTGCGCGCGTGGCAGTTGATGTATTCGTAGCTCTGCTCGTCGGCCTTCAGCACCGACACCTCGTGGTACACGCGCAGCTGCAGCTGGAAGTTCAGCGCCTGCACGTAGCGCATGAAGCTGCCGAAGATCGCGACGTGCGTCGGATGCGACTCGGCCCAGCGTTCCATGTCGGCCAGCGAGCGCCACCAGCTCAGGCCAAAGGACTTCTGCAGCGGCTTGCCGTGCGTGTCGAGGTTGTGCATGTAGCGGTTGCTGTAGCAGCCGATGCCCAGTCCCTGGTCGCGCAGGAAGTCCATGCCTTCGCGCAGCACCGGCTCCATGTCGTCGATGTAGAGCGTGCGCTCCTGGCCGGTGGTGTCGGTCCATTCCTGGCCGGAGCGGATCATCGCGATGTTCTCGTGGCCCGAGATTCGCACGCGCTGCCCCGGAGCCGGCGCACCGGCGATCACCGCGCGTGTGCCTGACGGCACCATGGCGTCGGTCTGCGAGAGTGGGATGCGGTCGCGCATCGATCCCCAGTAGCCGTGCTCCTGCAGCTCGCCGCTGATCTCGCCCATCACCACGCCGACCCCTTCGAAGCGATCGGGCGTGTTGAACATGGTCTCGAAGTGCGCGACGCGCGGCGAGGCAATTTCGCGAAAATAGCCGAGACCTTCTGATAGCCTTTCTTCCGAACGCCACCAGGCGTCGACCTGGGGCGTGGCGCTCCAGCGTGCATGGGCCGCGGCGTCACTCCAGTAGGCGATGGCGATCATGTTGTCGAAACCGTCGGCATCGACGTAGTGCGCCAGGTCGTGGTGGCCCGGGCCGTCGGGCAGGGCGAAGTCGCGCGCGATCCTCATCAGCGCGGCGCAGGCGCGGCCCTGCATGTCCGCGCCGCGCGACTGCACGCCGAAGTAGCCCATCACGACCTGCGTCGTCGTGGTCGGTGCGCGGGCCGACCATACGGGGTAGGGCGGCGTGTAGTCGTCTTCCACGCGGCGGTGGCGCGTGCGTGGGCACTTCAGGTGTTCGGCAATGGCGGATTCCATGGCGCGGTTCCTTGTCGGCTGGCGCTCAGGCCTCGACCGGCTCGGCCACGCTGGCCTCGGGCACCGGCGCAAGCACCACCACCACGGGCTCGCGGCGCGTCTTGTTCAGCAGCAGCTGCGTGGCGTCGGGGCGCGAGTAGTGGCCGCTCGGGTCGGCCGCGGCCTTGGCGAGCGAGATCATGCCCAGGTCGATGTCGGCGATGACCAGGCCTTCTTCGTCTTCGGCCAGGGGCGTGCCCAGCGGCGAACCGTCGGGTCCGTAGATGCGCGCATGGCCGCCGCCGACCCCCAGCATCTGCTGCTTGCCGGCGTCGGTGCACATCAGCTCGCTCATCGCCTTCGACACCGTGGCGCAGGGCGCTATCACGAAGCAGCTGCCCTCGGCCGCATACACCTGGCTCGCGGCGTTGTTGACCTCGTGGCCCAGCGCATAGGCGGCGCCGCGGTAGAGAGAGAAGCTCGGCCACGCGCCGCAGTGGATCTGCTCGTTCTGCGAATACATCGCGTACTTGCTCAACGGCTGCAGATGTTCCCAGCAGCACAGCGAGCCGATGTTGCCGATGGGCGTGGGCACCACGTGCAGGTCGGAGCCGTCGCCCTCGCCGAACACGGTGCGTTCCACGTGCGTGGGCTTGAGCTTGCGGCGGGTCTGCACGGTGTTGCCCTGGTCGTCGATCAAAGCCTGCGCGATGTAGAGGCTGCCCGCGGCCTTCTCGCTGTAGCCGAAGGACAGCCAGATCCTGTGCTTGCGCGCCGCGGCCTTCAGGCGCTCGAACTCGGGCGAGCCGACGACCAGCGAGTTGTCGTGGTAGCGCTGCACGAACTGCATGCCCCACGCCGGCGAGTCGAGCCAGATCCACCAGGGATAGCCCGGCACCCAGGTCTCGGGAAAGGCGATGAGCTGCACGCCCTGTTTGGCGGCCTGCGCCATCAGCTCGATGGTCTTGTCGATGGTGGCGTCGAGGTCGAGGAACACGGGCGCGGCCTGCACGGCGGCAACGCGCAGCTTGGGGTGGACGGTGGTCGGCATGGTGGGTCTCCAGGTGCAAGGAAGGTAAGGAATCGCAGGCCAAGCGCACCGGGTTTGCGCTGTGGCATACGGGTTGCTTGAAGCGTAAATTCGCGGCGCCGAAACGGCTTGACCCGGATTGGCGGCGTTCTTGTTCCAGCGTTGCATGCCCTGTTCTTGGCCTCCTGCAGGCCTTCCGAGGAATTCCGATGACCCAGTTGCTCAGCACCGACGCCGTCTCGCGCGACCAGCGGCTCGCCTACTGGACCGACATGATCTGCAACGTCTACGTGCAGCTCGAGTGCGACGCCGTGCAGCAGTCAGGCACGGGCAACTTCGAGGGCAGCATCCGCCAGCACACGCTGCCGAGCCTCGACATGTCGGTGGTCACCTCGGGCCCCCAGAAGGTGATGCGCACGCCGGGCCACATCGCGCATTCGAGCGACGACTATTTCCTCGTGAGCATCCAGGCGCGCGGCCAGGGCGTGGTGCGCCAGGACGGCCGCGACGCCGTGCTGTCGGCCGGCGACTTCGCGCTGTACGACAGTACGCGGCCCTACGAGCTGCTGTTCGAGGAGTCGTTCGAGCAGATCGTGCTCAAGCTGCCCGGCGACCGCCTGCGCGGCGAGTTGCGGGATACGGAGGCGCTGACGGCCACCACGGTGTCGGGCCGCGAAGGCGCGGGCCACCTGCTGCTGGGCATGATCCGCACGCTGCGCGAGGATATCGACACGCTGCAGCCCGCGTCGGCGCTGGCCGTGGCGCACGGAGTGCAGAGCATCCTGGTGGCGGGGCTGCAGACGCTGCCTGCCGCGCGCGCACCGGCGCTCAGCAACCTCACGGCCTACCACCTGGCGCGGGTGAAGCGGCTCATCGACGAGCAACTGGCCGATCCGATGCTGTCGGTGGGCACCCTGGCCGCGCAGCTGGGCGTGTCGGTGAGCCACATTCACCGCGTGTTCAAGAGCGAGCCGCTCACGCCCTCGCAGTACATCTGGGAGCGCCGGCTCGAGGCCTGCAGCCGCGACCTGCTGGAGCCGCGCCTGGCGGGGCGGCCGGTGGCCGAGATTGCCTATGGCCGCGGCTTCAACGACGCGGCGCATTTCAGCCGCGCGTTTCGCGAGCGCTTCGGTTGCTCGCCGCGAGCCTGGCGGCAGCAGCGGGTGCAGTGAGTGGCGGGCAGCGGGCCGGCGGTCAGCCGTGCAGGCCCTTCCAGAGCATGTAGGCCGCCAGCACATACAGGATGCTCGCGAACACGCGCTTGAGCTTCTTCACCGGCAGGCTGTGCGCGGCCCTGGCGCCCAGCGGCGCCGTGAGCACGCTGCACGCGGCGATCACCGCGAGCGCGGGCAGCCAGATGTAGCCGAAGGAACCGGCCGGCAAGCCTTCGACCGACTGGCCGCTGATCACGTAGCCCGCCACGTTGGCTACCGCGATCGGAAAGCCCAGCGCGGCGCTGGTGGCGACGGCGTTGTGGATGGCGACGTTGCACCAGGTCATGAAGGGCACGCTGATGAAGCCCCCGCCCGCGCCCACCAGCCCCGAGATGAAGCCGATGGCGCCACCCGCCGCGAGCTGGCCGCCCGTGCCGGGCATCTGCCGCGTCGGCTTGGGTTTCTTGTCCAGGAACATCTGCGTGGCCGAGAAGCCCACGAACAGCGCGAACACGATGGCCAGGGCCGTGCCCTTGAGCAGCGCGAACACGCCCAGGCTGCCCGCGAGGCTGCCGATGACGATACCGGGCGCGAGCCGTTTCACGATGTCCCAGCGCACCGCGCCGCGCTTGTGGTGCGCGCGCACGCTCGACACCGAGGTGAAGATGATGGTGGCCATGGAGGTCGCGATGGCGATCTTCACCGCCAGGTCGGCCGGCACGCCGCGGTGGCCCATGATGATCGTGATGAACGGCACCATCATCATGCCGCCGCCGATGCCCAGGAGGCCCGCGAGAAAACCGGTGCCGAGACCGAGTGCCGCGAGTTCGGCGATGAGCAGGGGGTCGAGCAGGGCGGCGATGTTCACGGTGGCGTAGGCGAAGGAAAAAGAAAGCGCTTGCGCAAAAAGCAGCGGCCCCGTGCAACTGGTGCAGGGGGCCGCGGCGGGAAAAGGTGTCTGCAGATGATGTGCCGGACCCGCATCCTGAACCAGGGTTCAGGTGGGCGAGGGCAGCAAGACTTCGGGTTCATCTGACGCGAGATGATCACGCCCGTCTAGCGATGTACCAAGCCCGGCTCCGGAGAGCATTGGAACAAGGAAATATTAAGCCCGACACGTCTGCAGACAGTTCGGATTTTACGCCTGCCTGCCCGTGTCCGACGAAATCATTCAGAGCAAATGTCCATCGCCGGCCAGGGCCTGATCGAGTCTTTGAATGAGCTGGGCGGCCTTCGGGTCGGTTTCTGTTGTATCGGCGGCGGTGCTTGCTGCCTCGGCGGGAGGTACTGCCGCGGGCGCGGCTGCAGTGGCGGCTTGCTGCGCGGCCAGATCGAAGGCCAGATTCAGCGACGCCAGCACCGCGATGCGGTCGCGGGCCTTGACTTTTCCTGCATCGCGGATCTTGCACATGGCCGCGTCCACGCGTTCGACGGCTTCGCGCAACTGCGCCTCGCCGCCATCGGGACAGCCGAGCAGATAGCTCTGACCCATGATCTGTACTTCAATCTGCTTCATGCGGAGGGGTCTTGGGGAGGTGGTTCAGCCGGCAGCCGTTCGAGCAGCGCGTCGAGGCGCGTGCGGGCCGCGGCGAGCCGCGACTTCAGGGCGTCGCGTTCACGCGTGAGCGCATCGACCTGTTCCTGCAGCAACTCGTTGGTGCGCTGCACCTCTTCGTGACGCACGAGCAGGCGTTCGACACGCTCGGCGATCTGGTCGATGGGGCTGGATGCGGGCATGGTTGGCGATTGTAGTTTCCCTGGAAGGGGCCTTCGCCGGGAGCGGGCGAGGGTACGTCGAGGCGTGGATTCTGCGGCCTTCCATCGGCGTTTCAAACTACTCGCTGAGCCGCACGTAGGTGGCGAGCAGCGCGCTCTTGGCGGCCACGCCCAGCAGCATGGGGTTGGCCTCGCTCTCGATCACCGGCAGGCGCTCGCCCCGGTGCTCGAGAAAGCGCTGCAGCGCTTCGCCCAGGCCGGTGTCGGCGGTGATGGGCAGGATCACCTGCGAGAGCAGGGCGCCGGCGGAGGTCTCGGCCGGCGCCGCGCCGAGCGCGGCCAGCGGCACCACGCCCAGGTAGCGCCCCTGGGCATCGACCACGTACAGGTACTTCACCGGATGCTGCAGGAAGAGCTTGCTCATCGCCTCGCGATCCGCGTCGGGGCCCACCACCGTCTCGGCCGGCTGCACCAGGTCGCGCACATGCAGGCCGCGCAGGCGAAGCTGCGCGTCGCGCTGCTCGTTGCGGCGCAGCGTGATCTCGTACATGGAGCCGGCATTGGCCGAGCGTGCGACGAAGTACGCGATGACGCTCGCGGCCATCAGCGGCAGCATGACCTGGTAGCTCAGCGTCATCTCGAAAATCATCAATATCGCCATCAGCGGCGCCTGCGTCGCGCCCGCCAGGAACGCACCCATGCCGACGATGGCGTAGGCGAAGGGTGCCGAACTCGAAGCCGGCCACAGCGCCTGCACCGCCAGCCCGAAGAGCGCGCCGATCATGCAGCCGAAGAACAGCGCCGGCGTGAACACGCCGCCCACCGCGCCCGAGCCCGCGGTGGCCATCGTCGCTGCCGCCTTGGCGACCAGCACCATCGCGATCAGCGTCCAGGGCCACGGCGTGTGCAGCACCGCGTTGACCACGCTGTAGCCGTTGCCCCAGACCTCGGGCATCGGCACCGAAATGGCGCCCATCAGCAGGCCGCCCAGCGCAAGCCGCCACGGCAGCGCGATCGGCAGCTTCGCGAACAGCGCGCGGCTGCCCTGCAGCGCGCGCAGGAAGCCGACCGCCGCAAAGCCCAGCAGCACGCCGAGCACGCAGAACAGAATCACCTCGGTGCCGTGGATCTCGGGGAACGCCGGCATCTTGTAGGGCGGCTGGTAGCCCGGCAGCGCGCGCATGGCGACGTTCGCCACCACCGACGCGATGATGATCGGCCCCACGCTTTCCATCGCGATGGAGCCCAGCACGATCTCTGCGACGAAGAAGGCGCCCGCGATGGGCGCGTTGTAGGCGGCGGTGAGACCGGCCGCGGCGCCGCAGGCCACCAGCAGCCGCAGCCGTTCCGCCGGAAAGCGCAGCAGCCGCCCCAGTTGCGAGGCGGCCAGCGCCGCGAGCTGCACCATCGAGCCCTCGCGCCCGATGGAGCCGCCGGTGCCGATGCTCACGAGAGACGACGCGCTGCGCACCAGCGTCTGCGCGACCGGAATGCGGCCGTCGCCCAGCACGATCGCTTCCATGTAGTCGGAGGTGGCGCTGCGCACCGCAACGCGTTTGGCCAGCACCAGCAGCAGGCCGGCCACCAGTCCGCCGAGCGTCGGGCAGGCGATGCGCGCCCACCACGGCAGGTGTTTGGCCATGGCCACCAGCCCTTCGCCGGGGCCGAGCAGCAGGTGCTCGAAACCGTAGAGCGCCGCACGGAACAGCTCGGTCGCCAGCGTGCCGAGCAGGCCGGCGGCAATGGACCACAGCAGCATCGACTGCCAGCCAGAAACGCCGAAAAGCCGCTGCAGCGCGGAACGAATATTCAGGAAAACCGAGGCCGGGCGCATCGCTCCGATGTTAGCGGCGGCGCAACTTTCGGCTTAAACAGTGCTCGCCAGGGCCTAAAATCCCGCCCGTTGGTGCCTGCGGCGTGGTTCACGCGCCGCGGTTCAACGGGAAGCAGGAGTGAAGGTCCCCCGAACACGCGTCGGGCCCGGCCCAAGCCGCCTGCGCTGCCCCCGCAACGGTCAAGCAGACGACGCCGCAAGGCGTCACCCCTATCCACACAGCCACTGGGCACCCTGAAACAGGTGCCTGGGAAGGCGGCGGGGGGCGTTCTGCCAGCCCGGATACCGGCCAACAAGGCGGCTGCCGCATGCACCAAAGAAAAAGTGCGCGAGGCAGCCATTGCGCCCAGGTGCCGGCGGGGAAGCCGGCACGGGGCATTGACGTTCGTTCGGCACATTTCATGATTTCCCACGCTTCCGTTTCCCGTGGCCGCGCTCCCGCGCGCCGTCTCCGTTTCGCCTGCCTGCCGCTGGCGCTGGCATCCGCCTTCGGCGGCCTGGCCCATGCGCAAGAAGCGCCCACCCTCGGCGAAACGGTGGTCACGGCCAACCGCACGCCGCAGGCGCTGTCCGACCTGGTGGGCGACGTGTCCATCATCGATCGCCAGACCATCGAGCGCAGCGGCGCCACGGGCGTGGCCGATGTGCTGGCGCGCCTGCCGGGCATCGAGATTTCGCGCTCCGGCGGCGTGGGCAATACCACCAGCCTGTACATCCGCGGCGCGGAAACGCGCTTCACCGCCGTCTACCTGGACGGCGTGCGCATCGACTCGCAATCGACCGGCGGCGCCGGCTGGGAAGGCATTCCGCTGTCGCAGATCGACCGCATCGAAGTGCTGCGCGGGCCGGCCGCCGCGGTGTACGGCTCGGACGCCATCGGCGGCGTGATCCAGCTCTTCACCAGGCGCGGCGAAGAGGGCGTCTCGCCTTACGCGGGCATCGGTTTCGGCAGCTACGGCCTGCGCAAGATCGAAGGCGGCGTGAGCGGCAAGTCGGGCCTGCTGGACTACTCCTTCGGCGTCGCGCATGAAGAGAGCAAGGGCTACAACATCCAGCCGGTCGACAAGCGCAACGTGGTCAAGGACGGCTTCACCAGCCCCGACCGCGACGGCTACAACAGCACCTCGGGCAACCTGAAGCTGGGCTTCCAGATCACGCCCGATCAGCGCATCGACGCCACGCTGCTGGCCAGCGACATCCAGGCCGGCTACGACGCCACCGTGTCCTACAAGACCAAGCTGCCGTTCCTGTTCGCCAACGACATCTCGAGCAATACGCTGCGCACCGCCGGCCTCACCTGGTCGGCCAAGTGGAACGACGTCTACAGCACCCGCGTGCAGATCACCGATTCGCAGTCGGTCTACAAGACGCAGCCGAGCTTCTACCGCACCGAAACCCACCTGCGCGGCTACCTGTTCCAGAACGAATTCCGCTTCGGCCCGCACCTGGTGACGGCGGCCCTTGAGCGCCGCGAAGACGCGCTCGACAACGCGCCCACCACCAGCTCGAAGCTGCTCTCGCGCGACCGCGCGCAGGACGCGGTGTCGCTGGGCTACGGCTTCGTGCAGGGCCCGCACTCGCTGCAGCTGCACCTGCGCCACGACCGCGACAGCGAGTTCGGCGGCAAGACCACCGGCAGCGCCGCCTACGGCTATGCCATCACACCGTCGCTGCGCTTCACGGCCTCGGCCGGCACCGCCTTCCGCGTGCCCACGCTGTACCAGCGCTTCAGCGAATACGGCCTGGCATCGCTGCAGCCCGAATCCAGCCGCAACGTCGAACTGGGCCTGCAGTACACCGAAGGCGCCTCGCATGCCGGCATCGTGGTCTACAAGAACCAGGTGCGCAACCTGATCACCTTCGACGGCACGGCCAAGGGCTGCGCCTCGTCCTTTGGTTGCTACGGCAACACCGCGCGCGCCCGCTACCAGGGCGTCACGCTGTCGGGCGGCCATCGCATCGGCGACGTCACGCTGCGCACCTCGCTCGACTTCCAGGACCCGCGCGACCTCGGCACGCACAACCTGCTGGCACGCCGCGCGCAGCGCCACGCCACCTTCGGCGCCGACTGGCGCGTCGCGGGCTGGACGCTGGGCGCCGAGGTGCAGACCTCGAGCCGGCGCTACGACGACGCCGCCAACAGCGTCAAGCTGGGCGGCTACACGGTGCTGAACCTGTCGGCCAGCACGCAGATCACGCGCGACCTGAACCTGATCGCGCGGGTCGACAATGTGGGCAACAAGGACTACCAGTACGCGCGCCTGTACGCCACCGCCGGCCGCACCGCGTACGTCGGTCTCAAGTGGACGCCGCAATAAGCAACCCCTCGCAACGAAGCGACACCGCCGGTGCCGCGGCGGCCGCCTGCGCCGCGGTGCTGGTGGCGGCCCCGGCCTCGGGGCAGGGCAAGACCACGGTCGCGGCCGCGCTCGCGCGGCTGCACGCGCGGCAGGGCCGGCGGGTGCGGGCCTTCAAGTGCGGGCCCGACTTTCTCGATCCGCTCTGGCTCGCGCTGGCCACCGGCGCGCCGGTGCATTCGCTCGACCTCTGGATGACCGGCGAGGCCGACTGCCGCGAGCGCCTGCGCGCGGCGGCGGCCGACTGCGACCTGCTGATCGTCGAAGGCGTGATGGGCCTGTTCGACGGCACGCCCAGTGCCGCCGACCTGTCCCAGCGCTTCGGCCTGCCGGTGCTGGCCGTGATCGACGCGCACGCCATGGCCGGCACCTTCGGCGCGCTGGCCTACGGCCTGCAGAACTTCAGGCCCGGCCTGCCGTGGGCCGGCGTGCTGGCCAACCGCGTCGGCAGCGAGCGCCATGCCGGCATGCTGAAAGAGGCGCTGCGCGAACCGTCCCGATGGCTGGGTGCCTTGCCGCGCGACGCCGGCTTCACCTTGCCCGAGCGTCACCTCGGCCTGGTTGTTGCCGACGAACTGGGCGACGCGATGGCGCGCCTCGACGCCGTGGCCGACGTGCTGGCCGGCACGCTGCTGGGACAGCTGGACGTCGCGCAACTGCCGCAGGTGCGCTTCGATGCCGCGCCGCCGGTAGCCCCGGTGGCACCGCTGCTGGCCGGCAGCACCATCGCCATTGCGCGCGACGCCGCCTTCTCCTTCATCTACCCCGCGAACCTCGACGTGCTCGGCGCGCTGGGTGCGCGGCTGTCTTTCTTCTCGCCGCTCGCGGGCGACGCCTTGCCCGCTTGCGACGCCGTCTGGCTGCCCGGCGGCTACCCGGAGCTGCATGCCGAGGCGCTGTCGCGCTGCGAGCCGATGCGTGCCGAGCTGGCGGCCCATGTCGCCGCCGGCAAGCCCGTGTGGGCCGAGTGCGGCGGCATGATGGCGCTGTTCGACGAACTGGCCACGCATGACGACGGCGCGGGCGACCGCAACGTGCATCGCCTCTGGGGCCTGCTGCCCGGCAGGGTGACGATGCAGAAGCGCCTGGCCGGTCTCGGCCCGCAGCAACTGCAGCTCGGCGGCCACGCATTGCGCGGTCACACCTTCCACTATTCACGCTGCGAGACGCCACTCGCGCCCGTCGCGCGCACCGCCCGGCCCGGCACGACCCAGGCCGTGGGCGCGCAGGGCGGCGAGGCGCTCTATGTGCACGGTCCGGTGCGCGCCAGCTATTTCCATGCGTGGTTCGCTTCCAGCCCGGAAGCCACCGCGTGCCTTTTCGGCGCCATGCCCATCGAGTTGCAAAGCCATGCCCCCCATGAATAAGCCGGCGACAGTCGAGCACGAGTTCATCCTCGGCGGCCAGAAGAGCGGCAAGTCGCGCCGCGCCGAGCAAAGGGCAGCCGACTGGCTCCTTGCCGGCCCGCGCACGCATCGCGCCGTGATGATCGCCACCGCCCAGGCCTATGACGACGAGATGCTCGAGCGCATCGTGCGCCACCAGGCCGACCGCGCCGAGCGCGTGCCCGGCATGCGCACCATCGAAGAGCCCATCGAACTCGCGCGCGCCATCGTCACGCAGAGCACGCCCGAGACGCTGGTGGTGGTCGACTGCCTCACGCTCTGGCTCACCAACCTGATGATGCCGATGCCCTGCGAAGACGCCCGTCCCGCCACGCGCACGCCGGCCACGCACGCCGCCATGCTGCTGGTCGCGCTGCGCGAAGCGCGCGGGCCCGTGGTGCTGGTGGGCAACGAGATCGGCCTGGGCGTGATCCCGCTGGGCCGCGAGACCCGCGCCTTCGTCGATGCGCTGGGCCGCTTGAACCAGGACGTGGCCGCCGCCTGCCATCGCGTGACGCTCATGGCCGCCGGCCTGCCGCTGAGCCTGAAAGCACCCGCCGCATGCGCATGAAGAACAAGATCCGCATTCCCTTGGCCGCGCTCGGCCTGGCCATTTTTGCGCTGGCGGCGCATGCGCTGGACGTGGTCGACGAGCGCGGCGTCACCGTGAGCCTGCGCGAGCCGCCGCGCCGCATCGTCACGCTGCTGCCTTCGCTCACCGAATCGGTCTGCGCGCTCGGCGCCTGCGACCGGCTGGTGGGCGTCGACCGCTATTCGAATTCGCCCGAGCAGGTCAAGGCGCTGCCGCAGGTCGGCGGCGGGCTCGATCCGAACGTCGAAGCCATCGTCGCGCTCAAGCCCGACGCGGTGCTGCTCGCCAAGTCGTCGCGCGTGACGCAGCGGCTGGAGGCGCTGGGCATCAAGGTGCTGGTGCTCGAGCCCAAGAGCCATGCCGACGTGCGGCGCGTGCTCGACAAGCTCGACCAGGTGCTCGGCACGCACGAGGCACCCAAGGTCTGGCGCGTGATCGACGCCAGCGTGTCGGCCGCCGCGCAGTCGCTGCCCGCGAGCGCCAAAGGCCTGCGCGTGTACTTCGAGGTGAACAGCGCGCCGTACGCGGCGGGCGAGTCGTCGTTCATCGGCGAGACGCTCACCCGGCTCGGCGTGAAGAACATCGTGCCGGCATCGCTCGGGCCCTTTCCCAAGCTCAACCCCGAGTACGTGGTGCGCGCCAATCCCGACCTCATCATGGTCAGCGTGCGCAGCGCGCAAGGGCTGGAGCAGCGGCCCGGCTGGGCCGGCATCCGCGCGGTGCGCGAAGGGCGCATCTGCCGCTTCAGCGCCGAGCAGTCCGACGTGCTGGTGCGCCCCGGCCCGCGCATGGACGAGGCCGCGCGCCTGATGGCGCAGTGCCTGAGCGACAAGGGCGGCAAGCGGTGAGCGCGGCCCACAGGCACACGGCGCACCTGCGGCGGGTGCTGCTGCTCGGCCTGGGCCTGCTGGTGCTGGGCGCCGGGGCGATGCTGCTGGGCCTGGGCATCGGCAGCACCGGCTTCGAGAGCCTGCTGTTGGCCCGGCACGACCCGGTGGCGCTGCAGATCGTGTGGGACATCCGGCTGCCGCGCACGCTCGGCGCCTGGCTGGCCGGCGCCTTGCTCGGGCTGGCGGGCTCGGTGGCGCAGGGGCTGTTTCGCAATCCGCTGGCCGACCCGTACCTGCTGGGCAGCGCCTCGGGTGCCTCGCTCGGCGTGGCGCTGGCGCTGCTGATGTTCGGCGGCTCGGCCGCCAGCACGCAATGGGTGATGCGGCTCGGGCTCACCGGCGCGGCCTTCGTCGGCGCGGTGGTCGCGGTGATGCTCACGCTGCTGCTCGCGCGCGGCGTGCAGCAGACGCTGCGGCTGCTGCTCGCGGGCGTGATCGTCGGCGTGGTGCTGGGCGCCGCCAAAGACCTCATCACCATCGCCTCGGCCGACATTCTTCAGGCCATACAGGGCTTCATCCTCGGCAGCACCGGGCTGGTCGGCTGGAGCGCCTGCGCCGTGATGGCGATGGTCGGCGCGGTGTGCCTGCTGCTGGGCTGGGCGCTGGCGCCGGTGCTCGACGGGCTGGCGCTCGGCGAGGCCACGGCGCGCAGCCTGGGCCTGCCGCTGGGCGCGATGCGCGCGGCGCTAGTGGTGGTGCTCGCGCTGGCCACCGGCGCGGCGGTGGCGCAGACCGGGCTGATCGCCTTCGTCGGTCTGGCTGCGCCGCATCTGGTGCGCTCGGCGGTCAAGACCACGCATGCGCGGCTGATCGTGCTGTCGGCGCTGATGGGCGGGCTGCTCCTGATGTCGGCCGACCTGCTGGCGCGCTGGCTGATTGCGCCGCAGGAGCTGCCGGTGGGCGTGCTCACGGCGGTGCTGGGCGGCAGCTACCTGCTGTGGCTGATGCACCGGCGCGGCGCGCGCGGGGGCGTGGCATGAGCAACGCTCCCGCGCTCGAAGCACGCCGCCTGAGCGCCACGCTCGGCGCCACCGAGGTGCTGCATGGCATCGACCTGGCGCTCGCCTCCGGGCGCTGGACCAGCATCGTCGGGCCGAACGGCGCGGGCAAGTCGACCTTGCTCAAGGCGCTGGCGGGGCTGCTCGCGCACCGGGGCGAGGTGCGGCTGTTCGGCCAGGCGCAGGCGAAGATTCCGGCGCGCGCGCGAGCGCAGCGCTTGTCTTGGCTCGGCCAGAGCGGCACGGGCGAGGGCAGTGCCGACGACCTGATGGTGTACGACGTCGCCATGCTCGGCCGCCTGCCGCACCAGCGCTGGCTGGCCGCGCCCAGCGATGCCGACCGTGACGCCGTCGAACGTGCGCTGCGCACCACCCAGGCCTGGGACTGGCGCGACCGGCCGCTGGGCCAGCTTTCCGGCGGCGAGCGCCAGCGCGTGCTGCTGGCGCGCGCGCTGGCGGTCGAGGCTGAGCTGCTGCTGATGGACGAGCCGCTCGCCAATCTCGACCCGCCGCACCAGGCCGACTGGATGCAGACGGCGCGCGCCCTGGTCGCCGAAGGCCGCACGGTGGTCAGCGTGCTGCACGAGCTGCCGATGGCGCTGGCCGCCGACGAACTGGTGGTGATGAACCACGGCCGCGTGACGCATCACGGCGCCTGCGGCAACCCGGCCACGCATGCCGCGCTGGAGCAGGTGTTCGACCACCGCATCCGCGTGCACCGCGTTGCCGACCAATGGATCGCGCTGCCGCAGTAACCCACATACGAACCGAAGAATCATGCAGATCGAAACACCACCCAGCGAGAAGCCTTACGAGAAGCCCGAGGGCGAGCGCCGCGGCATCGTCATCGTCAACACCGGCGACGGCAAGGGCAAGAGCACGGCCGCCTTCGGCCTCGCGCTGCGCGCCCATGGCCGCGGCAAGGCCGTGAAGATCTACCAGTTCATGAAAGTGCCGACGGCGCGTTTCGGCGAGCACCGCATGTTCGAGCAGATCGGCATTCCGATCGAGGGGCTGGGCGACGGCTTCAGCTGGAAGAGCCAGGACCTGGAGCGCTCGGGCCAGCTCGCGCGCGACGGCTGGGAGAAGGCGAAGGCGGCGATCATGTCGGGCGAGTTCTTTCTCGTGGTGCTCGACGAGATCACTTACCCGCTGATCTACGGATGGCTGCCGCTCGACGGCGTGCTCGAAACCTTGCGCGCACGGCCCAGGCATGTGCACGTGGTGCTGACGGGGCGCCGCTGCCCACCGGAGATCATCGAGTTGGCCGATACGGTGACCGAGATGACTTTGGTGAAGCACGCGTTCAAGGCTGGTATTCCTGCGCAGCGCGGGATCGAGGATTGACGTGGGGCTGTTTTTTCGCCGTCGCTCAGGGCGCGCTCACCCCGAAAGAGCAGCGTGACCAGCCCGACTTTCACTGAAGAAGAAGCGCAGGCGGTCTATCGCGCCATCCACGAGCGCCGCGACATGCGCCACTTCGCAGGCGGCCAGGTGGAGCCCGATGTGCTGCGACGGCTGCTCGACGCGGCACACCACGCGCCCAGCGTCGGCTTCATGCAGCCGTGGCGCTTCATCAGGGTTCGCGGCGAAGCCTTGCGGCAGCGGTTGCACCACGTCGTCGAACAGGAACGCGTGCTCACGGCCCGCGCGCTCGGCGAGCGTGAAGACGAGTTCATGCGGCTCAAGGTGCAGGGCCTGCTCGACGCCGCCGAACTGCTCGTGGTGACGCTGGCGGACGGACGCGAGAAGCACGTGTTCGGCCGCCGCACGCTGCCTCGAATGGACCTGGCCTCGGCCTCCTGCGCCATCCAGAACCTCTGGCTTGCGGCGCGCGCCGAAGGGCTGGGCATGGGCTGGGTGTCGCTGTTCGATCCGGCCGAGGTGTCGGTGCTGCTCGGGCTGCCCGAAGGCGCCGAGCCCATCGCCTTGCTGTGCCTGGGGCCCGTGCACCAGTTCTACGAAGAGCCGATGCTGCAGCGCGAACGCTGGGCGAAGCGCGAGCCGCTCGCGTCGCTGGTGTTCGACGAAAGCTGGGGCCGTCCTTCGGACCTGTTCGACCCCACTTCTTCTCCCACGGAGCCGACCTGATGCTGGCCTTCGACACCGTTCTCTTCGAGCTTGCGCGCCTGTTCCTCTGGCCGGTGACGCTGGGCGTGCTGCTGTCCTTCGTTTATGCGGTCTATTGCCTCGGCGCCTTCGGCATCGAGTATGTGCAGCGCCGCCGCGATCCGTTGCGCGCGCTGGTGCTGCAACGCCACGCCACCGCGAGCCAGGAGCAGATGGAGCTGGTGGTGCTCAAGCAGCTCGAAGGCGTGCGGCTGTGCAGCCGGGTGGCGCCGATGCTGGGGCTGATCGCCACGATGATCCCGATGGGCCCGGCGCTGGTGGCCGTGGCCTCGGGCGAATCGCAGGGCGTGGCGCAGAGCCTGGCGCCCGCGTTCGCCAGCGTGATCGTGGCGCTGGCTTCGGCTTCCATCACCTTCGTGGTGTACACCGTGCGCCGCCGATGGCTCATGCGCGAACTGGTGACGGTGCTGGACGCGCGGGATCGGCTCTCATGAGCCGGCGGCAGTTTTCCATCCTGAGCAGCCTGGACAGCGACGACGACGATCCGGTGCTCTCGACCATCAACCTGATCGACGTGTTCATGGTGGTGATCGGCATGCTGATGATCGCGGTCATCAACAACCCGATGAACCCGTTCGCGCAGGACAAGGTGACGATCATCCGCAACGAGGGCAAGCCCGACATGGAGATCATCACGCGCGAAGGCCAGAAGCTCACACGCTTCAAGGCCAGCGGCGCGACGGGGCAGGGCGACGGCGAAAAGGCCGGCACCGCCTGGCGGCTGAAGGACGGCACGATGGTCTACGTGCCGGCGGACGCGGTGCCGGCGCAGGGCGGGAAGTGACGCGGGTCTTCTTGCGCTGGCTGCTCGGGCTGCTGGCGGCGCTGGGGTTGCTGGCGTCGGTTCATGCGCAGCCGGCTGGCGGGCGTGTCGTGGTGTTGAGCACGCCGTTGGTGTCGCCGGCGCGGGTGGTTCGGCTGGAGGCCGCGGCGCGCGAGGCGGGGTTGCCGCTGCAGGTGGTGTCGGCTTCGAAGGATTCGCCCGAGACGCTGGCAGCCGCGCTGGAAGACGCACGGCTGCTGGTCATCGACGCGCCGCACATCAGCGTGGCACAGGCTGCCGCCGCCCGCTTCGGCGACGTGATTTCGCGTGGCGCCGTGCCCTATGTGCTGGTCGGCGAGTTCGCGCTGGTTGCCAAGGGGCAGGCCTCCGCCGCCGCGCCGCTCGCGGCCGAGCGCGGCGTCGATGCCGCGTGGGCGCAGCGGCTGCGCGAGTACTGGCGCTTCGCCGGCACGGCCAACCTTGCCGCCTCGATGCAGGCGATGGCCAAGCCCGGCGAGTTGGCGGGGCTTCCGGCGCCCGTGCCGCTTCCGCTGGCCGGCTTCTATCACCCAGGCTGGCCGCGCATCGAAACCGACATCGCCGCGCTCGACCGGTTGCCCGGCAACCCCGCAAGCGGCACTGTCGCCATCGCGATCAACAGCGCCACCGTCACCGGCGACGACACCGGCTGGCTCGATGCGCTCATCGCCTCGCTCGAACAGCGCAGCCTGCGCGCCTACGCCTTCTACGGCCCGCGCCAGCAGAAAGACCTGTTCTTCGGCATGACGCACGCCGGCGAGCGGCGCGTGGCCGACCTGATCGTCAACGCCTCGCTGGTCTTCAGCCCCAACGAGCGCAAGGCCGAGCTCGAGCGCATCGGCGTGCCCGTGCTGCAGACGCTGCCCTCGCTGGCGATGGACGCAACGCAGTGGGCGCAGAGCAAGGACGGCCTTTCGCAAACCGACATCGCCTCGTACTACAGCCCGAGCGAACTGGCCGGCATGACCGACCCGATGCTTGTGAGCGCGCGCGACGCGGCCTCCGGCACGCTGCAGCCGCTGCCTGCGCAGATCGACGCCGTGGCCGCCAAGGCCGCCGCGCTGCTGCGGCTGCAGCGCACGCCCGCCTCGCAGCGGCGCGTGGCGATGCTGGTCTACAACTATCCGCCGGGCGAGGCCAACTTCGGCGCGTCCTTCCTCAACGTGCCGCGCAGCGTGAACAACATGCTCGCCGCGATGAAGTCCGCCGGCTACGACACCGATCTGCCGGGCACCGACGCGCTGATCGCGCAGGTGCAGGCGACGATGAAGGCCTACTACCCGACAGGGCAGGACGACGCCCTGCAGCCGCTGCTCGACCGGGGCCTGGCCGAAGCGATGCCGCTGCCTCGCTACCTCACATGGTTTCGCACGCTGCCCGAGGCGACGCAACGGCGCATCGAGGCCTACTGGGGGCCGCCTGAAAAGTCGGCCATGCTGCGCCCGGTCGCGGGCGAGCCGGTCTTCGTGATTCCGCGCGTGCGCTTCGGCAATGTCGTGGTGTTGCGCCAGCCGCCGCGCTTCGAGCCCGGCACGCAGGTCGTGGACAAGGCCGGGCAGGTCTATCACCGATCGGCCGTGCCGCTGAGCCACGGCTACCTGGCCACCTACCTGTGGCTGCGCACGCAGTTCGGCGCGAGCGCGGTGGTGCATGTGGGCACCCATGGCACGGTCGAATGGTCGGCGGGCAAGGAGCGCGGGCTGTCGGTGCAGGACGATCCGCTGCTCGCGCTGGCCGACCTGCCGAACGTGTACCCGTACATCATGGACAACCTCGGCGAGGCCACCACCGCCAAGCGGCGCGGCCGCGCGACGATGGTGAGCCATTCGACGCCGATGTTCGCGCCCGCGGGTTTCCGGCCCGGCGTGCAGGCGATGCACGAGCGCATGCACGACTGGGAAAACCTGTCGCCCGGGCCGGTGAAGACGGCCATGGAAAGGCAGCTGACGGCCGAGTTCGCCGAACAGCACTATGACCGCGACCTGCAATGGACACCGGCGCGTATCCGCGCCGACTTCGCGGGTTTCATCGCGGTGCTGCATCCGTACCTCGACGAGCTCGCGCAGACAGCGCAGCCGCTGGGCCTGGCCACCTTCGGACAGGCGCCGGATGCCGAACGCCGGCGCATGACGATCCTTCAGATTCTCGGCAAGCCGCTGGTGGAAGCGTTGGGCGAGGACATCGACGAGGCCTTCCTGATCGACGCGAAGAGCGTGGCCGCATCGAAGCCCGCGCGCTGGGTCGAACTCGCGTTGAGCGACGCCGCGGCCGCGAGCGCGATGGGCAAGACGCCTGCAGATGTGCAGAAGCTCGGCGAGCTGGCCGAGCGCGCCCGCAAGCTCGACGCCGTGCTCTCGCACAACGAGGAAATCGAAGGCCTGCTGACGGCGCTGGACGGCCGCTACCTCAAGGCCAGCTACGGCGGCGACCCGGTGCGCAACCCCGACAGCCTGCCGACCGGGCGCAACCTCTACGGCTTCGACCCGAGCCGCGTGCCCACGCGCGCCGCCTGGGAAACGGGCGTCGCAGCAATGGACGCCTGGATCGCCGCGCATGCGAAGAGCCACGCCGGCAAGGCGCCCGAAAAGATCGCGTTCACGCTGTGGGCCGGCGAGGCTTCGCGCCACCAGGGCGTGCTCGAGAGCCAGGCTTTCCATGCGATGGGCGTGAAGCCGCGCTGGGACGACGCGGGCCGCATGAGCGGCATCGAAGTGATTCCGGCGAAGGCCTTGGGGCGTGCGCGCATGGACGTGCTCATCAGCGTCACCGGCTCCTACCGCGACCAGTTCCCGAACGTGATGCGCTGGCTCGACGAGGCGGTGCGGCAGGTGGCCGCCTTGCCCGAGCCCGGCAATGCGGTGGCGCAGCACAGCGAGGCGCTGGCCGGCAAGCTGCGCGCCCAGGGCGCCACGCCGGAGGAGGCAAGGCGATGGGCTACCGCGCGGGTGTTCTCGAACGAGCAGGGCAGCTATGGCGCGGGGCTGGAGGAAGCCGCGCTCGCGAGCGATGCCTGGAAGAGCCAGCAGCGCGGCGGCGGCGATGCGCAGATGGCGCAGCTCTACATGGACCGCATGGGCCATGCCTACGGCAAGGGCCTGGACGGCGCGTCGCGGCCCGGCGCCTACGCGGGCAACCTCGCGCAGGTCGACGCGGCGCTGATGGCGCGCAGCTCCAATCTTTATGGCGTGCTCACCAACGACGATCCCTTCCAGTACCTCGGCGGTATCGCGCAGGCGGTGCGGCAGCTCACCGGCAAGGACCCGGCGCTGTACGTGCAGAACCTGCGCGACGGCCCGGCTGTGCGCACAGACACCGCCGCCGGCGCCATCGCGCGCGAGATGCAGACGCGCTACCTGCATCCGCAGTGGATCGCCGCGCAGAAGGCCGAGGGCTACAGCGGCACGCTGCAGGTCCTGAAGACGGCGCAGTTCCTGTGGGGCTGGCAGGTCACCGCGCCCGACGTGGTGCGGCAGGACCAGTGGCAGTCGCTGCACGACGTGTATGTGCGCGACAGATACAAGCTGGGCACGCGCGAATGGCTCGAAGGCGACAACCGCGCGGCGTTCGCGCAGACGCTGGAACGCATGCTCGACGCGGTAAGGCTGAACTACTGGAAGCCCGATGCGGCCACGCGCAGGGAACTGGCGCGGGCCTATGTCGAGGCGGCAGGCGCCACCGGCCTGCGTGAGCGCAATGAAGGCGTGCAGCGCTTCGTGCGCCAGCAGCTCGCCGCGCCCACGGTGCACGCCGCAACGGTCGCTCCGGTGATTGCGGCGCCGCCACCTGCGGAACCCGCCAAGGCTCCGGAAGCCGAGCCGGCAGCCGACGGCGCGCGGCCTGTGAGCGGCCTGCGGCTGGAACCCACGCCCGATAAGCTGCCGGCGCCCAAGGCCGAATCCGTCGTGCTGCAACTGTGGGTCGTGTTCGGCGCCGCGTTGCTCGCCGCGCTTGGCGCCCTGGTTCAGTGGCGGCGCGGCAGGGCAGCCGCCTGATTCGCGAGAATGGCGGCTCCCATGCCTGCTGACGATCCGTTGTCCTATTCCTTCGCCCTTGTCGCCGCGCTGTGGCTCGCGCTGGCCATCGACCGCTGGCTCGGCGAACCGCGCCCATACCTGCACCCCGTGGTGTGGATGGGCAACTACCTCGGCTGGATCGGCTCGCGCGCCGCGCCGCTGCATCACCACGCGAAGCCGGTCGACATGCCGGCCTTCTTCATCGGCGCGCTGACCTGGTGTGTCGGCGCGATGGCTGTCTGGGGCGTGGCCTCCGGTCTGCAGGGCGCGATCGTGCAATGGCTGCCCGCATGGGCCGTGGCCGTGCTGCTGGGCCTGCTGTTCAAGCCGCTGTTCGCATGGCGCATGCTGCGCGACGAAGTACTGGCGGTCGAGGACGCGCTGGCCGTGTCGCTCGACGCGGGCCGTGCGCAGCTCGCCCGGCTGGTGAGCCGCAATGTGGCCGAGCTCGGTGAGCGCGAAGTGCGCGAGAGCGCCATCGAGTCGCTGGCCGAGAACCTCAACGACTCGTTGGTGGCCCCGGTGTTCTGGTTCGTGCTGTTCGGCCTGCCGGGGGCGGCGATCTACCGTTTTGCCAACACGGCCGATGCGATGTGGGGCTACCGCGGCGAACGCGGCGGCCGCGACTGGACATGGTTCGGCAAATGGGCCGCGCGCGCGGACGACGTGCTTTCGTGGGTGCCCGCGCGCATCACGGCGGTGCTGCTCGCGGTGGCGGCCTTGCGCTGGCCTGCGCGGTTGTCGGAAGAAGCGCGGCGCACGCCGTCGCCCAACAGCGGCTGGCCGATGGCGGCGATGGCGCTGTTGCTTGGCGTGCGGCTGGCGAAGCCGGGCGTGTATGCGCTGAATGCGGAAGGGCGCGCGCCTGCCTCGGCGGACACGCGGCGTGCCGCGCAACTGGGCGCGGTGGTGGTGTTGGCATGGGCGGTGTGCGCCTCACTGGTCATCGTCGCGGTGCTGGGGGGGACGGGGGGATGACGGGCGGCTTCATTCACGGCGGACCCGACGCATCGGGCGCGGCACCCCATGATTTCTCGACCAACGGCAATGCGGTGGGTGCATGCCCCGCCGTGCTTGCCGCATTGCGCGACGCCGATCCCACGCATTACCCGGACCCGCGCTACACGGCGTTGCGCGACCGGCTCGCGGGCTTCCACGGCGTGGCGCCGGAACGCATCGTGATCGCGGCGAGCGCGAGCGAATTCATCCACCGCATCGGCGCCGCCGTCGCTCAGGGCGGTGCCGGCGTGGTCTGGCTGCCGGCGCACAGCTACGGCGACTACGAGCGCGCCGCGCGGGCCTGGGGCCTGCAGGTGCTGCGCGCGCCCGCGCCGTTCGAGACGGCTGCCTTGCGCTGGTGCTGCGAACCATCGAGCCCGCTCGGGCAGCCGCAGGCCAATCTGGTGGCGCATGCGCAAGGCGACGGAGGGCCTTGCGTGCTCGATATGGCCTATGAACCGCTGCGCCTCGAAGGCAGTCCCTCGCTGGATGCCGCACAGCGCGACCGCGTCTGGCAGATGTGGACGCCGAACAAGGCCATGGGCCTCACCGGCATTCGCGCTGCCTATGCCATTGCGCCCCTCGACGCTGTCGGCTCGCCGTTGATGGGGCGCCTCGAGCGGTTGGCGCCGTCGTGGCCGCTGGGCACGCATGGCGTGGTGCTGCTGGCGACATGGACCGGCGACGACGCCCAGCGCTGGCTCGCGCAAAGCCTGGTCACGCTGCGCGAATGGAAAGCGCAGCAGCAGGTCGCCTGCGAGTCGCTGGGCTGGCAGTGCCTGCCCGGCGACGCGAACTTCTTCTGCGCCCGCACCGACAAGCCATATCCCCATTTCGCCGACGCACTGCGCGCCGAGGGCATCAAACTGCGCGACTGCGCCTCCTTCGGCCTGCCGGGCCATGTGCGGCTCGGCGTGTTGCCGCCCGCGAGCCATCAAGCCTTGAAAGAGGGATGGACAAAGGCGGTGTCTTCCCTCGAACATTCGCGCTGAGCGCGCACCCGAACAAGAACACGAAGACCATGCTCTACGCCATCACCACGCTTTTTCTCTGCCAGCTTGCCGGCGAACTGCTCGTGCAGTGGCTCGGCCTGCCGATTCCCGGTCCGCTGATCGGCATGGTGCTGCTGTTCATCGGCCTGCTGGTGCGCGGCGGCGTGCCGCAGGTGCTGACCGACACCTCGGGCCATCTGCTGCGCAACCTGATGCTGCTGTTCATTCCGGCCGTGGCCGGCGTGATGCTGCATTTCGAACGGGTAGGGCGCGAGTGGCTGCCGTTCCTGGCGGCCGGCATCGTGGGCGCGGCCTTCACCATGACGGTCACCGCGCTCACCTTCCGCTGGATGATCCGCGTCACCGGCAAGGACGCCGAATGAGCGCCGCGCAGGGCCGCCCCAAGCAAGCTCGCACCGCAGCGCGAAGCGCGGAGGTCTTCCGGTTGAGCGCCGCGCCGGGCCGCCCCAAGCAAGCTCGCACCGCAGCGCGAAGCGCGGAGGTCTTCCGGTCGAGCGCCGCGCCGGGCCGCCCCAAGCAAGCTCGCACCGCAGCGCGAAGCGCGGAGGTCTTCCGATGATGAGCGCGCCGGCCAGGCTGTCCGAAATCTGGGTCTTCCTCGCGCAATCGCCGCTGCTGTGGCTGTCGCTCACGCTGCTGGCCTACCTGGGCGCGCTGTGGCTGCACACGCGCAGCGGGCGCAATCCGGTGGTCAACCCGGTGCTGATTTCCGTGATCGTCATCGTGTCGGTGCTGCTGCTCACGCGCACGCCTTACGACACGTATTTCGAGGGCGCCAAGTTCGTGCACTTCCTGATCGGCCCGGCCACGGTGGCGCTGGCGGTGCCGCTCTACGGGCAGGTCGGGCGGCTGCGCAGGCTGTGGCTGCCGATCGGCGTGGCGCTGCTGGTGGGCTCGGTCGCGGCCATCGTCTCGGCGATCGGCATCGCCTGGGTGCTGGGCGGTTCGCACGAGCTGATGATGTCGCTGGCGCCCAAGTCGGCCACCATGCCGATCGCGATGGGCGTGGCCGAGAAGATCGGCGGGCTGCCTTCGCTGGCAGCGGTGGCGGCCGCCATTGCGGGCATCTCGGGCGCCATCATGGCCACGGGCCTCTTGAACCTGCTGCGCATCCGCGAGCCCGCGGTGCGCGGCTTCGCGGTCGGCATGGCGGCGCACGGCATCGGCACGGCGCGGGCCATCCAGGTGAACGAAACGGCGGGCGCGTTCTCCGCGCTGGCCATGGGGCTCAACGGCATCGCGACGGCGCTGCTGGTGCCGCTGATCGTCAAGCTGATGGGAGCCTGAGGGCGTGTCCCGGTACTGGCCCAGACCCATCACCGAGGCGCGGCCCATGGAGCTCGTCTGGCCCGCGAAGCCCTATCTGAGCGGCTATGTGTCGGCCCTGAATCGGGGCTGGGCGCGCGACGAATCCCGGCCCGAATCCGGTGCCGAGGAGCGCGCGGCCATCGAGGCCGACTCGGCGCAGTTCCTCGCGAACCTGGTGGACCGCGAAGCCAAGGGCCCGCCCGTCACGCTGCCCGACGGCTCGCGCGTGCCGCGCCTGCCGGGCTACAAGCTCTGGATGTGGGACGGCGAGTTCTGCGGCAGCATCGATCTGCGCTGGCAGCCCGGCACCATCGCCTTGCCCGTCTACTGCCTGGGGCACATCGGCTACCACGTGGTGCCGTGGAAGCAGCGAAAGGGCTACGCGACGCGCGCGCTGCGCGCCGTGCTCGCGCTGGCGGCCGGCGAGGGACTGAGCCGGGTCGAGATCACGACCAGCCCCGACAACTTCGCCTCGCAGAAGGTGATTCTGGCCAACGGCGGCGTGCAGGCCGAGACCTTCCTCACGCTGCCCAGCCAGGGCAGCCTGACCAAGTTCCGCTACTTCATCTACCTCTGATACCCGCTAGCAAGGAGCGCAAGCCATGGCCCACTACACAGCCGAAGTCCTCTGGCAGCGAGGCGAGCAGGATTTCCTGGGCAACACCTACAGCCGGCGGCACACGCTGCGCTTTGACGGCGGGGTGGAGGTGCCGGCCTCGTCGTCGCCGCACGTGGTGCCGCTGCCCATGTCGGACGCCTCGGCGGTCGACCCGGAGGAAATGTTCGTCGCATCGCTGTCGAACTGCCACATGCTGTGGTTCCTCACGATGGCGGTGAAGCGCAAGTTCGTGGTCGACCGCTACTTCGACGCGGCCGTCGGCACCATGGAAAAGAACGCCGAAGGCAAGATGGCGATGACGGTGGTCACGCTGCGGCCCGAAGTGACCTTCTCGGGCGAGCACCTGCCCACGCGCGAGCAGATCGAGCAGATGCACCACCGCGCGCACGACGAATGCTTCATCGCGAACTCGGTGAAGACCGAGGTGCGCTGCGAGCCGGTGTACTGAGGGCTTGTTCAGCCCACCAGCGAACGGCTCTTCATTTCGAGCCGCGTGATCAGGCGCTGCAGCGCGGTTTCGGCGCCGGCCGGCAGCGTGACGAAACGGAACCCCAGTTGGTAGCGTAGCGTGCCGTTCTCCAGCGTGGTGGCGCGCTGCGACACGAGCTGCATGTCGAGCGTGAGCTGGCCCAGGGTGCCGAGCGACAGTTCGCAGTCGAGCAGGCGGGTGCCCAGGGGCAATTCGGCCACCCGCACGTCCTTGGTGCGCAGGCCGACGCCGCCGAGCGACAGGTCTTGCACCTCGAAGCTGAACGGATCGCCCTTGGGCGGCAGGCGCCCCGAGCAGGTGAACGAATCGAGGATCGGCGCATCGACGCGGAAATACTCGCGCCGCTGCATGTAGACCAGCACTTCGGGAAAGTCGGCCTCGAAGGCGGGCAGCCCCTCGAAGCGGACCTCGCGTGGCGTGGTGATCGAGAACTCGAGGCGCACGCCCTCCGGCTGGGCCTGGAACAGGCAGCGCCGCGCGGCCAGCAGGCCCTTGTTCTGCTCGGGCTGCGCGCCCCAGTCGAAGGTGAAGACGCGCCTGCGCAGATCCACGTCCAGAAGCTGCGTCACGAGGTGGCCGCCGGCATATTGAACGGTGAGGTTGTTGCTGCGATTGACGAGATTGCGCAGCTGAACGCCGATCTCCGCCGGGGTGCGGCGGCCGAAATTGCCTGCGCTTTCATCGGGCGCGTCGGCCTGGGCGTTCGACGGGTCTGTATCCATGAGCTTGCCGGTGTGTATGTTCTTGCGGGCGCGTGCCGAGCCCCTGCCGGGGCTTTTGCGCGGTCTTCATCGAGGCCGCGGCACGTGCGTTCAGCCGGAAATCGCAACGCTTTCCGGTATCGGACCTAAGTCATTAGCGGCATCAAGCGGCGAACATTTAGGGTCCGGCGCGAATTATCTTCTGCAAATGTGGCGGAACCGGCGGCCCGCACAGGGCAAATCAGCGGCGCTGCAGCCTTGGATTCTTCGCGAACAGCTCCGCCGCCCAGTCCACGAAGGCCCGCACCTTGGCGCTCAGGTGCCGGTTGGGCGGGTAGACCACGTGGATGGGCAGCGGGTCGCGGCTCCAGTCGGGCAGCACCTCGACCAGCTCGCCGCTTTCCAGCAGCGGCTCGGCCATGAAGGTGATGCACTGCGAAATGCCGAAGCCGCCCAGCACCGCCGCGATGTGGGCGTTGCTCTCGTTCACCGACACGCGGTAGGGGCCGTTCAGCTCGATCTGCTCGTCGCCCTTCTTGAACTCGTGCGGGTAGACGCGCCGCGTGGTGCCCGAGAAGTAGCTCACCACGTGATGCCGCTTCTCGATGTCGTTCGGGTGCTGCGGCATGCCGTAGCGCTTGATGTACGCGGGTGACGCCACGGTGACGAAGTGCAGCGTGCCGATGCGCCGCGCCACCAGCGACTGGTCGCTGAGCTCGCCGGCGCGGATCACGCAGTCGACGTTGTCGCTGATCAGGTCGACCGTGCGGTCGCTCACGCCCAGGTCGACCTGGATGTCGGGGTAGCGGTCGCAGAAGGTGGCCAGCGCGGGCAGGATGACCAGCCGCGCCACCGAGGTGCCGATGTCGATGCGCAGCCGCCCCGTGGGGTTGGCCTGCGCGTTCGTCATGCTGGCTTCCATGTCGTCGAAATCGTTCAGGAGGCGCGCGGCCCGCTCGAAGTACGCGGCGCCGTCGGGCGTGACCGTCACGCGGCGCGTGGTGCGGTTGAGCAGCTTCACCCGCAGGCGCGATTCCAGCGCCTGGATCTGCTTGGTGACGGTGCCCTTGGGCAGCGCGAGCGAGTCGGCGGCCCGGGTGAAAGTGCCGGCCTCCACGACGCGGACAAAGATCCGCATGGCCTGGATTTGATCCATTGAATGCCTGTTCTGGGATACCCGGCCCACACCGGGGGGAGCGGATTCTCACACAAGAGGGCAATCCCCATGTGGCCCCGGATTGTTGTCGGTTTGGAAACAGAGTGGGGGCATGTTTCCTGTTTAACGCCGCATGTAGCGCCTTATATTTCAACCATCGCCCATTCCCCCGAGGTCGCCCATGTCACCCGTTCCATCGTCCCGTTCCGCCGAAGCCGCAGCGCGCGCCGCGGCACAAGGCGTGGAAGCCGATCTGTCGATCGAGCTGCCCGGCCGTGAACCGGTCGGTGCGCGCGTGTACGGCCAGCGTGCCAAGGGCGACGTGGTGCCGCTGGTGCTGCATTTCCATGGCGGAACCTTCGTGTGCGGCGGCCTGGACAACGGCCGCAACGTGGCCCGACTGCTGTCCGGCGCCGGTGCGGTGGTGGTTTCGCTGGCTTATCCGCTGGCGCCCCAGTCGCCCTTTCCGGAACCGATCGAGGTGGGCTATGCCGCCCTCGAATGGCTCTACAAGCAGCGCACCAAGCTGGGCGGTAAGGGCGCGCAGGTCTACCTGGCCGGCGAGGAAGCCGGTGGCAACCTCGCGGCCGCCGTGGCGCTGATCGCCCGCGACCGCGCCCATCCGCCGGTGGCCGGCCAGATCCTGCTGTCGCCCATGCTCGACCCGTGCGCCGGCACCGCCTCGCTGCGCAAGGCCACCAACGATGCGGCCGAGTGCCGCTGGGCCAGCGGCTGGGAAAAGTACCTGAGCTGCCCCTCGAACGCCACGCACCCCTATGCGGTGCCCAGCGGTTCGCTGCGGCTGTCGGCCCTGGCGCCCGCGCTGGTGCTGGTGGGGCAGGACGACGCCATGCGCGACGAGGCCCTGACCTTCGCCGGCCGCCTGCGCGCCGCCGGCATCGAAGTCACGAGCAGCGTGCTGCCCAGCGCCACCGACTGG
The DNA here is from genome assembly GCF_022009635.1 of Variovorax paradoxus. Classification (NCBI taxonomy): domain Bacteria; kingdom Pseudomonadati; phylum Pseudomonadota; class Betaproteobacteria; order Burkholderiales; family Comamonadaceae; genus Variovorax; species Variovorax paradoxus. Next base: position 3,617,299 of record NZ_CP091716.1, read on the forward strand.
CCGAAGGCGCTGTACGACACCGAGAACACGGGTTGCGTGGCCTGTGAGGCCACGGTGCAGCAGCACTTCCGTGAGTTCTTCAGCGCAACCACGCCAAAGGCCGTGCCCTCGGGCACGGCGCCCAACCACCCCAGCTAGTACCCGGCCGACCCTGTCCGCCTGATCGACACGCTGCCGGCGCGGCAGCGTGCGAGGGCCCCTTTTTTTCCGAAATCCGCCTCCTGGTGCCGAAAAGCGCCGGGCTGGCCTGTTGCATCCCAAAAGTCATCGAGAAGGACTGAACATCATGTCGAACAACGAGAAAAAGCTTTCTTCCGCCGCCCGCAAGGGCCTGTGGCCTGCCGTGACCGGCCTCACCGCGCTGCTGGCAGTGGCCGCCGCGGTGGTGGGCATGTACAGCTTCAAGGCCGAAGCCAACAACACCCCGGCCGCGCCGCAGGCCACGCCGGTGTCGGTGGCCACCGTGGCCTCGAGCGAGATCAACGCCTGGGACGAGTTCTCGGGCCGGCTTGAAGCCGTCGAGCGCGTCGACGTGCGCTCCCGCGTGGCGGGCGCCGTGCAGGCGGTGCACTTTCGCGAAGGCGCGCTGGTGAAGCAGGGCGACCTGCTGGTCACCATCGACCCCGCGCCGTACGCGGCCGAGGTCGAGCGCGCCGAGGCGCAGGTGGCGTCCGCGCAGGCCCGCCAGTCGTTCAGCCGCAGCGAGCAGGAGCGCGCCAAGCGCCTGTGGGACGACAAGGCCATCGCCCAGCGCGAATTCGACGAGCGCGTGAACGCCGGCCGCGAAGCCGACGCCAACCTGCGCGCGGCGCAGGCCTCGCTGCAATCGGCGCGCCTGAACCTGGGCTACACGCAGGTGCGCGCCCCGGTGTCGGGCCGCATTGGCCGCATCGAGGTGACGGTGGGCAACCTGGTGGCGGCCGGCCCGGGCGCCCCGGTGCTGACCACGCTGGTGTCGGTGAGCCCCATCTACGCGAGCTTCGACGCCGACGAGCAGGTCATCACCCGCGCCCTGAAAGACCTGCCCACCGGCTCCAGCGCCCGCGGCCAGATCGAGAGCATTCCCGTGCAGATGGGCACCGCCGGCCTGGACGGCACGCCCTTCACCGGCAAGCTGCAGCTGATCGACAACCAGGTCGACGCCAAGAGCGGAACCGTGCGTGTCCGCGCTTCCTTCGACAACAAGGACGGCGCGCTCATCCCCGGCCAGTTCGCCCGCATCCGCATGGGCCAGGCGCGCAGCGACAGCGCGCTGCTGGTGAGCGAACGCGCCATCGGCACCGACCAGAACAAGAAGTTCGTGATGGTCGTGGGCGAAGACAGCAAGGCCACCTACCGCGAAGTGACGCTGGGCGCCTCCATCAACGGCCTGCGCGTGGTGAGCAAGGGTCTGAAGGCGGGCGACCGCGTCATCGTCAACGGCCTACAGCACATCCGCCCCGGCGCGCTGGTGGCGCCGCAGCAAGTGACCATGGACGCCAAGGCCGACCCCAAGCAACAACAACCGGAACGCGTCGCGGAAGCGGCCAAGTCCTGATTTCGGAGGAGGGCGCAGCCGCGCCCGCCGGAGAACCAACATGAATCTCTCAAAATTCTTCATCGACCGGCCGATCTTTGCCGGCGTGCTGTCGCTATTGATGCTGATAGCCGGCCTGATCGCGCTGCGCGGGCTGCCGATCTCGGAGTACCCGGAAGTCGCGCCGCCCTCGGTGGTGGTGCGCGCCCAGTACCCCGGCGCCAACCCGAAGGTGATCGCTGAAACCGTTGCCACCCCGCTCGAGGAGCAGATCAACGGCGTCGAAGGCATGCTCTACATGGGCAGCCAGGCGACCACCGACGGCGTGCTGACGCTCACCGTCACCTTCCGCCTGGGCACCGACCCCGACAAGGCGCAGCAACTGGTGCAGAACCGCGTCTCGCAAGCCGAGCCGCGCCTGCCCGAGGAAGTGCGCCGGCTCGGCATCACGACCGTCAAGAGCGCGCCCGACCTGACGATGGTGGTCCACCTCGTCTCGCCGAACAACCGCTACGACATCAACTACCTGCGCAACTACGCGGTGCTGAACGTGAAGGACCCGCTGGCACGCATCGAAGGCGTGGGCCAGGTCCAGATCTTCGGCGGCGGCGACTACTCGATGCGCGTGTGGCTCGACCCGCAGAAGGTCGCGCAGCGCGGCCTCTCGGCTTCCGACGTGGTGGCCGCCATCCGTGGCCAGAATGTGCAGGCCGCGGCCGGCGTGGTCGGCGCTTCGCCGGGCCTGTCGGGCGTGGACATGCAGCTGTCGATCAATGCGCAAGGTCGCCTGCAGAGCGAGGAAGAGTTCGGCGACATCATCGTCAAGAGCGGCACCGACGGCGCCGTCACGCGTCTTCGCGACATCGGCCGCCTGGAAATGGGCGCCGCCGACTACTCGCTGCGTTCGCTGCTGAACAACGACCCGGCCGTCGGCATGGGCGTGTTCCAGGCGCCGGGCTCCAACGCGCTCGACATCTCGGCCAACGTCCGCAAGACGATGGAAGAGCTGAACAAGAACATGCCCGAGGGCCTGGAATACCGCATCGCCTACGACCCGACGCAATTCGTGCGCGCATCGATCGAATCGGTGATCCACACGCTGCTCGAAGCCATCATGCTGGTGGTGCTGGTCGTGATCCTGTTCCTGCAGACCTGGCGCGCTTCCATCATTCCGCTGCTGGCCGTGCCGGTGTCGGTGATCGGTACCTTCGCGGTGCTGCATGTGCTGGGTTTCTCGATCAACGCGCTGAGCCTGTTCGGGCTGGTGCTGGCCATCGGCATCGTGGTGGACGACGCCATCGTGGTGGTGGAGAACGTCGAACGCAACATCGAGGCCGGGCTCACGCCGCGTGAAGCAACGTACCGTGCCATGCGCGAAGTGTCGGGCCCGATCATCGCCATCGCGCTGGTGCTGGTGGCTGTGTTCGTGCCGCTGGCCTTCATCAGCGGTCTCACGGGCCAGTTCTATCGCCAGTTCGCGGTGACGATTGCGATCTCGACAGTGATCTCCGCCATCAACTCGCTCACGCTGTCGCCCGCGCTCGCCGCCTTGCTGCTGCGCGGCCACGACCAGCCCAAGGACGCGCTCACGCGCGGCATGGACCGTGCCTTCGGCTGGCTGTTCCGCGGCTTCAACAAGCTGTTCCATCGCGGCTCGGAGGCCTACAGCGGTGGCGTGAAGAACGTCATCTCGCGCAAGGCGCTGATGCTGGCGATCTACGTCGCGCTCATCGCGGTGACCTTCGGTCTGTTCAAGGCGGTGCCCGGCGGCTTCGTGCCGGCGCAGGACAAGCAATACCTGATCGGCTTTGCGCAACTGCCCGACGGCGCCACGCTGGACCGTACCGACGAAGTGATCCAGCGCATGGGCGAGATCATGAAGAAGAACCCGAACGTGGAAGACGCCATCGCCTTCCCGGGCCTGTCGATCAACGGCTTCACCAACAGCTCGAACTCGGGCATCGTGTTCGCCACGCTCAAGCCTTTCGACCAGCGCAAGCGCCCCGACCAGAGCGGCGGCGCGGTGGCCGGACAGCTCAACGGTGCCTTCGCCGGCATCCAGGACGCCTTCATCGTGATGTTCCCGCCGCCGCCGGTGGCGGGCCTGGGCACCACGGGCGGCTTCAAGCTGCAGCTGGAAGACCGCGCCTCGGTGGGCTACGACCAGATGGACGCGGCCGTGAAGGCCTTCATGGCCAAGGCACAGCAGGCGCCCGAGCTGGCCGGCATGTTCACCAGCTGGCAGGTCAACGTGCCGCAGCTGTACGCGGACATCGACCGCACCAAGGCCCGCCAGCTCGGCGTGCCGGTGACGGACATCTTCGACACCATGCAGATCTACCTGGGCAGCCTGTACGCCAACGACTTCAACAAGTTCGGCCGCACGTACAGCGTGCGTGTGCAGGCCGATGCGCCGTACCGCGCCCGTGCCGAAGACGTGGGCCTGCTGAAGGTGCGCTCCACGAGTGGCGAGATGGTGCCGCTGTCGGCGCTGATGAAGGTGAATTCGACCTTCGGGCCGGAACGCGCCATGCGCTACAACGGCTACCTGGCCGCCGACATCAACGGCGGCCCGGCACCGGGCTATTCGTCGGGCCAGGCGCAGGACGCAATCACCAAGATCGCGGCCGAGACGCTGCCCAAGGGCGTCAGCTTCGAATGGACCGAGCTGACCTACCAGGAAATCCTGGCCGGCAACTCCGCCTTCCTGGTGTTCCCTCTGGCCATTCTTCTGGTGTTCCTGGTGCTGGCCGCGCAGTACGAGAGCCTAACGCTGCCGATCGCGATCATCCTGATCGTGCCGATGGGCATCATGGCCGCGATGGCGGGCGTGTGGATATCGGGGGGTGACAACAACGTCTTCACGCAGATCGGGTTGATCGTGCTGGTGGGGCTGAGTGCGAAGAACGCGATTCTCATCGTGGAGTTCGCACGGGAGCTCGAATTTGCCGGCCGCACCCCCGTGCAGGCCGCCATCGAAGCCAGCCGCCTGCGCCTGCGCCCGATTCTCATGACCTCGCTGGCCTTCGTGATGGGCGTGCTGCCCCTCGTGCTGTCGACCGGTGCGGGCTCGGAGATGCGCAAGGCCATGGGCGTGGCTGTGTTCGCCGGGATGATCGGCGTGACGGCCTTCGGCCTGTTCCTCACGCCGGTGTTCTACGTGCTGCTGCGCCGCCTGGCCGGCAACCGCCCGCTGAAGCTGCATGGCGAAGTGCCGCACGGCGAAGACTTCGTGTCGGCCGACCATCCGGCAACCCCGTCGCTGGGTGGCTCGGGCGGTGGTGGCCTGCACCCGATGCCTGCGTCGCCGCGTCCTTCGCATGACGACTGATCAAGAAAGTTCATCATGAATTTCCAAGCAAAGAATCTGGTGAAGCCGTTTCGCACCGCCTTGCTGCCGCTGATGGCCGCCCTGGTGCTGGCCGGCTGCGCCACCGTGCCTTCGGGCCTGCCCGAAATCCAGACCACGGCCCAGTTCAAGGAACAGGGCAAGGACCAGGGCGCCACGCCGCCCGCCGGCTTCACGCGCGCCGTGCCTTCCGAGTCGCAGCCGCGCGGCGCCTGGTGGCTGGCGTTCAACGACCCGACGCTCAATGCGCTGGTCGAGAAGGCCGACATCCACAACAACGACATCCAGGCCGCCGCCGCGCGCCTGGCCGAGGCCCGCGCGCTGGCGCGCACCGCCGACGCCGACCGCCTGCCGCAGATCGGCCTGGGCGCCGGCGCCAACCGGGGCGCGGGGCTGGACAAGGCCACGGCCAGCACCCGGCCGGCCACGATGACCAACATCGGCGCCACGTTCTCGTACGAGGTCGATCTGTTCGGCCGTCTCTCGGGCGCCAGCAAAGCGGCCCGGCTCGACGCGGCCGGCCGCGAGGCGCTGCTGCAGAGCACCCGGCTCGCGGTGCAGGCGCAGACCGCGCAGACCTACCTGCAACTGCGCGCGCTCGACGCCGAACGCGCCCTGGTGCGCGAGCAGGTCGAGGCCTACCGCGACACGCTGCGCCTGTCGCAGCGCCGCGAGCAGGCCGGCGACATCGCCGAGCTCGACGTGGCGCGGGTGCAGACCGAGGTGTCGTCCACCGAGTCCGACGCGCTGGCGCTCGACCGGCAGCGCGCCCAGGTCGAGCATGCGCTGGCCGTGCTGGTGGGCGATTCGGCCTCCAGCTTCGGCCTGCGCACCGACGAGTGGTCGACCGTGCTGCCGAACATTCCGGCGGGCGTGCCTTCCACCGTGCTGATGCGCCGTCCCGACGTGTCGGCCGCCCAGAGCGCGGTGCTGGCCGCGCAGGCGCGCGTGGGCGTGGCGCAGGCCGCGTGGTTCCCCGACATTTCGCTGACCGGCGCCGCCGGCTACGCCTCGCCCGAGATCGGCGACCTGTTCAAGTGGTCGGCCCGCTCGTGGGGCGTGGGCGCGCTGCTGTCGCTGCCGATCTTCGACGGCGGCCGCCGCGAGGCCGGCGTGCAGGGCGCCAATGCCCAGCTCGACGGCGCGCTGGCCAGCTACCGCACGCAGGCGCTGGTCGCCTTCCAGGAGGTCGAAGACCAGCTGGCCGCCATCCGCATCCTGCAGGAGCAGTCGGTGGTGCAGGCGCAGGCCGTGACCTCGGCCCAGCGCGCGACCAGCCTGTCGGACACGCGCTATCGCAACGGCTACATCAGCCAGCTCGACCTGCTGGACGCGCGCCGCAGCGAACTGCGCAACCGCCGGCAGGCGCTGCAGGTGAAGTCCGCGCAATACCAGGCGGCGGTGGCCCTGGTCCGCGCGATCGGCGGGGGCTGGGACGTGCCGGCGCCCGTGGCGTCAGCGCCGGCCACCGGGCAGGCCGTGGCCGCACGCTGAGCGGCCCGGAGCGACCGCGGAACTTGAAAAAATTGAAAGCCTGAACGCTGCAAGGCGGTCTTTGCGCCGCCGTGGGTTCAGTCGGTTTTGCCGGCTGTGCCTGCGGCGGCGCTTATTTTTTGCAGTTCCAGCACGCCAAGCGCCAGGGCGTTGGAATAGGTGGCCTGCGGCTTGGGTGCGGTGCGGTAGACCCGGTAGTCGAGGGTCTCGGAGGCGTCGCCGCCGTGGTGGGCTTCGAGAAGGGTCCAGAAAAACTGGCCCGGCTCGCGTTCCTCGACAGCTAGCGCCAAATCGTTCAAAACTGGCATGGGTCCCTGAGTGCGATGCGATGTGTGAGCCGTGTCTACGCATCAGAGCCACTTTTGGATTCAAGCGCTGCATTTGCAATGCTCGAGGTGTGAAAGATGTCGCATTTCGTCGATCCGCATGGATGGTTTTGGCGCTCAACGACAATCCGCCGATGAGTTCAAAGGCGAAAAACGGGCCGGCGCGCAGCGTCATGGTTCTGGGCACCACCAGCGGGGCCGGCAAGAGCTGGCTGGCCACGGCGCTGTGCCGCTGGTACGCGCGGCGCGGCCTGAAGGTGGCGCCGTTCAAGGCGCAGAACATGAGCAACAACGCCCGCGTGGTGGGCGGCGGAGAAATCGGCAGCGCCCAGTATTTCCAGGCCCTGGCCGCCAACGCCGTGCCCGACGTGCGCATGAACCCGCTGCTGCTCAAGCCCGAGCGCGACACCCGCAGCCAGGTGGTGCTGATGGGGCAGGTGAACGAAGAACTCTCGGCCCTGCCGTGGCGCGGCCGCAGCGAGCGCGTCTGGCCCCGGATCGCCCGGGCGCTCGACGAGCTGCGCGCCGAGAACGACGTGGTGGTGATCGAAGGCGCCGGCTCGCCGGCGGAGATCAACCTCATGGCCAGCGACATCGTCAACATGCGCATCGCCCGCCATGCCCAGGCCCGCTGCCTGCTGGCGACCGACATCGACCGGGGCGGCGCCTTCGCCCACCTGTACGGCACCTGGGCGCTGCTGCCCGAGGCCGACCGGGCGCTGCTGCAGGGCTTCGTGCTCAACAAGTTCAGGGGCGACGCCGCATTGCTGGCGCCCGCGCCGCAACAGCTGCAGGAGCTGACCGGCGTGCCCACCGTGGCCACGCTGCCCATGTGGTGGCAGCACGGCCTGCCCGAGGAAGACGGCGTGTTCGACGACCGCAGCCGCGCGAGCGGCACCGTCACCCGCACGGTGGCGGTGGTGGCGTATCCGCGCATCAGCAACCTCGACGAATTCCAGGCGCTGAAGAACGTGCCGGGCGTGCGCCTGGTCTGGGCCCGCACGCCGGCCGACGTGGCGGCCGCCGACTGGATCGTGCTGCCCGGCTCCAAGCACACCAGCGGCGACCTGGCCTGGCTGCGCGCGCAGGGCCTCGACCGCGCCGTGGCCGCGCACGCCGAGCGCGGCGGCGCCGTGCTGGGCATCTGCGGCGGGCTGCAGATGCTGGGCGAGGCGCTGGTCGATCCGCACGGCATCGACGGCAACGCCCCGGGGCTTGGCCTGCTTCCGCTGGTGACGGTGTTCGCGCGCGAGAAGACGGTGCGCCACCGCACGGCCAACTTCGGCGAACTGGGCGGCGCCTGGGCCGCGTTGTCGGACGTGCCGGTGGCCGGCTACGAAATTCACCACGGCCAGACGGCCGCCCATCCGCAACTCGCGCACGACGGCCAGCCGGTGATGCCCGACGGGCTGGCCTGGCAGAACGCGCGCGGCAACGTGCTGGGTATTTATATGCACGGCCTGTTCGAGGACCCCGGCGCGCTTCATGCATTGTTCGGCGCCTCGGCGCCCACGCTGGACGCCACCTTCGACGGCCTGGCCGATTTCATCGACTCCCACTTCGACGCCGGCGTGTTGGCCGGACTGATCGCATGAACAACGACAACAAGCTGATCCCCGACATCCCCGACTTGGCCGACACCGCGCTGGCGGTGCGCCTGCAGAGCGCGCTCGACAACAAGACCAAGCCGCTCGGCGCGCTGGGCCGGCTGGAGGCGCTGGCCCTGCGCATCGGACTGATCCTGGGCAGCGAGCTGCCGCAGCTCGAGGCACCGCAGATGCTGGTGTGCGCGGGCGACCACGGGCTGGCGGCGCGCGGCGTCTCGGCTTACCCGAGCGATGTGACCTGGCAGATGGTCGAGAACTTCCTGGCCGGCGGCGCGGCGGTGAGCGTGCTGGCGCGCCAGCACGGCCTGGCGCTGACTGTGGTCGACTGCGGTGTGCGGCGCGGCTTCCCGCCCCGGCCCGGCCTGGTCTCGCGCCGGGTAGCCGCGGGCACGGCCGACGCCTCGGCCGGCCCGGCCATGACCGCCGAGCAATGCGCCCAGGCCATCTCGAACGGCCGCGACGTGGTGCGGGCGCTGCCCGGCAATGCCTTGCTGCTGGGCGAGATGGGCATCGGCAACAGCTCGTCGGCCGCGCTGCTGCTGTCGCGACTGGGTGGGCTGCGCATCGACGACTGCACCGGCATCGGCACCGGGCTCGACGGCGCGGGGCTGGTGCGCAAGCGCGAGGTGCTGCGCCAGGTGCTGGCGCTGCATGCGGGCGCGACGGCGCCGCTGGACGCGCTGGCCGCTTTCGGGGGCTTCGAGATCGCCACGCTGGTCGGGGCGGTGCTGCAGGCCGCCGAGGAGCGGCGCGTGATCGTGGTCGACGGCTTCATCGCCAGTTCGGCCGTGCTGGTGGCGCAGGCCCTGCAGCCGTGCGTGGTGCAGCGCTGCGTGGCGGCGCATTGTTCGGCCGAGCCCGGGCACCTGCTGCTGCTGGAGCAACTGGGCCTGGAGCCGCTGCTGAATCTCGACCTGCGGCTGGGCGAAGGCTCGGGCGGTGCGCTGGCCTGGCCGCTGCTCGAATCGGCCTGCCGCATCCTGCGCGAGATGGCGAGCTTCGAGGCCGCGGGCGTGTCGCGCAAGGACGCATGAGCGGGATTCGCCATTTCCTGCTGGCGCTTCAGTTCTTCACGCGGGTGCCGGTGACGGGCCCGCTCGCGGACTGGGTCGGCTTCAGTCCGCAGATGCTGCGCGCGAGCGCCGCGCACCTGCCGGGCATCGGCTGGGTGGTGGGCGCCGTGGCGGCGCTGGTCTTCACGGGCGTGGGCATGGGGCTGCCCGGCGTGGCGGGCGCGCTGGCGGCGGCGGTGCTGAGCACGGTCGCCACGGTGATGCTCACCGGCGCCTTCCACGAAGACGGGCTGGCCGACGTGGCCGACGGGCTGGGCGGCTCGGCCCGGCGAGAGCGCGCGCTGGAAATCATGAAGGACTCGCGCATCGGTGCCTTCGGCGCGGTGGCGCTGGTGCTGGCGCTGGGCCTGAAGTTCGCGCTGCTCGCCGCGCTGGCGGCGCGCGGGCTGCAGTCGGTGGCCATCGCCATCGTCGGCGCGCATGTGCTGTCGCGGCTGATGCCGCTGTTTTTGATCCGCTGGCTGCCCTACGTGGGCGACAGCGGCGCGAGCAAGGCCAAGCCGCTGGCGGACGCGATCAGCGGCGGCGCGCTGCTCATCGCCGTGGTGTGGACCTTGCCCGCCGTAGCCTTGCTGCTGCTGGCGCACGACGCCGTGCACGTCGGCGCGGCGGTGCTCGTTGCTCTGTTGGCGGCGGGCTGGATGGCGCGGCTCTTCATGCGGCGGCTGCAGGGCTTCACGGGCGACGGGCTGGGCGCGACCCAGCAGGTCTGCGAGCTCGCGATCTACCTGGCGCTGGCCTGGCACGCATGAGCACGCTCTGGCTCCAGCGCCATGCGCCGGTGGTGGCCGAACCCGGCCTCTGCTACGGCGCGACCGACCTCGAAGCCCATGCCGACGCCACGCTCGACGCCGCCCGTCGCATCGCGAAGCTGCTGCCCGCCGGGACGATGCTGTGCAGCTCGCCCCTGCGGCGCTGCGCCGCGCTGGCCGACGCCATCGCCGCGCTGCGGCCCGATCTGCCGCTGCGGCGCGACGCCCGGCTGGCCGAGATGGATTTCGGTGCCTGGGAAGGCCGGCCCTGGTCCGCGATTCCGCGCGAAGACTTCGATGCCTGGACCGCCGACTTCGCGGACCTGCGCGTGGGCGGCCACGGCGAAAGCGTGCGCGACTTCATGTCGCGCATTGCCGAGGCGCACGACGAATGGCTGGGGCAGCCGCGCGACACGCTGTGGGTCACGCATTCCGGGGTGCTGCGCGCGGTGACGCTGCTGCGGCGCGGCATCCGCTGCCCGGCGGTGGCGGACGACTGGCCCGGCGGCGAGATGCCGTTCGGCGGCTGGCTGACTTTCGAGCATCCGCCTTCCGGCTGATCCCTCCGTCTGATGTGAGCGAGGGCGGCGGCTACTTGTCGCCGTCGTCGCGTTCCAGCTCGAGCCGCATGCGCTCGGCGACGGCGCCGCGCCCGTGGGCGTCCAGCTTCATGTAGATGTTCTTCAGGTGCCACTTGACCGTGTCCAGCGACAGGCCGAGCGTGAGCGCGATCTTCTTGTTCGGCAGCGACTGCAGCAGCAGCTCGGCGATCTCGGCTTCGCGCAGCGTGAGCAGGCGGCTCAGCCGGCGGTCGTCCCGAAAGCGCGGCACCGGCGGCGGCTCGGCGCGCGCGTCGCTCTGCAACTGCGCCAGGGCCTCGATGCGCTCGATGAAGAACGACAGCACCGGGTCGAGGTTGGGAATCGTGGCCACCGTGCGGATCAGCGCCAGCGCGTTGTCGTGCGCGCCCAGCAGGGTGGACAGCAGCCCCAGCCGGTGGCCCAGGCGCAGGGCGGCGCACACGCGTGCCCGCGACGCTTCGGCGCGCCCGAGCCTGCGCTCGACCTCGGCCGCCTGGAGCTGGAGGGCGGCGACGAAGCCGACCTGTCCGCGTTGTCCGTAGCGGTGGGAGAGGGTTTCGATCTTCGCCAGCGTGGGCAGAAGGTCGCCGTCGTGCATCGCCATGCAGATGCGCGCCCGCTCCACGATGTCGGCGATGCGCCGGAGGGTGCCGGGCTCGACGCCCGGGTGACGGCCGTGCAGCACTTCCAGTTCCTGCAACGACGCCCGTGCTGCTTCGGCGTCGTCGCTCGCCAGCTGGATCCTGAGTTGCTCCAGCAGCACGCAGGCCAGCGCGCGGTCCATGCCGAAGCGCCCCAGGAAGCTCCCGGCCTGCGCCAGATGCTCCAGCGCCTCGCGCCAGCGGCCGGCCGCCTGCTGCGCGCGGTTCGACACGATGATCATGCGCAGGGCGGTGTCGGGAATCAGGCCGTCGTGCGTGCCCAGCTGTTCCTGGATGAAGCGCGCGGCGGCCAGCGGGCCCTGCTGCTCGTAGAGCACCTCGACCAGCAGCTGGGCGGTCAGCCGCTCGGCCTCGGCGCAGCGCGCGCCGCGCTCCTGCGCTTCGCTCAGCACCTGGCGGTAGATGCGCTCGGCGCGGTGCATCTGGCCCTCGACGGCATACGACAGGCCCACGAGGCAGCGGCCCACCAGCGACCCGAACAGGGTGCCGACCACGGGCTCGCCGTCGACCCGGGGCGTCGGCTCGTCGCGCTGGATGCGCCGCGCCTGCTCGAACTCGCCGCGGTGCAGGTAGAGCCAGGTCAGCACGTTGCGGCGGCCTGCCAGCGCGAAGTCGTCGGCGCCCGGCGGCGGCGCCAGCAGCTCGGGCAGCAGCCGCGAGAGCGCGTCGTTGTCGTCGTTGCGGATGGCGAGCAGGCAGCCCAGCAGCGTCAGCCGGTAGCGCATGGCCGGCGCAATGTCGCCCGCCTGCGCCCGCAGCAGCTCGATGCTGCGGGCGCAGTCGTCGAGGCGGTAGTCGGCCAGTTCGACCCAGGCCATCCAGAGAGCGAGATTGGCGTTGTCGCCGATGGTCTGGGTGTCGAGCTGGCGCACCAGCGCGATCATCTCGGTCATCCGGCCCTGGGTGAACAGCGCCGACGCGCCGCGCTCGGCCAGCCGGGCTGCCGTCTCGCGATTGCCGGCCGCCAGCGCATGCCGCACGGCCTGGTGGTGCATGCCGCGAACCGCGAACGACTGGCAGGCCGTGGCATGCACCCGCAGGCGCTCGGCTTCGGGCCGGGCCGCGAAGCGCGTCAGCAGCACGCTGCGCAGCAGCGGGTGCATGTACCACCAGCGCTCGCGGGGCGGCGCGGCGTCCGGGGCGTCGAGCGGTTCGGGCGGCTCGTGCGCTTCCGGCACGGCGGACAGCAGGCCTTCGCGCGCCAGCGGTTCCAGCAGCTCGGCGCACAGGGCGGGGGTGAAGCCGGCGCCCGCCAGGTCGGCGCACAGCGGCGCGTTGAAGCGAGTGGAGGCGGCGCAGCAGGTGAGCAGGCGCAGCTGCGTTTCCGAGAGACGGGAAAAGACGTGGTCGTGAAAGTACGCGGCAAAGGGCTCGGGGTCGGGCACGCCGTGCACCAGCGGCGACGACTGCACGCCGCGCCGCCGCCGCACGTCGGCGCTGGCCAGTCGCAGCAGGGCCGGCCAGCCCTCTGTGAGCCGGTGGATCGCGGAGGCGGCGCGCTCGTCGAGGTCGGGCAGGCGCATGCAGAGGTAGTCGATCGACTCAGGCAGGCTGAAGCGCAGGTCGTCGTTGCGCAGCTCCAGCACGGCCTTGGAGGCCGGGGCGTGCGCCAGCGTCATCGGCAGGTCGTCCTGGCTGGCGAACACGCACAGCAGGTTGGGCGGCGCGTACTCGACGAGCAGTTGCAGCGCGTGCAGCACGTTCTCGCTCTGCGCGCAGTGCACGTCGTCCACGATCAGCACCACCTTGCGGCCCTGCGCCGCAATGCCGCGCACCAGTGCGATGACCAGCCGCTCGATGGCGTAGGCGTCGGGGCGGGCGTGGGCCACGGCCTGCCTGGGGATGGCGGCGTCGATGCCGCCCAGAGCCGCCATCAGGGCGGTCATGAAATGCAGGTCGCCCTCGGGAACGTCGGCGAGCCGGACCCAGGCGATGTCGGTGTCGGCCGAAACCAGCTCGCGCTGCCAGGTGAGCAGCAGCGAACTCTTGCCGAAGCCGGCGGGCGCCCGCAGCACGACGCAGCGGCGCGCGCCCGGCGCCGCCAGCCGGTCGAGCAGGCCCTGGCGGACCAGCAGCCGGCGGCTGCGGGTGCGCAGTGCCGTCGCGCCGGGGGAGAGATCGGGTTGCTGCATCCCTGCGAATTCTCATTCATCCGGCGCCCGCTGAAACACATGTATCCGGGTTTGCCCATCCCACCCTTCAGGGGTGGGGTGGCGCATGCAGGGGCCGCCGATGACGAAAGGGAGGCCCCGCAACTTTTTTGAAGGAAGCTACATGCTCGATCTTTCGAATCTCAGGATTGGCGCCCGTCTCGGGCTGGGTTTTGCGCTGTTGCTGCTGCTGCAGCTGGTCATCACCGGCATCGGCCTGCGCGAGATGGCGCATCTTTCGGAGCGCATCGCCTTTGCGACCGAGGTCGGCCAGCGCAAGCTCGACGAACTCAACAACGTGCAGTCCGCCATCGGCAAGCGGGCCATCGCGGCGCGCAACCTGGCGCTGGTGAGCGACTCGGCCGCGCAGAAAGGCGACATCGAACTCGTCGGGAGCTCCCAGCGCGAGATCGACGGCGGGCTGCAGAGCCTGGCCACCGTGATGGCCGACCCCGCCGCCTCGACCCCCGAGGAACGCCAGATGCTCGAAAAGCTGCGCGCGCTGGAGGCGCAGTACCTGCCCATCGCCAAGAACGTGGTCGGGCTCGCCACCTCGCACCAGACCGACGCGGCCGTCAAGGTGCTGACGCAGGAGTGCATGCCGCTGCTGAACCAGGTGCTGGCGCATGTGGCGGCCTTCCAGGCGCAGCTGAAGAAAAGCGCCGACGAGAGCACCGCGTCGACTCAGGCCGCGTACCAGCGCGCCAAGTGGATGATCGTGTGGATCAGTTGCGCCTCGCTGGTCGGCGGGCTGCTGCTGGCCTTTCGCATGACGCGCTCGATCACGCGGCCCCTTGGGCAGGCGGTAACGGTGGCGCAGCAGGTGGCTTCGGGCGACCTGACGGCGCGCATCGAGGTGGGGGATTCCTCGGAGTCGGGCATGCTGATGCGCGCGCTGCGCTCCATGAACGACGAGCTGGCCAAGGTGGTGGGGCAGGTGCGCGACGGCACCGATTCGATCGCCACGGCGTCGAGCCAGATCGCCTCGGGCAACCGCGACCTGTCTTCGCGCACCGAGGCGCAGGCCAGCTCGCTGGAGCAGACGGCGGCGTCCATGCAGGAGCTGACCTCCACCGTCAAGCAGAACGCCGACAACGCGCGGCTGGCCAACCAGCTGGCCGACTCGGCCTCGCAGGTGGCGTCGCGCGGCGGCGCGGTGGTGGACCAGGTGGTGGAGAAGATGGCGTCCATCAACGCCTCGTCGCGCAAGGTGGTGGAGATCATCGGCGTGATCGACGGCATCTCTTTCCAGACCAACATCCTCGCGCTGAACGCTGCGGTGGAGGCCGCGCGCGCCGGCGAGCAGGGGCGCGGCTTCGCGGTGGTGGCCTCGGAGGTGCGCAGCCTGGCGCAGCGCTCGGCGGCGGCGGCGAAGGAAATCAAGACGCTGATCGGCGACTCGGTGGACGAGGTCGACGCGGGCAGCACGCTGGTCAATGAAGCCGGCAAGACCATGGAAGAGATCATGGGCAGCGTGCGGCGGGTGACGGACATCATGGCCGAGATCACCGCGGCCAGCCAGGAGCAGTCGGCCGGTATCGAGCAGGTGAACGACGCCATCAAGCAGATGGACCGCACCACGCAGCAGAACGCGGCGCTGGTCGAGCAGGCCTCGGCCGCCGCGCAGTCGATGAACGATCAGGCCGCGGGCCTGGTGCATGCGGTGCGCATGTTCAAGCTGGCCTGAGCGGGCAGCGCGCGGAGCCCTTCGGCTTCAGTTCTTCTGGCGCCACTGCTCGCGCCAGAGCTTGTCGAGCTGGGGCGCGAGCGCCGCGGGCGGCGTGCCCACGAGACGGTTCTTGCCGTTGCGCTGCACCAGGCCGTAGATGCGGCCCGAGCCCTGGTCGTACAGGGCGATGGCGTTGTTGTCGTAGCAGTCGTGCGGCTTGCAGAAGGCATGCAGCAGGTAGCGCGTGCCGTCGACCGTCACCCATTGGGGCTCGGGCGCCGGGCCTTCGCGGCGCACCAGCCAGCGGTCGGTCTCGCGCGTGCCGAGCGCGGCGCGCCAGGCCTTCTGCATGGCCGGGCCCTGGGCCAGCGCGGCGGGGCTGCCGGTGGGCGGGGCGGGTTGCTTCGCGGGCGCCGCGGCTTCGGCCGGCGGCGGCGCGGCGCGCGCGGCGCCGTCGCAGCGCCAGTAGCGCAACTTCATCATGTCGGGGCCGAGCTGGCCGGCGACGGGCTTCTCCGCGTCCAGCGTGATCGACTGGCCGCGCGCCTCGCGGTAGACCAGGAAGGTCATGGCGCCGGCCTTGCCCACGGTGCTCATCAGCGCCACGTCGAAGTTGGCGGGCGGAGGGCTGTTGCCGAAGAAGCTGTGGGCCGTCTGCGGCGCCGTGCCGACCACGCGGCGCTTGCCGCTGGCGGCGATCAGCATGTCAGGGTGCACCTGCACGGTGGGCGCGGCCGCGTTGGCGCAGTCGGTCGACCAGCGCCCGCCGTACTGCGCCATCGCATCGGCGGGCAGGCCGGGCGAAGCGGCCTGCGACCACGACACGGCCGGCACGCAGACGGCCATGCCGAGCAGGACGGTGGCCAGGAGCGTGCGGGACGGGGGCTTCTTCATTGTCATTCGGTGTGTTGTCGGGTGTGTTTTTCAGGCTGTCTTCGGCGCCGGCGTCTTGGGCTTGTAGTCGCAGAAGGTGGCGACCGCGCATTCCCAGCAACGCGGCTTGCGCGCCACGCAGATGTAGCGTCCGTGCAGGATGAGCCAGTGGTGCGCGTGCAGCCGGTATTGCAGTGGGACGCGCTTCTCCAGCTTGAGTTCCACCTCGAGCGGCGTCTTGCCCGGCGCGAGCCCGGTGCGGTTGCCCATGCGGAAGATGTGCGTGTCGACCGCGATGGTGGCCTCGCCGAAAGCCACGTTCAGCACCACGTTGGCGGTCTTGCGGCCCACGCCGGGCAGCGCCTCCAGCTCGGCGCGGGTGCGCGGTACTTCGCCGCCATGCTGCTCGACCAGCATGCGGCAGGTTTCGATCAGGTGCTTGGCCTTGCTGCGGTACAGGCCGATGGTCTTGATGTATTCCTCCAGGCCTTCCACGCCGAGGTCGTAAATGGCCTGCGGCGTGTTCGCCACCGGGAACAGCTTGCGCGTGGCCTTGTTCACGCCCACGTCGGTGGCCTGCGCGGACAGCAGCACGGCGGCCAGCAGTTCGAAGGGCGTGGTGTATTCGAGTTCGGTCTGGGGTTCGGGGTTGGCCGCCTGCAACGTGGCGAAGAAGAGGGGGATGGTTTCTTTTTTCATGGGGCGGGGATCGGCTTTAGCGCAATATATCGTTGAAAGGCCAAAGCCTTACGCAGCTTTATTGCCCGCCGCTTTCGCGACAATGGCACCCCAGAAAGAGAGCCAAACCATGCAATTCGCCTCCCGACTCGACAACGTCGAGACCTCCGCCATCCGCGAACTCTTCAAGCTGCTGGGCAAGCCCGGCATCATCAGCTTCGCGGGCGGCTTCCCTGACAGCGCCATGTTCGACGTCGAGGGCCTCAAGGAGGCGAGCAACAAGGCACTCACCGAAGAACCCGGCGGCGCGCTGCAATACGGCGCCACCGAAGGCTACGAGCCACTGCGCACCCAACTGAGCGCCTTCATGAAGACCAAGGGCGTCGACGTCGACCCCAGCGGCCTGATCGTCACCACCGGCAGCCAGCAGGCGCTGGACCTGCTGGGCAAGACCATGATCTCGCCCGGCGACAAGGTGATCGTCGAGGGCCCGACCTTCCTGGCCACCATTCAGTGCTTCCGCCTGTACGGCGCGCAGCTCATCAGCGCGCCCATCGACGCCAATGGCGTGAAGACCGACGAACTCGAGAAACTCATCGCCGAGCACAAGCCCAAGTTCGTCTACCTGATTCCCACCTTCGGCAACCCCAGCGGCGCCATGCTGAGCCTGGAGCGCCGCAAGAAGGTGCTCGAGCTGGCCGTGAAGTACCAGACGCTGATCGTCGAGGACGACCCCTACGGCGACCTGTACTTCGGCGAAGCCCCGCCGCCGTCGATCATGGCGCTGAGCAAGGACGTGCCCGGCAGCCGCGAACTGCTGGCCCACTGCGGCAGCCTGAGCAAGGTGCTGAGCCCGGGCCTGCGCATCGGCTGGATGATCGCGCCGCCCGAGCTGCTGGCCAAGGCCACCATGTGCAAGCAGTTCAGCGACGCGCACACCAGCACCTTCTCGCAGGCCACGGCCGCTCAATACCTCAAGAGCGGCCGCATGCCGGCCACGCTGGCGCATGTGCGCGAGGTGTACGGCCAGCGCGCGCAGGCCATGGGCAATGCGCTCAAGCGCGAACTGGGCGATGCGGTGAGCTTCACCCAGCCCAACGGGGGCCTGTTCTTCTGGGCGCGCCTGACGGGCGCCAACGGCAAGCTGGCCGATGCGAACGAACTGGCCAAGCGCGCGATCGAGAAACTGGTGGCCTTCGTGCCCGGCGCGCCGTTCTTCGCCGAGAAGCCCGACGTGGCCACGCTGCGCCTGAGCTTCGCGACGGCCGACGTGGCGAAGATCGAAGAGGGCGTCAAGCGCCTCGGACAGGCCCTGTAAGCCCCGGAGTCAAGGGGACCGGTGCAGCCGGGGCGCTGCAAGCAGGTCCAGGTTGTCCGCGATGGCCGCATCCACGTTCGGATAGCGGCCTTTCATTTTCGAGAGCGTCATGATGGTCTGGAGCGCCTTCAGGTCCTTGACCGAGGGCGCGACCTTGATCTGCGCGATGGCGGCGGTGGGATTGCCACCGTTGATCAATGCCATCACCTTGCTTGCCCAGTCGTTTGCGCGCGCCATGTCTTTCACCTGCTTTCGTTTGAAGCGCCGACTGTACACAGCGGCGCGGCGGGGGCGTTACGATCACCCATGAGAAAAACCTTTCAGCTTCAGGTCGAGGGCAAGCACCCCGACCGTCTCCTCGAAGCCATCAAGCACGAGATCCGCAAGTACATCAAGCGCGAGCGGCGGCGCGTATTGCCGGAAGGCGCGGACTTCTGGGACTTCGACTGCAAGTTCGGCGCGGCCGAGGAATCGGCCGAAGTCGTCCATCTTTCGGCCATTACCGGCCTGATCGACGGCGTGGTCAAGGACGGCGGCAAGCAGTTCTATGTCGAGGTCGTCGCCAAACCCGGCAAGCGCAAGCCGCGCCCCGCGGGTGAAACCGCCCCGGACGCTTCCGAAACCGAAGAAGACTGAGCCGGCCTCTTCAGGCCAGCGCCTGCGCCAGCCGCAGGCCGTGACGCTGCTCCGCATCCTGCAGCGCACGTGCGATCGACGGGTGCAGCCGCACCCCGTTCTTCGATTGCGCATCCCGACGCTTCAAACCGCCTTCGCCCGGCAGCCGCACAGGCTTTGCCGGGTCGATGGGCGTGTTGGCGCGGCATTGCGCGGCCACATGGTCCATCTGGCGCAGGAAGGCGTCCTTGCCGCCGAAGGCGTTGAGGTCGTGCAGCGTGATGTGCACCGTGGCGCCCCAGCCTTCGGGCGCATCGGCCCGGCCGTGACCCGCCAGGCCGGCGGTCAGCGTCTCGACCAGCAGCGCCATGCCGTAGCCCTTGTGGCCGTGGCTCAGGCCGCCCACGGGCAGCAGCGTGCCGGGCGGCTGGTCGAACAGCACCTGCGGGTCGTTCGACGGCTTGCCGGCGGCGTCGATCAGCCATTCCTCGGCGAAGGTCTCGCCGGCCGCGCGCTTGCGGTTGCTCATGCCGTTGGTGGTGATGGAGGCCGAGATGTCGACCATCACACCGCCCTGCGACAGCGGAAAGCCCATGGCCAGCGGATTGGGCGTGAACACGGCCTGCGTGCCGCCGAAGGGCGCGACGCTGGCGGTGTTGGGGTCGGAGCAGGCCAGCAGCATGAGCATGTCTTCCCGCAGCGCGCGCAGCATGTAGACGGCGAGGCAGGCGATGTGGTGGCTGCGGCGGATGACGAGCGAGGCGGTGCCGAGTTCGCGCGCGCGGGGCACCAGCAGGTCCATGCCCTGGTCCATGAGCCAGGGGCCGGGCAGGCGCTTGCCGTCCCACAGCACGGCGGCCGGGCGGTCCGACAGCACTTCGGGAGCGCCGTCGCGTGTCATGCCGCCGGACTCCAGCTCCTTCACATACCCGGCCAGCAGCGCGAGGCCGTGGGTGTCGTGGCCGAGCAGGTCGCCTTCGACCAGGGTGCGGGCGACGCTGCCGGCTTTCGATGCTTCGAGTCCGGCTTTCTGGAGGAGGGCGCTGGCGTAGTCTTCGAGGGCGTCGGCGCGGTAGAGCGGAGCGGTGTCGGTCATGTCCATGGTCCGTTGTCTCGTCGTGTTGTTCGATGTTCGTTCAGGGCGTGATCGCCCCAAGAATCGCGCCCCAACCAGTCATCGCAGTATTTCGAGAACGCGGTCCAGGCCGCCTTCGTTGATGGCAACCATGGCCTGCTCGCGCACCTTCGGCTTGGCGTGATAGGCCACGGATAGACCGGCCTCGCCCATCATCGGGAGGTCGTTGGCGCCGTCGCCCACGGCGATGGTCTCTTGCGCAGAGATGCCCATGAGCGACGCCACCTCGAGCAGCGTGCGGCGCTTCTCGGCGCCGTCGCAGATGTCGCCCCAGCTTTGCGTGACGACCTCTCCGGTGAGCTTGCCGTCGGCTTCGTCGAGCAGGTTGGAGCGCGCGAAGTCGATACCCAGGCGCTCCTTCACGCGGTTCGCGAAAAAGGTGAAGCCGCCCGACACCAGCAGCACCTTGAGGCCCGCCTTCTTGCAGGCCGCAACCAGCTCGCTCGCGCCGGGGTTGAGCTTCAGCCGCTCGTCGTACACCTGCTGCAGCGCCTCGACCGGCACGCCCTTCAGCAGGGCCACGCGGCGCCGCAGGCTTTCCTTGAAGTCCTTGATCTCGCCGCGCATCGTGGCTTCGGTGATGGCGGCCACCTCGGCCTTTTTGCCGACAGCGTCGGCAATTTCGTCGATGCATTCGATGTTGATCAGCGTCGAGTCCATGTCGAACGCGATCAGCTTGAAGTCGGCCAGTTTCAGCGGTGGCTTCACGCGCTGGATGACCAGGCCGGGGGAGATTTCTTGGGTGGCGCTCATGCGGTGACGTTTTCCTTGACGGTGGGTTGGCCCAGGCTGCGCAGCACGTCGCGCACCATCTGGGCCCGTTCCTTGGGTTCTTTCAGTTCGCGCTCGATGCGCAGCTTTTCGTTGCCCGCCAGCTTGATGTGCTTGTTCTTCTGGATCAGCTGGATGATGGCCATGCCATCCACCGGCGGGTCTTTCTTGAAGGTGATATTGATGATGCCGGGCGCGGCATCGACCTTCACCACGCCGTACGGCCGCGCCAGCACGCGCAGGCGGTGCGTGTCGATGAGCGTCTGCGCCTGCGGCGGCAGCTTGCCGAAGCGGTCGACGATTTCTTCGAGCAGCGTGTCGATCTGGTCGGGCGTCTTCGCGGTGGCGAGCTTCTTGTAGAACGACAGGCGAAGGTGCACGTCGCCGCAGTAGTCGTCGGGCAGCAGGGCGGGGGCGTGCAGGTTGATTTCGGTGGTAACAGACAGCGGCGACAGCAGGTCCGGCTCCTGCCCGGCCTTGAGCGCGCGCACGGCCTCGCTGAGCATCTCGTTGTAGAGCTGGAAGCCGATCTCCGTCATGTTGCCGCTCTGGCTTTCGCCCAGCACTTCGCCGGTGCCGCGGATCTCCAGGTCGTGCATGGCTAGGTAGAAGCCGGAGCCCAGTTCTTCCATCTGCTGGATGGCGTCGAGCCGCTGCGCCGCCTGCTTGGTCAGGCCCTCGGTGTCGGGCACCATGAGGTAGGCATATGCCTGATGGTGCGAACGGCCGACGCGGCCACGCAGCTGGTGCAGCTGCGCCAGGCCGAATTTGTCGGCACGGCTCATCACGATGGTGTTGGCGGTCGGCACGTCGATGCCGGTCTCGATGATGGTCGAGCACAGCAGCAGGTTGTAGCGCTGCGCCACGAAGTCGCGCATCACGCGCTCGAGCTCGCGCTCGGGCATCTGCCCGTGGGCCACGGCGATGCGGGCCTCGGGGAGGATCTCTTCCAGCTTCTGGCGGCGGTTCTCGATGGTCTCGACCTCGTTGTGCAGGAAGTAGACCTGCCCGCCGCGTTTCAGCTCGCGCAGCACGGCTTCGCGGATCACGCCGGTGCCTTCGTTGCGCACGAAAGTCTTGATGGCCAGGCGCCGCTGCGGCGCGGTGGCGATCACGCTCAGGTCGCGCAGGCCTTCGAGCGCCATGCCCAGCGTGCGCGGAATCGGCGTGGCGGTGAGCGTGAGCACGTCGACCTCGGCGCGCATGGCCTTCATCGCCTCCTTGTGGCGCACGCCGAAGCGATGCTCCTCGTCGATGATGAGCAGGCCAAGGTTCTTGAACTTGACCGACTGCGAAAGCAGCTTGTGGGTGCCGACCACGATGTCGACCTGGCCCTCGGCCAGCCCCTTGGCGGCGGCGGTGATTTCCTTGGCCGAGCGGAAGCGGCTCATTTCGGCCACCTTCACCGGCCACTTGGCGAAGCGGTCGACCAGCGTCTGGTAGTGCTGCTCGGCCAGCAGCGTGGTCGGCGCGAGGAAGGCCACCTGCTTGCCGCCGGTCACGGCGATGAAGGCGGCGCGCAACGCAACCTCGGTCTTGCCGAAGCCCACGTCGCCGCACACGAGGCGGTCCATGGGCTGGGGCGAGATCATGTCCTGCACCACGGCGTGGATCGCGGCCTTCTGGTCGGCGGTTTCCTGGAAGCCGAAGTCGTTGGCGAATACCTCGTAGTCGGCCGGCGAGTAGCGGAAGGCATGGCCTTCGCGCGCGGCGCGGCGGGCGTAGATGTTGAGCAGCTCGGCGGCCGAGTCGCGCACCTGTTCGGCAGCCTTGCGCTTGGCCTTTTCCCACTGGCCGGAGCCCAGCTTGTGCAGCGGAGCCTCGTCGGCACTGACGCCGGTGTAGCGGCTGATCTGGTGCAGCTGCGAAACGGGCACGTAGAGCGTGGCCTTGTCGGCGTACTCCAGGTGCAGCATTTCCTGCAGCAGCGGCTTGCCTTCGGCGTCGGTGCCCTGGCCCAGGTCCATGTGGATCAGGCCCCGGTAGCGGCCGATGCCGTGCGCCGTGTGCACCACCGGGTCGCCGACATTCAGCTCCGACAGGTCCTTGATGAGTGCTTCGACGTCGCTGACCTGCTCCTGCTTCTTGTTGCGCCGGCGCGTGGTGGGCGCGGTGGCGAACAGCTCGGTTTCGGTGACGAGGTCGATGCCTTGCTCGCGCCAGGCGAAGCCCGAGGCCAGCGCGGCGGTGGCGATGCCGACCTTTTCGTCGGCCGAGGCTTCGAACTCGGCCAGCGAGTCGAAGGCCGGCGGATTCACGCCGCTGGCGCGCAGGAAGTCGAGCAGGCTCTCGCGGCGGCCGTCGCTTTCGGCGATCAGCAGCACGCGGTGCGGCGTCTTCGCGATGTGCGCCTTGAGGCCGACCAGCGGGTCTTCGGCGCCGCGCACCACGGCGAAAGGCGGCAGCCTGTCGAACTCGGCGTAGGGTGCCTCGGTGGGGACGTCGCCGCGAATGGCAAGTTGTGCGTGCGGCTTGGCGCGCTGGTAGAACTGCTCGGCGTTCAGGAACAGCGCCTCGGGCGGCAGCGCGGGGCGCTCCGGGTCGCCGCGCACGAGGCGGTAGCGTTCGTTGGTGTCCTGCCAGAAATGCTGGAACGCGGGTTCCAGGTCGCCGTGCAACACCACGGTGGCGTCGGGTCCCAGGTAGTCGAACACCGTGGCCGTCTCGTCGAAGAACAGCGGCAGGTAGTACTCGATGCCGGCCGTTGCCACGCCGTTGCCCATGTCCTTGTAGATGCGGCTCTTGGTCGGATCGCCCTCGAGCAGCTCGCGCCAGCGGCCGCGGAAGCGCCCGCGCGCGTCTTCGTCCATCGGGAACTCGCGCCCCGGCAGCAGACGCACTTCTGGCACGGGGTAGAGGCTGCGCTGGGTGTCGGGGTCGAAGGTGCGGATGGAGTCGATCTCGTCGTCGAACAGGTCGACGCGGAAGGGCACCGGCGAGCCCATGGGGAACAGGTCGATCAGCCCGCCGCGCACCGCGTATTCGCCGGGGCTCACCACCTGCGTCACATGGCTGTAGCCGGCCAGCGTGAGCTGGGCCTTGAGCTTCGATTCCTCGAGCTTCTGCTTGGCCTTGAAATGGAAGGTGTAGCCGGCCAGGAAGGCCGGTGGCGCGAGCCGGTAGAGCGCGGTGGTGGCGGGCACCAGCACCACGTCGGCCTCCTTCTGGCTGATGCGCCAGAGGGTGGCCAGGCGCTCGCTGATCAGGTCCTGGTGGGGCGAGAAGCTGTCGTAGGGCAGCGTCTCCCAGTCGGGGAACAGGGCGCAGCGCAGCTCGGGCGCGAAGAAGGCGATTTCGTCGATCAGGCGCTGGGCGTCGTTGGCATCGGCGGTGAACATCGCCGTGGCGCGCCCGGCAGCTTTCTCGCGCATGGCCAGCTGCGCCAGCAGCAGTGCATCGGCCGACAACGGGGGACGCGGCAGCGTGAAACGCTTGCCCGCCGTGAGGTGGGGGAGGTCCATGGAACGCTTAGGAAATGCACAACACCCCGCGCCGGCTGGCGAGGGGTGTGCGAAGGGCAATTCTAGAATGGCGGCCCTTCATCCGCTTGTCGGCCATTGGCCCGCCCGTACAGGACCTCATGTCTTCTTCCCGACTTTTCGTGCTGATCCCCTGCGCCGGTTCCGGCCACCGCGCGGGCCATGCGCAGTCCACCCAGCCCAAGCAGTACCAGCGACTGGCCGGCCTGCCGATGGTGGCCCACACGCTGGAGGCCTTCCGGGCGCTGTCGGGCCGCTTCGCGGGGCTGGCGCTGGTGGTGTCGCCGGACGACCGCGACGTGGATGCCGCATTGCCGCGCTTTCCCGCCGAGAACGAATACCTGCTGCGCGTGGGCGGCCTGACCCGGGCGGCCACGGTGCGCAACGGCCTCGCGGCGCTGCGCCAGAAGGGCGCCGGCGCGCACGACTGGGTGCTGGTGCACGACGCGGCGCGCTGCCTCGTCAGTTCCAGCCAGATCGAGGCGCTGATCGCCGCCTGCGAGCACGACGCCGTGGGCGGCCTGCTGGCCCACCGGCTGGCGGACACGCTGAAGGTGTCGACCACCGAAAGCCGCGTGGCCCAGACACTGCCGCGCGCCGACAAGTGGCTCGCACAGACGCCGCAGATGTTCCGCATCGGCATGCTGCTCGACGCGCTGGAGCGCATCGGCGATGCCGTGACCGACGAGGCCGGCGCCATCGAGGCCATCGGCCTGTCGCCGCTGCTGGTGCCGGGCAGCGCGCAGAACTTCAAGGTGACCTACCCCGAAGACTTCGCACTGGCCGAGGCCGTGCTGCTCGGCCGCAAGAAGGGCATGGCATGACGAGCGCTTTCAACATCCGCATCGGCGAGGGCTGGGACGTTCACCAGCTGGTGGCGGGGCGCAAGCTGATCCTGGGTGGCATCGACGTGCCGCACTCCACCGGCCTGCTGGGCCACTCGGACGCCGACGTGCTGCTGCACGCCATCACCGACGCGCTGCTGGGCGGCGCCGGGCTGGGCGACATCGGGCGGCACTTTCCGGACACCGATCCGCAGTTCCGCGGCGCCGATTCGTCGGTGCTGCTGGCCGAGGCGGCGCGCCGGGTGCGCGCTGCAGGCTGGGAGATCGGCAATGTCGACAGCACAGTGATCGCGCAGGCGCCCAAGCTGGCGCCGCACATTCCGCTCATGTGCCAGCGCATCGCCGACACGCTGGGCGTGACACTGGAACAGGTGAACGTGAAGGCCAAGACAGCCGAGAAGCTGGGTCCGGTGGGCGAAGGCCGCGCGATGGAAGCGCGCGCGGCCGTTCTGCTCCACCGCTGACGCGGCGCCGGTGTTCAGGTCGGCTTCTTGCCGCCCTGCGACTCGCCGGGTTTGCCGGCGCTCGTAGGCATCGCCCGCGGCATCCGTATGTGGGCCGCGAGGCCGCGCCCCGGGGTGCTGGTCAGCGCGAAGGTGCCGCCCATGCGCTCGATGTTCTTCGCCACGATCGACAAGCCCAGGCCAGCGCCGGCCGCCGAGGTGCGGGCCGTGTCGCCGCGAAAGAAGGGCTTGGTCAGCTGTGAGAGCAGGGCGGGCTCGACGCCCGCGCCGTGGTCGCGCACCTTGATCAGTACCGCGTCGTTGTTGGCCTGCGCCTGGATCGTCACGTCGGCCACGCCGGTGGAGGGCGTCTTGCCGTAGCGCCGCGCGTTCTCGACCAGGTTGGAAATCACCCGCGTGAGCTCGACCTCGTCGCCCAGCACCCGCAGATCGGCGGGCACGTCGACGGTGATGTTCATCTCCTCGTAGTCCTGCACGGCGTAGGTGCAGGCATCGACCACGTCGCGCAGCAGCACCGGGCGCGGATCGACATGGTCGGGCCGCGCGTAGTCGAGGAACTTGTCGATGATCGCGTCGAGCTGGGCGATGTCGGCGGCCATGTGATCGCGCGCGTCTTCGTCGGCCACGCTCATCTCTGTTTCTAGCCGCAGGCGTGCCAGCGGCGTGCGCAGGTCGTGCGAGATGCCGGCCAGCATGATGGCGCGGTCCTGCTCGATCTTGGCGAGCTGGTCGGCCATGCGGTTGAAGCCGATGTTCACGGCCCGGATCTCGTTGGTGCGGGCGCGTTCGTCGAGCCGGTGGGCTTCGTATTCGCCCTCGCGCACTTGCATGGTCGCGCGCGACAGTTGCTTGAGCGGCAGGTTGATGAGCCGCGTGATCAGCGCCGCCCCGGCCAGCGACAGCGCCATCGCCGTGCTCAGCCAGACCAGCCAGGTGCGCCCGCCCACCCGGCTGAAGCGCGTGGGGTCGAGCAGCAGCCAGTAGGTGTCGCTCTCGATGGTGAAGCCGATCCACAGGCCCGCTTCGTCGTTCACACGGCTGGCCACCGTGGTGCCTTCGCCGAGCTGGTCGATCAGCTCCTCGGTCACGCGCAGGTCGAGCGCGCCGCTGGTGTAGGGCTCGAAGCGGTCGTTGGGCTCGCGCGGCAGGATGCGCACGCCTTCCTGGTCGGCCAGCGTCTTGATGAGCGAGACCCGGGTGATCGCGTCCGAATACACCAGCGCCGCGCGCGTGAGGTTCACGAGCGAGGCAATCTGGTGCGCGGTCTGAATCGCGCGGGGCTCGTATTCGAGCGAGCGGAAAGTCTGCAACCACGCGACCGTGCAGCCGATCAGCAGCAGCGCGAGCAGGAAAAAGGTGCGCCAGAAGAGGCTGAAGCCCAGCTTGAGGCCGGGGCGTCGGTCACGCTGCGCGCTCGCCTCGAGCGGGCTCGGCATCGTGACCTGCGCGCCGTCCTCCTGGACCAGGCCTGGTCTGGCGGGTTGGCCGATGGCCACCTTTCAACGGGGCGTCAGGCCGTGCCGTCCGGCACGAACACGTAGCCCACGCCCCAGACGGTCTGGATGTAGCGCGGCGCGGCGGCGTCGGACTCGACCAGCTTGCGCAGGCGCGAGATCTGGACGTCGAGGCTGCGGTCGAAGGGCTCGAACTCGCGCCCGCGCGCCAGCTGGGCCAGCTTTTCGCGCGACAGCGGTTGACGCGGATGGCGCACCAGCGCCTTCAGCATCGCGAACTCGCCGGTGGTCAGCGAGAGTTCTTCGCCATCCTTCTTCAGGGTGCGCGAGCCGAGATCGAAGGCGAACGGGCCGAAGGTGACGGTCTCGTTCTCGGTGGAGGGCGCGCCGGGCGCCTCCAGCGGCGGACGGCGGCGCAGCACGGCGTGCACGCGGGCCAGCAGTTCGCGGGGGTTGAAAGGCTTGCCGAGGTAGTCGTCGGCGCCGACTTCGAGGCCGACGATGCGGTCCACATCCTCGCCCTTGGCGGTGAGCATGATGATCGGGGTGCGATCGTTGGCGGCGCGCAGCCGGCGGCAGACCGAGAGGCCGTCTTCGCCGGGCATCATCAGGTCGAGCACGATCAGGTCGACCGTGTCGCGCAACAGGATTCGGTTGAGCGCCTTGCCGTCCTCGGCCACGATCACTTCGAATCCTTCCTGCGTCAGGTAGCGGCGCAGCAGGTCGCGGATGCGGGCGTCGTCGTCGACGATCACGATCTTGTCGGTGCGAGCGGGAACTTGAGTCATTTCTACAACGATGAATTTGTAACAGGGCCGATTCTGAAGGCGTTAAGGGCCCGTTGAGCCAGATTTACTTATGGTTTGACACTAAGTTACAAAACTTGCGGAAGCTCGCGGTCTGGTCACCAGGGGTGCGCGTTGAGGTGGCAAAGTTCCCGTTGCCCTATGACTTTCGCTCAATGAGACACCCATTTTTCGCCCGGTCATTTCTCGTCGTCTGTGCCTGCGCGCCGCTGTGGGCGCAGGCGGTTCCCGACAACTTCCTGAGGGTCGGC